>JAJECF010000161.1 GCA_022822125.1 Alphaproteobacteria bacterium
ATATTGCGTCATCTGGAGGACCTCGAAGAGGTCGAACCAGGCCGGGACGAACAGCAGGATCGCGAGGAAAATCGCCGCCACCAGGGCAACGCCGCGCCAGTATCCGGGTGCCGCCATCGGTTCCCCGCCTCAGAGGCTGCGCGAAAAGATGCGCCCGGTGATGCCCTGCGGCAGCAGCCGGAGAAGGATGAGCGCGACGAGCAGCAGCGCGGCGTCGCCGAAGACGGGCCCGGACAGGAAGGTGATGCTCTGGCTGAGCGTGCCGAGCATGGTCGAGGCGCTGAGGGTGCCGGCGACGATGGCGGTGCCGCCCGTGACCACGGTGATGAAGGCCTGCCCGATGAAATAGATGCCCATGCTGGGCACGACGCCGGCGATCGGGGCCAGCAGGCCGCCCGCCAGCCCGGTCAGCGCCGCGCCGATGCCGAAGGTCGCCATATAGACCAGCTTGGAGTTGACGCCGAGCGCCTCGGCCATGTTCGGGTTCTGCATGGTCGAGCGCGCGATCAGCCCGAAGCGGGTGTATTTGAGCCCGGCAAAGATGGCGGCCAGGATGAGCGCCGCCGCGAAGATCAGCACCAGCGTGTAGCTGGCCATCTTGTAGTCGCCGATGGCGAAGCCGCCGAGCGGCGTCGCCACGCCCTCGACCGTGTTGCCGAACACCACCGTCACCGCCCCGATGATGAGCAGGCTCAACCCCCAGGTCGCAAGGATGGAATCCAGGAGCCGGTTATAGAGGAACTGGATGATGCAGCGCTCGACGATGACCCCGAACACGCCGACGAACAGCGGCGCCAGCACCAGGATCGCCACCCAGAGATTGACCCCCAGCTTGGTCGTCAGCACCACGGTGTAGCCGCCCAGCATCAGGAACTCGCCATGGGCGATATTGATGACCCGCATCATGCCGAAGATGATCGCGAGCCCGGCGGCGATCAGCACAAGCCCCGCAACCGCGCGAAGCAGCTCGATCAGAACGATGAGGGCAAAATCCATGAACGACCCCGCCACCGCCGCCCCGGCCCGCAGGTCAAGGCGGCGGACGGTCGGCAACGCCTTCTAGTTGAGCGAGATTTCGTAATGCTTGTTGGCGTTCGGGTCCTTCTCGAGGTCGCAGACGGTCTGGGTGTCCACCGGCTGGACCTGGGAGAATTTCTCCTTGATGACATACTGCTTGTCCCGGAGGTCCGCCACATAGACGTCCCGGATCGCGTGGTGGGTCTTGCGGTCGATGGTGACCCTGCCGGACGGGAACTCGTATTCCTTGCCCGATTCCATCACCTCGATGAGCGCCATGCGGTCGAGGCTGCCCGCGGTCCGCACCGCATCGGCCCAGATCATCATGCCTTCCCAGGTAAATGCCGACAACTCCGTCAGGAAGGGCGTGTCGTCCGGATAGCGCTTCCTGACCGACTCGACCCAGGCATTGTTCATCGGCGAATCGATCTGCGGATAGTAGCCGTAGCAGGTGATGATGCCGTTGGCGACTTCCGGCGCGATGATCTCGATTTCCGCGCCCGCCGCGCCGAAGGTCGTCGAGGCAATCGGGATCTCGTCCTTCATGCCGCCCGCGGCCCACTGGTTGTAGAAGCCGAGATGGCCGGTGCCGACCAGCACGGACATCACCATGTCCGGCTTCGCCTCCTGGATCTTGGAGATCGTCGGCCCGAAATTGGTCACGTCGAGCGGGAAGAAGTCGGTGGACAGCACCTCGCCGCCGTTCTGCTCGACATAGCGTTTCACCCAGGCGGCGGTGATCTGGCCGTAATTGTAGTCCGCCGCGATGGTATAGACCTTCTTGCCCCACAGATTCATGGTGTGCGGCACGAGCTGCTCGACCGTCTGGGCCGGCGTGGTGCCGAGCGTGATCTCGTTGCGGTCGCAAACGCCGCCTTCATAGAGCGTGTTGTAGAAGTAGAGCGTCTTGAAGCGGTGGAAGATCGGCCGGATGGTCTCGCGGCTGGCGCTGGTGATGCCGCCCATGACGACCGCGACCTTGTCCTTCAGCGCAAGCTGCGTCGCATATTGCGAATAGAGCGACATGTTGGACTGGGGATCGTAAACGACGCCCTTGACCTCGCGGCCGAGCAGGCCGCCCTGCGCGTTGATCTCCTCGATGGCCATCAGCATGATCTGGTTCATCGGGATGCCGGCGAAATCGATGAAGCCCGAGAGGTCGTGCAGGCCGCCGACCAGGATCGCATCGTCGGCATCGGCCGAGATGGCCGGGAACACGGAGGAAAACGCGGCGGCGCCGGCTCCCGCGGCGGCGGTTCTCATGAAATCGCGCCGGGTCGGTTTGTTGAGACGGGTCATTGGCGGCCTCCTCCGCTACATGTCGGGTTCGCGCTCCGCTTGGGTTGACGGCAGTGCAGGACCGCAACCCTGCCAGACCGGTCCGGAAAAACAAAGCGAATTTGGGACTTTCCCCGGAGCGCCGGGCTCAGCGCGCCCGGCGTTCCTTCGTCACGGTTTCGTAAGCGGCGTTGATGGCGGCGAGGCGGTCGTTGGCAAGCTGCATGAACTCCTCCGGCAGCCCTTTCGAGACCAATTTGTCGGGGTGGTAGGTCAGCACCAGCTTGCGATGCGCCGTGCGCAGTTCCTCGTCCGTGGCGCCCGGCTCCACGCCAAGCACGGCATAGGCGTCCGCCGCGCCGCTGCCGCCCGCCGCGCCGGCCCGCGACCCGCCGGCGTGGCGGGCGCGGAGCGAAGCCATCTCGTAATCGCCGAGGCCGAAGATCGCGCCGATACGCTGGATCATCCGCTCTTCCGCCGGATGCAGCTCCCCGTCGGCCGCGGCGATGGTGTAGAGCGCATCCACGACCTCGGCCAGAAGCTCGGGCTTCGTCGCAAGCGCGCCGCGCACCTGCTCGGCATAGGCCTCGAAACCGTCCGCGCTCCGCCGCGCCTCGTTATAGAGCTCGCCGATCCGGTCCCGTTCCTCCGGGTCGAATGGGAATATCCGCTGGAATGTGCGGATCTCGTCGCGCGTGACCTCGCCGTCGGCCTTGGCGACCTTGGCGGAGAGCGCAATCACACCGAGCGCGAACACGACGCTGGCCTGCTCTTCATCCGCCCCGTTGCCTTCCAGGGCCGCGCGGTTGCGGCTCCGGTCGATCAGGCCGTGGCCGGCGGCCGCGCCGATCAGCGCGCCGAGCGGCCCGCCGACCGCGAAGCCCAGCACCCCGCCCAGGATCTTGCCGAATATCGCCATGAGCCCGCCTCTCCCGGTTCCCGTCAGACTATCCGTTCGCCGGACGGGAGGACAGGCCGCCGGCCGGTCCGTCTTGGAAAGTGCCGGGCAATCGGCTTCAATCGGCGCTGCCCCCTCCGGGCGGAGAAACGCCGCGCCATGCAGCCGCAAAACCTGGTTTTCATCATGTCCGACGAACATTCCGCCAATGCGATGGGGGTTGCCGGCCATCCCGTCGTGAAGACGCCGAACCTGGACGCGCTGGCGGCGCGGGGCACGCTCTTTTCCAACGCCTACACGCCCTCGCCGATCTGCGTGCCGGCGCGCGCCGCCTTCGCCACCGGGCGCCATGTCCACGAGATCGGCGCATGGGACAACGGCCACCCCTATGACGGCAGCGTGCCCGGTTGGGGCCATGCGCTGCAGGCGGCGGGCCGCCCGGTGCTCTCCATCGGCAAGCTGCATTACCGCGACGAGGCGGACCCGACCGGTTTCGACACCCAGATCCGCCCGATGCATGTGGTGGATGGCAAGGGCGATGTGTATGGCGCGATCAAGGACCCGATGCCGATCCGCTTCGACGGGGCAAAGTTTTCGCGCGAGATCGGCCCCGGCGAGAGCGGCTACACCCGCTACGACCGGGCGATTGCGGATGAGGCCGTGCGCTGGCTGACGGAGGAGGCCCCGGCGGCGGACGGTCCCTGGATGCTGTTCGTCTCGTTCGTCTGCCCGCATTTCCCGCTGATCGCGCCGGAGCCCTTCTTCGCCCTTTACGACCCGGCGGAGATGCCGCTGCCGAAGGACTACCGCCTGCGCCCGCGCCACCCCTGGATCGAGGCCTATGCCGAGGCCCAGCCCTATGACAGCTTCTTCAACGACCAGGCGCGCCGTGTGGCCATCGCCTCCTATTACGGGCTCTGCTCCTTCCTCGACGACAATATCGGCCGCGTTCTGGGGGCGCTGGCCGATGCCGGGCTCGCAGGCGGCACGCGCGTCATCTACACCAGCGACCACGGCGAGAATCTCGGCGCGCGCGGCCTCTGGGGCAAGTCCAACATGTATGACGAGGCGGTCCGCGTGCCGCTGATCGCCGCCGGGCCGGGCGTGCCGGCGGGGCGGGTCTGCGAAACGCCGGCCTCGCTGCTGGACGGCCATCCGACGATCCTGGAATGCGGGGGCCTGGAGGCCGACCCCGCGCTCCCCGGCCGCTCGCTCTGGACGCTCGGCGACGAACCGGAGCGCGCCGTGTTCAGCGAATATCACGCGGCCGGGGCCGTCTCGGGCTGCTTCATGCTGCGGCAGGGCCGGTGGAAGCTGATCCGCTATACCGGCTTCGAGCCCGAACTGTTCGACCTGGAGGCTGACCCCGGGGAACGCCGGAATCTGGCGGCAAGCGAGCCGGAGACGGTCGCGCGGCTCATGGCGGCGCTGCGCGAGGTCTGCGACCCGGACGAGGTCCACCGCCGCGCCCGCGCCAGCCAGGATGCGCTGGTCGAGGCGCATGGCGGCCGCCGCGCCGTGATGCAGGCCGGCGCCTTCTCCGGCACCCCCGCCCCCGGCGACAAGCCCGTCTTCACGGCCTGAGCCATCGGCCCCGCGAGGCTCCCATGATCGTCATCGACTCGATCACGCATGTCGAACCCGCCCATCGCGGCCGCGTCGTGCTGGCCGGCAGCCATGGCGGGGCCTATTGCGCGGATGTGGCCGCGAAGGCGGGCCTGCGGGCCGTGATGCTGAACGACGCCGGCTTCGGCCTCGACCGGGCGGGCGTCGGCGCGCTCGCCCTGCTGGACACGGTCGGCATGGGCGCGGCGGCCATCGACCATATGAGCGCGCGTATCGGCGACGGCGCCGACATGGCCCGACGGGGCGTGCTCTCCGCCGTCAACGAGGCCGCCGCCCGCGCTGGCTGCCGCATCGGCATGGGAGCGGAAGAGGCGGGCGCGCTGCTTGCCGAAGCGTCGGAGCCCCAGGGCGTCCTGCCGCCGCTGGAGGAGGCGCGGATGGAACCCGCGCCCGGCGTTGTCGGCCTCGACTCGCTCTCGCTGCTCGAAGCCGCGGACGGCGACAAGGTGGTCGTTTCCGGCAGCCACGGCGCGCTTCTGCGCGGCAATCCGGGCTATGTCATCCACCATGTCGTGCGCGCCGTCGTCTGCCACGATGCCGGCATGGGCTGCGAGGAGGCCGGAATCAGCCGGCTGGAGCCCTGCGCAGGCATGGGCGTGCCGGCCGCAGCCGTCGAAGGCGCGACCGCGCGCATCGGCGACGCCCGCTCGCTCTGGAACACCGGGCGGCTTTCCGCCGCCAACAGCCTGGCCCGCGCCGCAGGCGCGGCGCCCGGCATGACCGTCCCTCAATTCGCGGAGCTTTTCGCATGACCGACCGGCGCAACGACCCGACGCGGCGGATGAATGGCGGCCGCGCCGTCGCCGAGATGCTGAACGCCTATGGCGGGGCGCCGATCTGGGGCATGGCGGGCTTCCAGCTCCTGCCCTTCTATGACGGCGTGCGCGCGCTCGGCATGACCCACACGCTCATCAATGACGAGCGCTGCGGGGCCTTCGCCGCCGACGCCTGGGCGCGCGTCACCGGCCGGCCCGGCGTGGTCGATGCGACGCTCGGCCCCGGCGCCACCAACCTGCTGACCGCGCTGGTGGAATCGCTGAATGCCGGCGTGCCGATGATCGCCGTGGTGGGCGACGCCAACCGGGCGCATGCCTGGAAGAACATGACCCAGGAGACCCGCCAGATCGAGATGCTGGCGCCGGCGGTGAAGGAGGTGATCCGCGTCGAGGTGGGCGAGCGCATTCCGGAGCATGTGCGCCGCGCCTTCGCGGTGGCGACCGGCGGCCGGCCCGGCCCGGTCATCCTCGACGTGCCGGAGGATATCGCGCATGGCGAGTTCGATTTCAGCGAGGAAGCGCTCTATGTGGAGGAGGCGTGCAAGCGCATCCCCTCGCTCCGCGCCCGCCCCGATGCAGCGGCGGTGGAGCGCGCCGCCGCCATCCTCGACCGCGCCGAGCGCCCGCTGCTGCTCGCCGGCGGCGGCATCCACCTCTCCGAAGCCTGGGAGGCGCTCAGGCGTTTCGCCGAGACGCATGGCGTGCCGGTCGCGCACACCATGTCCGGCAAAGGCGCCATCGCCTGCACGCATCCGCTCTCCATCGGCCTGTTCGGGCGCTATGACCGCATCGCCAACGGGCTGATCGAGGAGGCCGACGCGCTGATCGCGGTCGGCTGCAAGCTCGGCGAGATCGCGACCAAGCGCTACACGCTGCCGCCCGCGCATATCCCGCTCATCCACCTGGAAATCGAGGCGGGCGAGATCGGCCGGGCGGCGCGCGCGCATGTCGGCCTCTGGGGCGATGCCCAGGCCGGCCTCGACGACCTGGCGGCGGCCTGCGACGCACGCATCGACCGCAGCGCCTGGACCGGCGAGGCCGCCCGCCGCCACGCCGCCTGGCGCGAGGAGGCCCGCGCCCGCTACGAAAGCGCCGAGAAGCCGGTCAACATGGCGCGGCTGGTCCATGCCATCCGCAGCGCGCTCCCCGACGATGGCATCCTTGTGGCCGACGGCGGCTTCGCCGGCCACTGGACGGGGCTGCTCTACGACACGCGGCAGGCGGGGCGCACCTATATCGCCGACCGCGGCTTCGCCTCCATCGGCTACGGCCTGCCGGGCGGCATGGGCGCGGCGCTCGCGGCCGGCGACCGGCCGGTGGTGGCGCTCTCCGGCGACGGCGGTTTCAACATGACCTTGGGCGAGATCGAGACCGCGCGCCGCCTCGGCCTCGGCGTCACGGTGGCGGTCGTCAACAACGCCGCGTCGGGCTATGTGAAGGCGCTCCAGCACGCCATGTACGGGGGCCGCTACCAGTCCTCCGACCTCTCCGAGACCGACTATGCCGCCGCCGCCCGCGCGCTCGGCTGCCACGGCGTGCGCGTCGAGGACCCGGCCGACCTCGACGCCGCCTTCGCCGAGGCGCTCGCCGAGAAGGACCGCCCGAGCGTCGTCGATGTCGTCGTCACCCGCGACCCGGCCCAGATGCTCCCCGGCATCGACAACCGCACCGCCCCGAAAATCGAGCAGGGCGACCGGATCGCGTGAGAGCGGCAGCCCTTCCCTGTGGACGCGCGCCGGCTGCCGGTGCAGGCTGTAGCGGCTGCAAGCCGGGCCACGGATAGCGTTATGTGAGTATGCTCAAGAGCATAGCAATTGCCGGATTCAAAAGCTTCGGTGCAGAAGTCGAGGTGCCGCTCGGCCCGCTCAATGTGTTGATCGGGGCGAACGGGTCTGGCAAGTCAAATTTCCTTGATGCGTTTTCGTTCCTTCAAGCCTACAGTCGCGGTGGCGTTAATGCTCATGTAGAACGGTCTGGGGGCGCAGATAAAACGTTGCATTTCGGCACCCGGCACACAGAGGTTGCGGACATACGAATCGATTTTTCCAACGGGGAACATTGCCGTTTACGGTTACACCCCATTGTTTCCGATAGGATTGGAACTAGTTTCAGTTATGCAACCGGCTTCACAAAATTAATTGCTGATAAAAGCAAAAAAGATGGAGCCATAGAAGACAAATGTAGAGAGCGGCTTACGTCATGGCGGCAATATCATTTTCACGACACCAATTTTCATTCTCCGATGAAGAAAACATCTAAGCTCCATGATAACCGCTTCCTCAGGGAAGATGGCTCAAATCTAGCAGCCTTTCTTTATCTCCTGCGTGAGAGGCATGAAGCCTCCTACCGGCTGACTCGGAACACGATTCGTCAGGTTGCGCCGTTCTTCGACAACTTCGCCCTAGAGCCGTTGAAGCTCAATCCCGATACCATCTTGCTCGAATGGCGGCACAGGAACTCGGATGCTTATTTCGACGTTTCCTCCCTCTCCGACGGAACCCTGCGGTTCATGGCGCTGGCGGCGCTGCTCCTGCAGCCGGCGGAGCTTCGGCCCGAGATCGTTCTTCTCGACGAGCCGGAACTGGGTCTGCACCCCTACGCCATCGCCATGCTCGCCGCCATGCTGCGTTCCGCGTCCAAGGAAACGCAGATTGTAGTAGCCACGCAGTCTCCGGGCTTGCTGGACCACTTGGAACCGGAGGACATTCTGGTTGCAGAGCGCGTCGGAGGAGAGACGCGGCTCAACCGGCTGGAGGCAGAGCCGCTGCGGGAGTGGCTGGAGGACTACAGCCTTGGCCAGTTGTGGGAGAAGAATCACTTCGGCGGCCGCCCGGCACCCGAAGGCGTGAATAGCTGATGACATGACGCGGTTGCTCGTTCTCGTCGAAGGCGAGACGGAGGAGACTTTCGTCAACGAAGTGCTGGCTCCTCATCTCCGTAATTTCGGCTACACCAACATCGGCGCGAGATTGCTGGGAAACGCGCGACAGCGCTCCCGGCGCGGCGGAATTCGCGGCTGGTCCTCCGCCCGCAGGGACCTCGAACGTCATCTGTGGCAAGACCGGACGGCAACGGTGGCGTTGATGGTGGACTATTACGCGCTGCCGCAGAGCGGACCGCGAGCGTGGCCGGGAAGGGCTGCGTCGGCAGGCGCAGCCCCGGTCGAAGCCGCGCTGCGGAATTGTATCGCAGAGCGGATGGGCAGCAGTTTCGACCGGGGTCGCTTCCTGCCGCTGGTGATGATGCATGAATTCGAGGCCATGCTGTTCAGCGACTGCGGAGCGTTCGGAACAGCAATAGGGCGTCCCGACCTGATTTCCCGGCTTCAGGCGATCCGGGACAGTTTCCCGAATCCGGAAGCAATTGACGACTCGCCGAAAACGGCGCCTTCCAAGCGCATCGAGACCTTGTTCCCTGCCTATCAGAAACCGCTGATGGGCAGCCTCGCCGCACTGGAAATCGGACTGGACCGCATTCGCGCCGAGTGCCCGCATTTCCGCGACTGGCTGGAACGGTTGGAAGCACGCGCCCGCAATACGCCTTGAGCCCGGTTTCCGTCGAAGCCGCAAACGGTCTAGGCTGAGGCTTGCCGGGGAAAGAGAAGGGACAGCCGGATGGCCGGGGGTTGCGACGACTATTGGCGGGAAGCGAACGTAGCGGGGGTGCCGGTGCGCTATTGCCGCTGCGGCGCGGGCAGCCCGGTGCTGATCCTGCACCACGATATCGGCTGTCCGGACCGCGCGGAGTTCGCCAAGGCGCTCTCGGGCTCTCACGATGTGCTGATGCCGGTCCATCCCGGTTTCGGCCTCGGCAGCGAGCGCGCGGAGTGGATGCGCAGCGTGCGCGACCTGGCGGTGCTCTATCGCGGCCTGCTGGCGGAACTCGGCGTCGGGCGCGCGAGCCTGGTGGGGCTCGGTTTCGGCGGCTGGGTGGCGGCCGAGATGGCGAGCATGGCGCCCGCCGATGTGGACCGGCTTGTGCTGGTCGGCGCGATGGGCCTTCAGCCGCGCGAGGGCTTCATCCTCGACCAGGCGCTGATCGGCTATATCGACTACGCGCAGGCCTTCTTCAAGGACCCCGCCGCCTTCGACGCTGTCTATGGGCGCGAGCCCACGACGGACCAGCTCGAGGCCTGGGACATCTGCCGCGAAATGTGTTTCCGCATCGCCTGGAAGCCCTACATGTACAGCCAGACGCTGGCGCCCTTGCTCGGCAGCGTGCGGGCGCCGGCGCTCGTCGTGCATGGAGCGGAGGATGAGGTGGTGCCTGCGGACTGCGCGGAGCAATATGCCGCGGCCCTGCCGAACGCCCGCCTCGAAACTGTCGCGGATTGCGGCCACGCCGTCGCGCTGGAGCGCCCGGAGGCGCTGGCGCGGCTCGTTCAGGACTTCATCGGGGAGTAACGGCCGATGCATCTCATGTATTTCACCGAGCAGCCCATGTCCACTTACCCGGCGGACAAGGGGCTCGAGTTCGGCGCGACGGCGCTGATGTTCTCCAACCGTTATTTCGACCCGGTGGACGGCAGCCGCCTCTACAACGAGTTCCTGGAGCAATATCTCTACGCCGAGGAAGTCGGCGTGGACGGCATCATGCTGAACGAGCACCACAATGCGCCGTTCTGCATGCAGGCCAAGGCCAACATCTTCGCGGCGATCCTGGCCGGCATGACCGAGAAGGTGAAGATCGTCATGTTGGGCAATCCGCTGCCGCTGGCGGAGAACCCGATCCGCCTCGCCGAAGAACTTGCGATGATCGACATGATCTCCAAGGGCCGCCTCATTTCGGGCATCGTGCGGGGCGCGGGCCAGGAGTCGGTGTGCCTCAACGCCAACCCGGCCTACAACCGGGAGCGGTTCAACGAGGCCCACGACCTGCTGGTCAAGACCATGACCGACGACGGCCCGTTCTCCTGGGAGGGCGAGCACTTCCAGTACCGGGTGGTCAACCCCTGGGCCCGGGTGCTGCAAAAGCCCCACCCCCGCATCTGGGTGCCCGGCGTGTTCAGCGCCGAGACCATCCGCTGGGCGGCCCAGCACCGCTACCCCTACATCTCCCTCAACACCCCCCTGCACCTCACCGGAGAGCTGTGGGAGATCTACGACCAGGCCGCCCGGGCCGTGGGCTACGAGGCCGGACCGGAGAACCGGGGCTATCTG
>JAJECF010000134.1 GCA_022822125.1 Alphaproteobacteria bacterium
TCGCCACCAACGAAGGCTACCGGGACAGGCAGTCCGGCGAGTATGTCCGGCAGACCGAGTGGCACAGGATCACCGTCTTCCAGGACGGCCTGGTGAAGATGCTGCGCAAGCACGCCGCCAAGGGCCGCCAGGCGCACGTCACCGGCAAGCTGCGCACCCGGAAGTGGCAGGACCGCGACGGCAACGACCGCTACACCACCGAGATCGTGGTCGGCCCGCGCGGCTCCATCAACTTCCTCGACCCCAGGCCGGACGGGGCGGCCAACGACAACCGCCCGCCGGCGCCGCCCCCGGAAGCCTACGAGATGGACCTTGCCGCCTGAGGCATCGTCCCTCCGCCCCGGAGCCTTCGGGTTCCGGGGCTTTCCTTGTACGCTCGGCACAACGCCCCGAGGCTCCGGCCCAGGGCGCTTTTTTATGGGGAATTATGTCGGATCGGAATTTCCTAGATTGGGGTACTGTGTTTCGGCCGCAACGCGGTGGCCTCCCAGCGACAGGTCAGCGCTTCATCCGAAATTCGAGATAGGCCTTAACAGCGTTCTTGAGGTCGGACGTCACCTTGTAGAGATTCGAGCCCGGCCGGATGTAAATGTCGTGGCGGGGCTCTCCCGATGGCGAGCAGCACAGAAGCTCCAGCAGGCGTTTGATGCGCCCTTGGTCGAGGTCATCCAGATCTACGCGGTAATGGCGCTCGACGCGCCGACACCGGCTGAGCTTGTCGATGATAACTGGATCGCTGTTGCCGCGTTCCGCCTTCAACCAGAGGCGGAATGCCGATTTCGTCTCTTCCTTCATCGAGCCGTCACTGCTTAGTCATCTCTGTGCGGCTTCGGCGGCGTGAAGATCACCTTCAGAAGAATGACCGCCAGTGCGCCGAACGCGAGTGCGACGCCGCGCCAGATTGCCGCCCACTTGTCCGCGCTCTGCCTGTCGCGGATCGCCTCGATAACGTCCGGCTCTTCCCAGTCCTGCTCCGTCATGCGGGCGACGGGGCTGCACACCGCGCCACGCCGCTCGGCCTCGGCCTTCGCCAGCCGCGCATCCTCGGCGGCGTGCGGGCCGGCGAACACTTCCCGGACGCGCTCATGCTCGGCGTCGGGGAAATGGCGGATGAAGTGGAAGGCTGGTGTCGTCAACTCATGCTCCCTTGTCAGACATCCATCTCCAACTGGTCGCGCAGCTTCGGGAAGGCGCGTTGGAGATTGCGCTGGAAGCTCGCCCAGTTCGGTGCGGCGCGCATGAGCGCCATGACACCTGCTAAATGCTCTTTCAGCTTCGGGTGTCCGAATTCCGGTGTGAACCACTGGAAATGCATGTTGCGCAGCGTTCCGCTCGGGAATCGCGGGTTCCGGGATTTCAACTCGTCAAAGACGCCCGGCACCAACCGCGCGTAGACGATGTCATGCGTGAAATGCCCCACCACAGACGGCCTCTTGAGTGCATAGCTGGACGGCCGGCCCTTCAGATACGCGATCAGTGCGTATATCGATAACAACCGTAGCAGCCTTATACCTTCTATCCAGTCATCCCGCGCCGGCCGTTTCCCCGCCGCCGGCCCGCATCGCCGCCCGGCGGGCGATGTCCGCAGCGCGCTCCGGGCCGATGATCCTCGCCAGCAGCGCCTCCATCTCCTTCCCGCGTCCCTCGCGCGCCATTTCGTCGAGGCGCGCCTCGAACAGCGGCGCGACCGTCCCGCGAAGCCCGGCGGACGCTTCGCCGGAAAGGCCCGACAGCGCCGCCTCCGCGCCGAGCGCCGCATCGTGCGTGGCTCGCTGCTGCTTTCTGTCCAGCACCAGCGCATGGCCGGCCTCTCCGGCACCGAAGCCCCCGCGCTTCAGTACCCGGCCCACGATGTATGGCGAGGTCCGCATGCCGGCCCGCTCCGCCAGCTCCCGCATCCGCGCCCATTGCAGCGGCGTGCAGGAGATCGAATGCGAGACCGAGAGCTCTTCGGGCGCCTTCCGCTCCCTCATGACGGCCCGTCCCCGAACAGGTCCGACGCGCTGCCGCCGGACCGTGGTGGGCCGCCCCGCCTCCTTCCAGCCCGTTGCCGCGACTGGAGCTCGCTCCGGAGAAATGCAAGCGCCTCGGCCATCGTCACCCCGCTGCCGGGAAGCGGACCGGCGAGCTCACCGCCGAGGGCGGCAAGGCGGACCGTGCTGTCGTGCAGGGTGCGCTGTTCGTCCCCGGTCAGCGCCATCCGGCAGTCCTCGCCCAGCACCTCCCTCAGGATGAAGGGCGAGGTCTTCATCCCCGCTTCCTCCGCCAGGTCCTGCATCGCCCGCCAGTCTGACCGCGGGCAGGTGATGCAGTATTGCCGGGCCGCCGCCACCTCAGCCCTCCCGCCCGTCGGCCGCCACCGACGCCTCGGCTTCCTCCACCAGCCGCCGCCAGACGGCGCCCCGGCCCTCGTCCTCGAACCGCATCCGCTCGGCCAGCACGAGAAGGCGCAGGTCCACCAGCGCGCGGCGCTTCGCCGCCAGGGACAGGTCTTCCGCGATCTCCGCCGGCTCCTCGGGCGCGAGCCCGCGCGAGATCAGGTACTCCGAGGCCGACATGTCCGCCCTGTCTGCCCGGTTTCGGACCAGGCGCCAGTCGCTGTCGGTCGCCATCACCGAGTGCGCTCTCTTCCTGCCGTCATCCGCCGCCATCAGGCCTCTCCCGCCCCAAGACACAGAAGCGACGTACGCCTCCTGACCCTGAACCACAAGAATGATACATCCATGTCGTATCCATGTTCATATGGCATGACCTTCTCCTGTCCGTTTCCTGCTATGCTTTCAGGCAACCATAGGCCCCGGTCACTATAAAATCCCCAATCCGTTACAGAAAGGCCATATTCGTACAAGTATCCTACAGGCATGATGGTGACGCAACATGCTTGCATCGGACCACGATATCCCCTATGGTAAAACATCTTACGAGGAAAGCAGCGCTTCGATCAGCAGGGTGTTCCTATAGAATAAAATTCTTCTTGGTTTGGCACACCAGTGGAACAAGTCCGGGCATGACGAGAAGGGTGCGGGCGCCCCCGTGAGGATGTCATGATGGGTCATGCGACGTCATGGTCGTGTTCCGTTGCTGTCCCCTGTTCCTCACCCTGAGTAGCGGCGCCAGCCGCGTATCGAAGGGGCCTGCCCCGGGCGGCGGCGCCTCCTTCGATACGCGCCTGCTGACGCAGCCGCTACTCAGCATGAGAAGGGGGAAGCGCCTGCATGGTGCGGTTGCTACTCGGGATCCGGCGCGGTTGCTGTTCGGAGTGAGGAGGACGGCGCGGACGGCGGCCTGGTCCCCGCTCTACAGCCTGCCGGCGGAGACGCCGCCATCGACGGTATAGACGCCGCCGGTGCAGAAGCTGGACTCCCCGCTCGCCAGGAACAGCATCAGCCGCGCCACCTCCTCCGGCGTCCCGTAGCGGCGCATCGGCGTCGTGCCGGCGAGCGGCTGGTTTGCGCCCGCGCGCTGGACGCCGTGCATCTCCTCGAGGCTCTGGATCATGCGCGTGTCGATCGGCGAGGGATTGACCGTGTTGACCCGGATATTGGACGCCGCGCCCTCGATGGCGGCCGAACGCATCAGCCCGATCACCGCATGTTTGGACGCCGTATAGGCCGACATGTTCGGCACGGCGCGCAGACCCGCGGTCGAGGAGGTCAGCACCAGCGAGCCGCCGCCGCGCCGCTCCAGGCAGGGCATCAGCGCCTTGAGAGCCTGACCCAAAAAGAGTTGAGCGGTTTCAAGGGTTTGTGATTCAGTTCGGTTTCGCGACAGAACGGAGCCACACATGCCCTGGACAGAAACCGCTCGCCGAGAGTATCGGCGGGACTGCCCGCGATATTCAAGCGA
>JAJECF010000113.1 GCA_022822125.1 Alphaproteobacteria bacterium
CGCGCGCTGGCGGCGGCGGAGGCGCGGGTCCGGCGGCTCGGCGGCTCGCCCGCGGCGCTGGCGGCGCTCGGGTTCCGGGTCAATGCCGACGGGCGGCGGCGCAGCGCCTTCGACCTGCTCGGCTACCGGGGCGTGGACTGGCCGAAACTCGCCGCCGCCTGGCCGGAGCTCGCCGATATTCCCGCCGCGGTCGCGGAGCAGCTTTCCATCGAGGCCGTCTATGCCGCCTATCTCGACCGGCAGGCCGCCGATATCCGCGCCTACAGGAAGGACGAGGCGCTCAGCCTGCCGGAGGGCCTGGATTATGCAGCCGTCCACGGCCTCTCCAACGAGGCGCGCGAGAAACTCGCCGCCGCCCGCCCCGCCACGCTCGGCGCGGCCGGGCGGATGCCGGGAATCACGCCCGCCGCCGTCACCCTGCTGCTGCGGCATGTGCAGCGCGCTCGCGCCTGAGGACTTCGCGCGCATGACGGGTGTTTCACGTGAAACATTGGCCCGCCTCGCCACGCATCTGAACCTGCTCGCCCGCTGGCAGAAACGCATCAATCTCGTCGGGCCCGCCACGCTCGCCGACCCCTGGCGCCGGCATGTGCTGGACAGCGCGCAGCTTGCGCCGCTCATTCCCGCCGGCGCGCGCCTCGCCGATCTCGGCTCCGGCGCGGGCTTTCCGGGACTGGTGCTCGCCATCATGCGCGGCGGGCCGGTCGATCTCATCGAGAGCGACGCGCGCAAGGCGGCCTTCCTGCATGAGGCGGCGCGCGCCGCGGAGGCGCCGGCGGCGGTGCATAACGCCCGCGCGGAGACCCTCGCCCTCAAGGCCGATATCGTCGCCGCCCGCGCCTGCGCGCCGCTCGACCGGCTGATCGGCCTTGCCCTGCCGCTGCTTGCGCCGGGCGGCATCTGCCTCTTCCTGAAAGGCGCGCGCGTGGAGGCGGAACTCGAGGCGGCGCGCGCGCGCTGGCGGATGACGGTGCGCCGCCATCCGAGCCTGAGTGCGCCGGACGGCGTGCTGCTCGAGCTCGCCGGGCTGTCCCATGCCGGCTGACGGCCCACGCATCCATGCCGTCGTCAACCAGAAGGGCGGCGTCGCCAAGACCACAACGGCCGTCAACCTTGCGACGGCGCTCGCCGCGACCGGGCGCCGGGCGCTCGTCGTCGATCTCGACCCCCAGGGCAATGCCAGCACCGGCCTCGGCATCGCCCCCGACCGCCGCCGGACGGGCGCGTGGGACCTCATGCTGGCGGGCGCCGGCCTCGGCGACGCCGCCATGGCCACGGGGCTTGCCGGCTTCGACATCGTCCCGTCCACGCAGCTTCTGTTCGGCGCAGAACTCGAACTGGCGGATGCGCCCGGGCGGGAAACGAGGTTGCGCGATGCGTTGGCGGGAACGAATGGACGCTATGACTATGTGCTGATCGACTGCCCGCCCTCGCTCGGCCTGCTGACTGTCAATGCGCTCACCGCAGCCCGGCGGGTGCTGGTGCCGCTCCAAACCGAATTCCTGGCGCTGGAAGGGCTCGTCCTGCTCCGGCAGACCGTCGAGGCGGTGCGCGCCGCGCTGAATCCCGGCCTGTCCTTTGCAGGCATCCTGCTCACCATGTCCGACCGCCGCAACCGGCTCTCCGCCGAGGTCGAGGCCGATGTGCGCGACCATGCCGAGTTCGGCCGGCTGGTATATGAAACCGTCATACCCCGCAATGTGCGCGTGTCGGAAGCGCCCTCGCACGGCAAGCCGGTCATCGTTTACGATATGAAGGCCAGCGGCTCGCAGGCCTATATCCGCTTTGCCGGCGAGTTCCTGCGCCGGGAGGAGGGCGCTTCATGACCGGCGACAGACCCGCGCGCCTCGGCGGCGGCCTTTCAACGCTGATTCCCGACGCGCCGGACCGCGGCCCGACCACCGGCGCCCGGATGGTCCCGAGGGACCGGCTGGCGCCCGGGCGGTTCCAGCCCCGGCGGCGTTTCGGCGAGGAGGCGCTCGACGCGCTCGCGGCGTCGGTCCGCGAGCACGGCGTCCTGCAGCCGATCCTGGTGCGGCCCGCGGCGACCATGCCCGGCCACTACGAGATCATCGCCGGGGAGCGCCGCTGGCTGGCCGCGGGACAGGCCGGGATCGAGGAAGTCCCGGTCACGGTGCAGGAACTGGACGACCGCACGGCGATGGAGGCCGCGCTTGCAGAGAACGTCCAGCGCAGGAACCTGTCGCCCATCGAGGAGGCGGAAGGCTACAAGCGCCTGCTGGAGGAGTTCGGCTGCTCCCAGGAACGGCTTTCGACCGTGATGGGCCGCAGCCGGCCGCATATCGCCAACATGCTCAGGCTTCTCGCCCTGCCGGAGCCCGTGCGCCATCTGGTCGATGACGGCTCGCTGTCCGCCGGCCATGCCCGCGCCCTGCTGGCGGATCCGGACCCTGCCGGCCTGGCGGGCCGTGTGGCCAAGGAGGGGATGAGCGTGCGCCGCGTGGAGCGCCTCGTGCGGGACCGGCAGCGCCGTCGCCGGCCGCCGCCGGCCGCCGCGGCCGGAGATGAGGATGCGCTGGCGCTCGAGGAGGAGCTCACGGACTCTCTCGGTCTGAAAGTGTCGCTGACGCAACGGGGCGACGGCGGCAGCCTCACCCTGCACTATCGCAGCCTGGAGCAGCTCGACGACCTGCTGACCCGCCTCAGGCGGTAGTCCGGATACCGGCGGCCCGGCCGGTCTCCGCCGCCGCGGCGAACCGGGGAGAGAAACGGGGAAATCCGGACAATCCCCGGTTCGCCCGTCCTGAAACAGAGGCATCGGCCCCTTCGACAGGCTCAGGGCAGCCTCCTTCGATACGCGCCCGCTGATACCAGCGGCCTCGATTTAGGACTCACCGGCGAATGCCGCCCGGTTTCTCCTTCTTGCGTCGGTCCGTCCGGCGCCCCCGCCTCTCCTCATCCCGAGTAGCCGACCGGAGGGAGACGTATCGAAGGAGTTTGTCGGAGGGGCCCCGCTCTACCCCGCGATTCTCGCCTGCAGTTTCAGCATCAGTCCGTCGAGGCCGCCGGATTCGCCTACGATCGCCGAAAACTCCTCGCGCTGGGCGATGACCATGCTCACGCCTTCGATCACGACATCGGTGATCGCGTAGCTCCCGTCCCTGCGGTCCACCCGCCAGTCGAGCAGCACGGGTGCGCCCTCGCTGCGGCGGGCGGTCGTGTAAACCATCGACCAGCCCTCGAAATCGCGAACGCCGTCCACGGTAATCTCCAAGCCCGCCAGCTCCTCGAACCGGCGTGCGTAAAGGCCGGACAGATAGTCTTCCAGCAGGTTCCTGAAGTCCGCCCGCTGCTCCGGTCTGGCGCGGCGCCAATGGCGACCGAGCACAAGCTTGCCGATCTTGTCCAGGTCGAAATGCCGGTTCAGGACCGCGCGGAAGCGATCCCGCCGCTCGTCGATCGGCGTCGCGGTGTCCGTCAGCTGCGGCAGCACCGTTTGGGCGAGCGTCCGGATGAAGGCGTCTGCGCCGCCATCCGCCCCCGCCGGGCCGGCGATGACCAGACACAGGAACGGGAGGAAAAGCGCGAGGCGGACAGGACGCATGGCGGGGACTCCCGGGTTCACTGCGCCGGCCGGGAGGCGGCCGGCGCGCTGTTGCTGCGGAAATCGGGCCGCGGCGGCGGATAGACATAGCCGTCGTCCGACACATCCTCGCCGCCGCCGGGAAGCGCCTCCTTGTCATCGAGGACCTCGAAGGCCCGGCGCTGGCGGTACAACGTGCGGATAAAGGCGTAGTAGTCGAGCGAGTTCGCCTTGAAATCGTCGAGCGCGTCCAGATTGCGGTGCCGGAAGTCAAGCGTCGCAACGCCCGAGCGGATCAACGGCATATGGTCGAGATCGACCCGGCGGAACGCGACATCGACAGGGTCTGCGACGCTCTCCACGATGAGGCCTACCGCATCTCGGACATTGGAGGGGCCGGCGACCGGCAGCACCAGATATGGTCCTTCGCCCGCGCCCCAGGACGCCAGCGTGCCGCCGAAATCGGTGCTGCGGTGGGGCAGGCCGTAGTCTTCGGCGACATCGATAACGCCGACGACCCCGATCATCGTGTTGAGGAGAAAACGCTGGGCCGTGTCGCCCGAGCGCTCCCATTCCCCCTGGGCGACATCGTTGACGAATGTGAAGGGGAGCGAGAGATGGCGGATCACATTGCGGACGCCGTGCCGGATCGGGCGGGGCAGGGCCTTGCCATAGACGAAGGCGGCGGGGCGGAGGATGACCGTGTCGAGCAGCTCGTTGATGGCGAAGACCATTCGGTTCAGCGGCTCCAGCGGGTCGCTGAAGGACGGCTCCCGCGGCTCCTCGCTGGCGCCGGACGACAGGGGCGCCGCGACGCAGAGCAGGCAGGCCAGAAGGATCGCGCGCGCCGGAAGGCGCAGTCGGCCTCCGGCGGTGACAGGCCGGACCATGCAGACCAAGCCCAGCACGCGCTCGAATCCCTTCCGCATCGACGTCCTTGTCACCCTCCCGGCATATCCCCGAACGTGGTTAGCACACAACGCCGGGCCCGCAAACACGCTGCGGGCAGGCAGAGGTGACAGGACGGGCGGACGCCCCTATAAGACCTTCGCACCATGCCGCAGCCTGGCGCGATTGCCCCGTCCGCCGACGGCAGGCGACCGCCCGGAGGCCGTCCCGTGACGCTTGCCATATCCTTCGAATTCTTTCCGCCGAAGACGCCGGCGGGGGAGAACGGTCTGCAGCGCGCACTGGAGGCCCTGGCGCCTCTCGGGCCCCGCTTCGTGTCGGTGACCTGCGGGGCCGGCGGCGGCGCGGGGGAAAGCGCGCGCCGTCGCACCGCGGCCGTGGCGGGCCGGATCGCCCGCGAGACGGGGCTCGCCGTGGCTGCGCATCTCACCTGCGCCGGCGCGCTGCGGGAGGAGATTGACAATGCGGCCCGCGACTGCTGGCAGGCTGGCATTCGCCATATTGTCGCGCTGCGCGGCGACCCGCCTTCGGGCATCGGCGCGCGCTACCGGCCGCAACCCGGCGGCTACGCCTATGCGCTCGACCTGGTGGCCGGGCTTCGTCGCCTGCACGATTTCGAGATCAGCGTGTCCGCCTATCCCGAGGGCCATCCCGACGCGCCCGATCCCGCTTTCGAAATCGACTATCTGAAACGCAAGCTGGACGCCGGCGCGACGCGCGCGATCACCCAATTCTTCTTCGAGACCGACGTCTTCCTGCGGTTCCGGGACCGCTGCCGCAAGGCCGGGATCGATTGTGAACTCGTTGCAGGCATCCTGCCTATCGCGAATTTCGCCCAGGCGCAGCGGTTCGCGGCGCTTTGCGGAACGGACATGCCGGACTGGCTCGGCGCGCAGTTCGAGGGCCTCGACGACGACCCGGAGACACGGCGCATGGTCGCCACCGCGGTCGCGGCCGAGCAATGCCGGCGCCTGGCGGCGGCAGGCGTGGACAGTTTCCACTTCTACACTCTCAACCGGCCGGAACTGGCGCGCGCGGTCTGCCACATACTGGGCGCACGCCCGAATTTGCGCCGGTCGACGGCCTGAGCCGCCGTCATTGACAGCGGCGCGGCGGGCGGCCATCAAGCCGGGGCAAGAGGGCGGAGGGACGGACCCATGCAGGACGGCGATCTCTACGAGATTTATGCGGTCAAATACGGCGAGGTGGCCGACCGCGCGATGAGCGAGAACATGATCGGCGGCGACCCGCACGACATGTCCGGCCAGCTCGATTTCTATGTCTGGGCCGTCGTCGGGCGCTCGCGGACCTTCATCGTCGATACAGGCTTCAACCACGAGACCGCGGCGGAGCGGAACCGGAAGCTGCAGCGCCTGCCGAAGGAGGGGCTCGCCCTTGTCGGCGTGGATGCGGACGCAGTGCGCGACGTGGTGGTGACGCATCTCCACTACGACCATGCCGGCACGCTGTCGGACTTCCCCAATGCGCGCTTCCACCTCCAGGAGCAGGAAATGGAATATGCCACCGGCTCCTGCATGTGCCACGAGGTACTGAAGGCGCCCTATCATGTCGAGGATGTCTGCACGATGGTGCGCAAGGTCTATGCAGGCGAAGTGGCCTTCCATGACGGCGACGCGCAGCTCGCGCCCGGCGTGTCGGTGCATCATATCGGCGGCCACGCCAAGGGCCTGATGAGCGTGCGCGTCGAGACGCGGCGCGGGCCGGTGGTGCTGGCCTCGGATTCCGCGCATTTCTACGCCAATCTGGAGCAGCGCCGGCCCTTTCCGATCGTCTATAACGTCGCCGACCTGCTGTCCGGCTTCGACCGGCTGGAGGCGCTGGCGGGCGCGCCGGACCGGGTGGTGCCGGGCCATGATCCGCGCGTGCTGCACCGCTACCCTGCCGCCTCCGAAGAGCTCCGGGGCATCGCCGCCCGCCTCGATGCGAACCCGGCCTGAAGGCAAGCCCCGGCTTGCCGGCATGCGGGGAAGCCGATAGAAAACCGCCGCCGGGATGAGAAGGAGAACCGCCATGCGCGCCGAGCCGTGCGCGATCCCGGAAGCGCTCCGCCGGGCCGCAGAGGCGGCGCTGGCGGCCAATCCGCGCCTCTCCGCCGTGCTGCTGTTCGGCTCTCGCGCGCGCGGCGACCACCGCCCCGACAGCGACTGGGACCTGGCATTCCTGACCTGCGGCGAGCGGATCGAGCGCGAGGACCCGGACGGCTGGCGCCCGCCCGGAGACGGTATGGCGTTCGACTGCCTCCAGGTTCCGGTCGTCGAACTGGAGCGCAAGGCCAATGCGCTCGCCCATATCGCCTGCCCTCTCGTGCGCGAGGGGCGGGTAATCGCCGGCGCATGGGACCGTCCCGCAACCGGGGAAAGGCCCGCCATGGAAGAAGAAGAATATGCGAAATTTCTTCGCACTTCGGTGAATCTGATAGCCGATGCCTGCCGATTGGCGGCTGGACTTCCGACTGCTCTTGGACCGGGTTGGGATGCTGACGATTGTGGCTTTTTCGTCGCCCGGAGCGCCGATGCCGCCGAATTCCTCGCCAAGGCGATGCTGGGCCGCATCGGTATCGATTTTCCCCGCACGCATGATTTGAGCGCTTTGGCGGCGCGATTCGGCGCCGCGCATCCGGATTTGCGCGAGGCGGTCAGGGCGCTGAACGGGAAGACGCGAAAGGACCACACCGCCGGATATGACGGCAGGCTGGATGCGGATGCCGCCCGCCACGCCGCCGCTCGCCTCACCCGCGCCGTGGGATCGATGGCGGGTGAGCTTCGCGCCGCCGCCGAAGACGACCGGTTCCGCGCCTTCGCTGGCGAGGCGGCAGCGGCCGCCGCCTCCCTGTTCGGCGCCCGGGCCGCAGCCTTGCGCGGGGCGGGCGCCGAAGGCGGGTCCGAAGACCCCGTCGTGCAGGCCGTTCTGGACTGCCGACCGGCCCTGGCGGAGGCGCTGGACGCTGCCGTCGCGGAACTGGCGGGCCTCACCCGGCAGTCCGTTGCAAGGCCCGCCTGAGCCTTGCGCCTCGGCGTTCTGGACCAGTCGATCGCCGCCGAAGGCCGTCCGCAGGCCGAGGCGATCCGCAATACGGTGGCGCTGGCCGCGCATTGCGAGCGGCTCGGCTACGACCGTTTCTGGGTCTCGGAGCACCACAACCATCCGACCATCGTCGGCACGGCGCCCGAAATCCTGGTGGCCGGCATGGCGGCCCGGACCTCGCGTATCCGCATCGGCAGCGCCGGCGTCATGCTGCCGCATTACGCACCCTTCAAGGTCGCCGAGCAGTTCCGGGTGCTGGACGCGCTGGCGCCGGGGCGCATCGACCTCGGCCTCGGCCGCGCGCCGGGCTCCGACGGGCTGACGGCCTTCGCGCTCAATCCGCGCGCCAATGAACGCCCGGCGGAATTTCCCGCCGACATCCGCGACCTGCAGGCCTGGCTCAAGGCGGAGCCGCTGCCGGAGAACCATCCGTTCCACAGGCTCGGCGCCTTCCCGCAGGGCGACACCACACCCCAGATCTGGATGCTGGGATCGTCGAATTACGGCGCGCAGGTCGCGGCCTGGTTCGGCCTGCCCTACGCCTTCGCCTGGTTTTTCACCGACGGGCGCGGGGCGAGGGAGGCGCTCGACCTCTATCGCGAGCATTACCGCCCGAGCGCGGACTGGCCGGCGCCGCATTCGGCCATCTGCGTCTGGGCGCTGGCGGCCGACAGCGAGGAGGAGGCGCAGTTCCATTTCGGCCCGCGCCTGCGCTGGCGGCTCGGCCGGGACCGGGGCATGTTCCTGCCGCTGGAGTCCGCCGAGAAGGCCGCCGCCTACGAATACAGCGACGGCGAGGCCGCGCGCCTGGCGCGCTTCCGGGAGCAGGCCATTGTCGGCCGGCCGGAGCATGTGGTCGAGCGGATCGCGGCCATCGGCGAGGAGCTCGGCGTGGACGAAATCGCTGTGGTCACCTGGACGCATGACGAAACCGTCCGCCGGCGCAGCTATGAACTCATCGCCCGCAGCTGGGGCGTCATTCCGCCCTAACCCGCTGCCCGGCGGGCCAGATTCAGCAGGTCCACGAGGTCGAGAATGCGCGCGACCCAGGGCTCTCGCGGGCTGAACCCGGGGCCGGCCTCGCCCAGCAACCGGCCTTCGAGCGCGTCCAGCAGCCTGGCGAGCCGGCGGTCGTGGATGCCGAGACGCGCCTGTATGGGGTCGGCCGCCACGCCCGCGAAAGCGGTCAGCATGGCCGGCAGCAGCACCAGCGCGCCGGTGAGGCCCGCGATGGCGGCGGTCGACGCCTTGGCGGGGAAAAGGCCGTACCAGAACCCGCCGGCGGCCGCGCCGAGCGGGAAACCCGCTATCGCCGCCTGCTGCGCCAGCGCCTGCGCGGCAACGGGGCCCAGCGAGAGCGCGCCGGGCGTCCATTGCCGGAAGGCGGCCGCGCCGATGCCGGCGGAGACGAGCGAGGCGGCAAGGTCCGCGACCGCGAGGCGCGCCTCGCCATAGCGCCCCGCCGTCTGTTCCGCCCAGGCCCTGAAGCCGGGCGCCTCGGATGCGGAGGAAAGCTGCTCCAGGAGGACGCTCACCGCCGGGTCGCGCGCAATCTCCTCGGCGAGCGCATCCCGCTCCGACGTCCGTCCGGGCTGTCGTCCGTAGGGCAGTTCGAGCAGTTCCGTGAACAGCCGCCACTCGATCTCCCGCGCGACATCGGTGACGAAGACCTTTCGCCTCCGGCGCAGCCCGGCAGCGGCCCCTTCATATCCGCCGCGCTCGGCGAGCCGCGCGGCGGCCTCGAGCCCAAGATTGGGGCCGGCGAGCGCCAGGTTGGCAGGCGCTCGCAACAGGTCCCGCCCGACCGCCCGGCGGTGAAGTTCGAGCGTTCCCCTCAGGCGGAAATTGCGCCGGACGAAATCCGGCGCCATCTCCCGGCGTCGGCGGATATAGCGGCCGATGGCGCGGCGCACCGCTGCGTCGGCCTCCTCCGGCCCGAAATATGGCGCGATATCGCCCACCCGCCCTATATGGGGCGGCCCTGCGGCCGATGCGAGAGGCGAGCCCGCCGCCGCTCAGAGCGAGCGGATATAGTAGATCAGGTCGAGCTCCGGCGGCGAAACGCCTGCCTGGCTCAGCATGCCGTGGACCTGGCCGCGGTGGTGGGTCTCGTGGTTGAACATATGCGTCCAGACAAGCCGCATCGGCGTGCGGAACGGCGTTCCGGCGAGGTTGCTATAGGCGAGATCGCCTGCCAGGCGGTCCTCCGTCATCGCCGCGAGCACGCGGTCGATGCGGTCGTCTTCGGCGTCCCGCGCGCGGCGCAGCTCGTCGAAATCGTCGTAAAGGACCGTGTCGAGCGGGGTTCCGCTGTCGGCCTGCCCTTCGAGACGCCCGAGCCAGGCGCGGTCTCCGACCAGGATGTGGTTGAGCGTGTTGTGGATCGAGCCGAAGAACGCGGCGCGGTCCTGCTTCCGGTCCCCGTCGCTCAGCGTTGCGCAGGCGTCATAGAGCCGCCCGTTGGCCCAGCGGTTATAGGCCGCCATCGTCTTGAAGTGGTCGAGGAACATGGGGTCTCCGTCATTTCCGGCAGGCGTTAAGCCGTCAGCGCAAGATATTCAGTATTGCGCCGGTCGAGGAGGGTGCGGACGGCCTCGCCGGCTTCGGCCACTGGAAACGGGCGCAGCGGGCCGGGGCTCAGCTTGCCGGCGCCGAGCAGTTCGAACAGCTCCTCCGAGGCCGCCAGCAGGTCGCCGGGGTCGGCGATCCAGGCCGCAAGCGTCGGGCGCGCAATGACCAGGGATTGCGCCTCCAGCCGCTGGAGGGTCAGGGGCGGCGGCGGCCCGGCGACATCGCCGAAGCCGATAGCCATGCCCGCAGGCGCCAGACAGTCGAGGCAGCGGGCGAAGGTCTCGCCGCCTACCGCATCATAGGCGGCATCAACGCCCCGGCCGTCGGTGACCCCGAAGACCTGCGGGGCAAGGTCTTCCGGGCTGTGCAACACCGTATGGCCGCACCCGTTCGCCTCTGCGGTCCCGGCCTTCTCCTCGCTGCCGACCGCGCCGACGACCTCCGCGCCGACGGCCGCCGCCCACTGGCAAAGCAACCGGCCGACGCCGCCGGCAGCGCCCACCGCCAGCACGGCCTCGCCCGGCTGCACGCGGCGCAGCCGGCGCAACAGGTAGTGGACGGCAAGGCCCCTGCGGATGAGGGCGGCGGCGGTCGCATCGTCGATATCGTCCGGAAGCGGGACCAGCCGGTCCGACGGGACATTGCGTTGCGCGCGCCAGGCGCCGGGCAGGTCCGCATAGGCCAGACGGTCGCCGTGCCGGACGCCATCGACGCCCGCGCCCACCGCCTCGGCCACGCCCGCCGCCGCAACGCCGGGAACGAAGGCCGCGCCGTCGGCCGGCGCCCGGAGGCCGCAGCGGTCGAGGCCCATGGCGGTCTGGCGCAGCTGCACCTCACCGGGGCCGGGTAGACCGACGGACTCCTCCTCTACCGCCGGCCCTGCGCCGCCGGGACGGACGCGAACGACCGGCGTCACGCGCTGGCGGGCCGCATATGCTCCGGCACGGCCAGCCCGAACAGCTTCGCCGCGTTCAGGCCGAGGATCTTCGCCCGGTCGCCCTCGTCGAGCCCGCCCATGGTGCGCTCGATGGCTTCGCCGGAATGCGGCCAGGTGCCCTCATGGTGGGGGTAGTCGTTCGCCCACATGAAATTGCCGGTGAGGCCCCAGTCCTTCGCCAGCGCCAGGCCCGCCGGATCTTCCTGGAAGGTGGCATAGCCATGCGCGCGGTAATAGTCCGACGGCAGGCCCTGCAGCTTCGGGCGCACCCACATATGGTGCTTGCGATAGGCCTCGTCCATCGCGTCGAGCAGCCAGGGCACCCAGCCGATCCCGGCCTCGATGGTGGCGAAGCGGATCTTCGGGAAACGCTCCAGCACGCCCGAGGCGCAAAGGTTCGCCACCGGCTCGATGGTCGGCGAGAGCGAGTGCGTCACATAGTTTATGACCGCCCCGCCATTGCCGCGCGAGGCGCGCGGATCGCGCCCGGTGCTGACATGGAAGGTGACCGGCATGCCGACCTCCTCCACCAGCGCCCAGAGCGGGTCGAAATGCGGCAGGTTGTAGTTGACATGATCGACGTCATGCCCGCCCCAGATGGGCTTGCAGGGCAGGGTGAGCGCCTTGTAGCCGAGCCTGGCGCAGCGCTCGATCTCGGCAAGCGTGCCTTCCAGGTCGCCGGTCGCGACGGCCGCCACCGGCACCATCTTCTCCGGCCAGGCGCCGAACTGCTCCCAGGCCCAGTCGTTCCACACCCGGCACTGGGCGTTGGCGAACACCGGGTCCGGCGTCGCCCACATGGCGAGGCCCTTGTTCGGGAAGATGATCTCGGCGTCGATGCCGTCGCCCTCATTGTCGCGGATGCGGCCCTCGGGGTCCGCGCCCGCCTGCGAGCGCACCCAGTCCTCGCCCTCGAAGCTCATGATGCGGATGCGGTCCGGCCGGTAGCCCTCGCAATAGCGCCATTGCACGCCGTTCTCGTCGGTCACGACGCGGGGCGCGCGCTCGCGGTATTTCTGCGGCAGGCGCGTGGCCCAGAGGTCCGGCGGCTCATTGGCGTGGCTGTCGGTCGAGACCATGTAGTATTTCTTCGGGTCGCCGGCGCGCGCGGTGCGCGTCCAGCCTTCATGGCCCGGCGTTTCCAGCCGCCAGAGGTTCTCGGCATTGATGGCGATATCGTTCATGGGCTCCCGAATGCTCCGTCAGAGGGTCGTTTGCGCGAAACGCTATCCGCTCAGGCCCCCGGCGTCCATACCGGCGCCGCCCCGGAAAGGGGACATCCATTGAGCGCGCGGGACAATCCCTGGTGGGACCCCGAGGTCTATGCCGCCCGGCGCCCGGCGCTCATCCGGCGCGCGGCGCTCATCCGGCGGATGCGGGACTGGTTCCACGGCGAGGGCTTCGTCGAGGTCGAGACCCCCGCGCTCCAGACCGCCGCCGGCATGGAGGTGCATGTCGCGCCCTTCGTGACGGCGCTCAACGAGCCGGACGGGCGGTCCCGCGCGCTCCGCCTGCACTCATCGCCCGAATTCGCCATGAAGAAGCTGCTCGTGGCCGGCGAGCCGCGCCTCTTCCAGTTCGCGCGCGTCTTCCGCAATGGCGAGCGTTCGGCCACGCACCATCCGGAATTCACCCTGCTGGAGTGGTATCGCGCGGGCGCCGGCTGGCAGGACCTCATCCCCGATTGCGAGGCGCTCATGGCGCTGGCGGGCCCGGAGTTGCGGTGGAACGGCCGGCGCGTGCCGACGGCCCCGCCCTTCGAGCGCCTGTCGGTGGCGGCCGCCTTCCGGGACCGGCTCGGCCTCGATGTGCTGGCGGCGGACACCGCGAGGCTCGCCGCCGCCTGCCGGGCGGAAGGGCTGGAGCCGGGCGCAGAGGATGGCTGGGAGGACCTGTTCTTCCGCCTCTTTCTCAACCGCATCGAGCCGCATCTGGGCCTAGCGCGCCCGACCGTGCTGCATGGATGGCCGGCGCGCATGGCGGCGCTCGCCCGCATCGACCCGGACGATGCGCGCGCGGCGGAGCGGTTCGAGGTCTATGTCGGCGGGCTGGAGCTCGCCAACGCTTTCGGGGAGCTGACCGACGCCGCCGAGCAGCGCCGGCGCTTCGAGGCCGCCCGGCGCCAGCGCCGGGCGCTCCACGGCGACGATCTGCCCCTCGACGAGGACTTCCTTTCCGCGCTCGAACACGGCATGCCTGCGTCGGCCGGGATCGCGCTCGGCTTCGACCGGCTGGCGATGCTGGCAACGGGCGCGGACCGCATCGAGGATGTGCTCTGGGCGCCGGTGGCGGTGACGGAGGAATGACAGGGAGACGGGCGGATGAGCGCAACGGGCATGTTCTTCTGGAACGAGCTGATGACGCCGGATGTGGAGGGGGCCAAGGCCTTTTACGGCAAGCTCTTCGGCTGGGAGGCGAACACCGCGCCGATGCCGGGGCCGGACGGCGGGGCCTACACCGACTTCTCGCTGGCCGGCATGCCTGTCGGCGGCGCGCTGGCTCCGCCGGAGCCCGGCATTCCGCCGCACTGGATGCCCTATATGCGGGTGGAGGACGCGGATGCGGCCTCGGCGGCGGCGGTCGAGGCCGGCGGCCAGGTGTGCCGCGCCGCCTTCGATGTGCCGAAGGTCGGCCGCATCGCCGTTCTGCAGGACCCCGCCGGCGCCGTCTTCGCCGTCATCGCCCCCGCGCCGGAACTGCTTGCGGGCGGGTAATACCAGCGGCCTCGACTATGGACTCATAAAGCGCGTCAAGCCTCACATCGTCGCCCCGGACTTGATCCGGGGCCCATCTCCGGACCGTCCCGCATGCCGCAACGGCGGGAGATGGGCCCCGGCTCTCCGCTCCGCTCCGG
>JAJECF010000121.1 GCA_022822125.1 Alphaproteobacteria bacterium
TGGGTGGAGATCGCCGGGCCCGGGGGACGGGTGGAACGGTCGGAAACCCTCAATCCCTCCGGTGCACCCGGCCATCCCGGCCGCGAGGCGGCACTGTTTTCCAAGTACGACGCCCTTGCCTCGGATGCCGTGGGCGAAGCGGCAGCCGAGCGGTTGAAGACCGTTCTGATGGAACTCCACCGGCACGATGCGGCAACACTCGTCGCGGCGCCCATGGAGGCGGCATGACGTCTTTGAGTCCCGCTACCCCGAAAGACCTTTTCGCCCGGTTCGACCAGCTGGGCATCGCCCATAGCACCGTCTGCCATGAACCGGTGTTCACGGTGGACGAAAATCGGGAATTGCGCGGTAGTATCACCGGCGGCCATTGCAAGAACCTGTTCCTGAAGAACCGGAAGAATGCCTACTGGCTGGTCGTCTGCCTGGAGGATGCCAGGATCGACCTGAAGGAGCTTGGCGGGCGCATCGGCGCGGGACGGCCTTCCTTCGGCTCGGCAGAGCGCCTCATGGAAGTGCTGGGCATCCTGCCTGGCGCCGTCACGCCCTTCGCCCTCATCAATGATCGCGAACAGCGCGTAAAACCGGTGCTGCAGGCCCGGATGCTCGAAATCTCACCGCTCAACTACCACCCACTCAGGAACGACCGCACCACCGCCATCGCCCCGGAAGACCTCGTGCGGTTTATAGAAAACTGCGGACATAGTCCTGTTGTTATTGACTTTTGAGAGGTTTCGTTCCGCCCCGGACGGCAGGCGAGGCGGGCGAGGCGACTTATCGACGCTGCGCTCTCGCCAAAAGGTTGCCGTTGGCTCTAGAATGTGTGCATCCGAAGGCGGCCGACCGGTCCCACGGTTCTGGCCGGGGTCTTTTTGCGCGACCATGCGAGATTGAGGAGGAAGGATGTACGCACCGAGTTTCGCTGCGCCCACGACGGTGGCCGAAGCGGTGCAGTTGCTGGCGAACGCAAGTGGCGTCGCCAGGGTGCTGGCGGGGGGCACAGACCTCCTTGTCCAATTGCGTTCAGGCATTCTGAAGCCGGACCTGATCGTCGATACCAAGCGGATTCCCGAACTCAGGACGATTACGACCGAGGGCGGCGGCTACCGGATCGGCGCGTCCGTCTCCGGCGCCGAAGCGGGCGAGCACGCCACGCTGTCCAGGGACTGGCCGGGCATCGTCGAAGCGGTCGAATTGATCGGCTCGACGCAGATCCAGGGCCGCGCTTCCTTCGTCGGCAATCTCTGCAACGCCTCGCCGGCTGCGGATTCCGTGCCGGCGCTGATCGCGGCAGGCGCGACGGTCGTCATAGCCGGGCCGAACGGGGAGCGTGAGGTTCCGGTCGAAGAGGTCCCGACCGGGCCGGGAAGCACATCGCTCGCCAAGGGCGAGATGGTGGTCGCGGTCAAGCTGCCGCCAAAGCCGGCGCGCACGGGCGACGCCTATCTGCGCTTCATTCCGCGCACGGAAATGGACATCGCCGTGGTCGGCGCCGGCGTCTGCGTGACGCTGGATGAGGACGGCACCTGCACAGCGGCGAAAGTGTCGCTCGGGGCCGTCGCGCCGACCGTGCTGGTCGTTCCCGATGCGGCTGCGGCGCTGGTCGGCAGCAAGCTCGACGATGCGGCTCTCGCCGCGCTCGACGCTGCCGCGCGGGCCGCCTGCAAGCCGATCGACGACAAGCGCGGCACCATCGAATACCGCACCAAGGTCGCAGGCGTGCTGGCGCGCCGCGCGGCCGCCACTGCCTTCAAGCGCGCGGGAGCCTGAGCCGAAACCATGGCGAAACATCACATTTCCACCACGATCAACGGCGAGCCGGTCGAGTTCCTCTGCAATACCGAGCAGACCATGCTCGACGTGCTGCGTGACGAGCTTCACCTGACCGGCACCAAGGAAGGCTGCGCCACAGGGGACTGCGGCGCCTGCTCGATCACGGTCGACGGCCGCCTCGTCTGTTCCTGCCTGATGCTGGGCGTCGAGGCCGAGGGCCACGCCATCCAGACCATCGAGGGCATGGCCGATGGGGACCAGTTGCACCCGCTGCAGCAGAAGTTCCTGGAATATGCCGCGCTGCAATGCGGCATCTGCACGCCGGGCTTCCTCGTCGCATCCAGGGCGCTGCTGGAGCGCAACCCGAATCCCACCGAGGAGGAGGCGCGCTACTGGCTCGCCGGCAATCTCTGCCGCTGCACCGGCTACGACAAAATCATCCGCGCCGTGCTCGACACGGCCGCCGACATGAGAGGAGCATCCTGACATGGCGCCCGACGGAACCCCCGATCTCAAGGTCGTCGGCACCAGGCCGATCCGCCCGGACGGCGTGGACAAGGTTACCGGCCGCGCCCAGTTCGGGGCCGATTTCCAGCTTCCCGGCCAGCTTGTGGGCAAGGTGCTGCGCAGCCCGCACGCCCATGCCCGCATCCGGTCCATCGACATCTCGAAGGCGGAGGCGATCCCGGGCGTCAAGGCGGTGATGACCGCCGCCGACATGCCCGACATTCCCAGCGAGGAAGCCTTTGTCGGCGAAGGCCCGGCGAATTTCCGCGACATGTCCGGCAATACCATGGCGCGCGACAAGGTCCTCTATGACGGCCATGCCGTCGCCGCTGTCGCCGCCACCGGCGCCGCCGCCGCCGATGCCGCGCTCGCGGCCATCGAGGTGGATTACGAGGTGCTGCCGCATGTCATCGAGGTCGAGGACGCGATGGTGGAAGGCGCGCCGGTCCTCCACGACGACATGTTCACTTCCGGCGTCGACCCCAAGCCGACGACGCCCTCCAATGTCGCCAAGCGCATGGTCTTCGAGTTGGGCGATGTGGACGCGGCGTTCGAGAAAGCGGACATCGTCATCGAGCGCAAGTACAAGACGGCGCCGGTCCACCAGGGCTATATCGAGCCGCATGCCTGCGTGGCGCAATATGCCGCGGACGGACAGGTGCAGATCTACTGCTCCAGCCAGGGCCAGTTCATGGTCCGCGCCTATGTCGCCAAGCTGCTCGGCATCGACATTTCCGAAATCCGTGTGACACCGCTTGAGATCGGCGGCGGCTTCGGCGGCAAGACGCTGGTCTATCTGGAGCCGCTGGCGGTCGTGCTGTCGCGGAAATCCGGGCGGCCGGTCAAGATGACGATGACCCGCGAAGAGGTGTTCCGCGGCTCCGGCCCGACCTCGGGCGGCACGGTCTGGGTCAAGATCGGCGCCAAGCGCGACGGCACCATCGTCGCGGGCGACGCCGTGCTGAAGTTCCAGGCCGGCGCCTATGCCGGCTCGCCCGTCGGCCCCGGCTGCATGACCGCGTTCGCGGTGTACGACCTCCAGGACGTGCGCATCACCGGCTATGACGTGGTGACCAACCGTCCCAAGGTCGCCGCCTACCGGGCGCCCGGCGCGCCGATCTCGAATTTCGGCGTCGAAAGCGCGGTGGATGAGCTTGCGCGCGAGCTCGACATGGACCCGGTCGAACTCCGGCTCATGAATGCAGCCAAGAAGGGCACCAAGGCCGCCTACGGCCCGACCTTCGGCGATATCGGCTGCGTCGAGACGCTGGAGGCGGTGAAGGACCATCCGAACTACAAGGTTCCGCTCGGGCCGAACCAGGGCCGCGGCGTCGCCTCGGGCTTCTGGTTCAATATCGGCGGCGAGTCCTCCGCGACCGTCAACATCAATGAGGACGGCACGGCGGTGGTCGCCACCGGCAATCCGGATATCGGCGGCTCCCGCGCCTCCATGGCGATGATGGCCGCGGAAGTGCTCGGCATCGATGTGGAGCGCGTCCGCCCGATCGTCGCGGACACGAGTTCGGTCGGCTACTGCTTCCTGACGGGCGGCAGCCGCGTCACCTTCGCCACCGGCATGGCCGTGGTGGAGGCGTCCAAGGCCGTGGTGAACGAGCTGAAGGCGCGCGCCGCCAAGACCTGGGACATCCCGGTCGAGGCGGTCGAGTGGCAGGACGGACAGGCTGTGCCCGCCGGCAGCAATGCGGGCGATTTCGAGCCGCTGTCGCTTGAGGATATCGCCGCCAGGTCGGGCCGCACCGGCGGGCCGATCGCCAGTACCTCCTCGCTCAACGCCCAGGGCGCGGGCCCCGGCTTCGGCACGCATCTGGTCGATGTCGAGGTGGACCGGGAGACCGGCCATGTGAAGGTGCTGCGCTATCTGGCGACGCAGGACGCCGGCCGCGCCATCCACCCCTCCTATGTCGAGGGCCAGATTCAGGGCGGCGCGGTGCAGGGCATCGGCTGGGCCTTGAACGAGGAATATATCTACGACGAGCAGGGCCGGCTGGAGAATCCGGGCTTCCTCGACTACCGCATCCCGGTCGCTTCGGACCTGCCGATGATCGACACGGTTGTGGTCGAGGTGCCGAATCCGCGCCATCCCTACGGCGCGCGCGGCGTCGGCGAGGTGCCGATCGTGCCGCCCATGGCCGCGATGGCGAACGCCATCCAGGATGCCATCGGCATCCGGCTGACAGAGCTGCCCATGTCGCCGCCCAAGGTGCGCAAGGCAGTGGACGAGCAGGCGGCGGCGGAGGAATAGCCCCGCCTTGGCGCGCATCGTCCTGACCCACTCGGCCTGCCGTCAATACACAGGCGGCATGGCCGAGCTGGAGTCGGACGCAGCCAGCATAAGAGCCCTGGTCCGGGACCTGGAAACGCGCTTTCCGGGCCTCGGCCGCCAGGTCGAGGAAAGCATGGCCGTCGCCATAGACGGCGTGATGTACCAGGACGACCTGACAGCGCCGATTCCCGAAGGCGCCGAAGTCTATCTCCTCCCCCGCATCGGCGGGGGGTGAAAGACGCCGGGGGACTCGACTCCGCCTATCCGGAGACCGTCTCATCCTCCGCCGCCAGCGCCGCGTTCCATAGCTCCTCCGTCACGATGTCCAGCGTCCAGGGGCGCATGACGGCGGCGGCGCGGGCGTCGCGGAGGTGGCGTTCGAGCGGGAAGCGTTTCAGGATCGCGCGGCCGCCGCAGACCCGCATCGCGAGCGAGGTGGCCTCCACCGCATTGCGCTGCACCGTAGCGTGGGCGGCGCGGGCGCGCTGGCGGGTCTCCGGCGTCGGCGGCAGCTTCGCCTCCGAAACCGCGTGGTAGAAAAGCGAGCGCGACGCTTCGACCTTCAGCACCATGTCGGCGACGGCATGGCTGGTCGCGGCGGCGACCTCCGCACGGCCGGGCGCGCCCTCCAGATCGCCGCGGAGATAGGCAAGCGCGGTCTCGCAGGCTTCGACCATGAGGCCGAGAAAGGTGGCGGAGAAGGTCATCCGCCCGTGCGAGGCGTTCAGATAGAGGCCGCCGAAAATGCCGGGCGGCAGGATGTCGCCGCTGTCCGGCACGAACACGTCCTTCAGGCGCATCTCGCGGCTGACCGTGGCGCGCATGCCGATCGGGTCCCATTCCCCCTCGAAGGTCACGCCCTCGGCATCGCGCGGCACCTTGAGGTAGAGTGTGCGCTCCAGCCAGGCCATGTCCCCCTCGCCCACCAGGATCGCCGGCGTCGCGAAATAGTCCGCGGCGCCGGAAAGCGAGACGAAGAACTTGCGCCCCGTCACCCGGTAGCCGCCCTCGACCTTCCGCGCCTCGGTGCCGAAACGCCTGCCGCCGACGCTGAACGCCGTGTCGGTCTCGCCCTGCTCCACCGGCTCGCTGTGCGGCTGGCCGTAGAAGACGCCCTCCTCCACCACCTCGCGGAATTTCTCCGCCCGCAGGCGTTCGTGGCGGGCGCGCTTCTCCTCCGGCATGTCGTAGCGGTCCGCCATCTCGCCCATCATCATCATGGTGAGGCAGTGCATGTTCCAGGTGAGCGCCGTGGAGGCGTTGCCGCGCGCAATCTGCTCCGCGACCAGGCAATAGGTCTCGAAATCCGCGCCGAGTCCGCCATGTTCTTCCGGCACGCAGAGCGCCAGCAGGCCCTCTTCCTTCAGGTCGTCGTAATCGGCGAACGGAAAGGCCGCCTCGCGGTCCAGAGCGGCGGCGCGCGGCGCAAAGCGCTCTCTCGCCAGGCGGCGCGCTTTCCCGACCAGGTCCTGCTGAAACGGCGTCAAACGCATATCCATGAGGCCGGCGCCTCCCGCTCTCGCGATTCATCCACAGCCCGGGACGGGCGGCCCCTTGATCGCCGGACGAATCCCCCGCACAAAGCCGCTTTATGGCCGATGTTGCTCCATACAGCTACCCGCATCGTCATCTCCTGGGCATAGAGGGCCTTGCGCCCGGCGAGATTTCGGCGCTGCTGGACCTTTCGGAAAGTTATGTCGAGCAGAGCCGGCGCGACGACAAGAAGGTGGCGGTGCTGAAGGGGCGCACCGTTATAAATGTCTTCTTCGAGACCTCGACGCGCACGCGCACGAGTTTCGAACTGGCGGGCAAGCGGCTCGGCGCCGATGTCATCAACATCTCGCCCGACATCAGCGCCATCAAGAAGGGCGAGACGCTGCTCGACACGGCGCTGACGCTCAACGCCATGCGCCCGGACCTGCTTGTGGTCCGCCATCCGCAGTCGGGCGCCGTACACCTGCTGGCGGAGAAGGTGGACGGAGCGGTCATCAATGCCGGCGACGGCTGGCACGAGCATCCGACCCAGGCCCTGCTCGACGCGCTGACCATCCGGCGGCGGTTGGGCGGCCTTTCCGGCCTCACGGTCGCGATTTGCGGCGACGTCATGCACAGCCGGGTCGCACGCTCGAACATCCACCTCTTCAACGTCATGGGCGCGCGGGTGCGGGTCGTGGCGCCGCCGACCCTGCTGCCGGCGGAGACGGACCGCTTCGGTGTCGAGGTCTTCCATGACATGCGCGCCGGCCTCGACGGGGTGGATATCGTGATGATGCTGCGCCTCCAGACGGAGCGGATGCAGGGCAGCTTCGTGCCGTCGGTGCGGGAGTATTTCCACTTCTTCGGCCTCGACGCCCGCAAGCTGGCGGCCGCGCGGCCGGATGCGCTGGTGATGCATCCGGGGCCGATGAACCGGGGCGTGGAAATCGACAGCGACGTCGCCGACGACATTCACCGCTCGCTGATCCAGGAGCAGGTGGAGATGGGCGTCGCCGTGCGTATGGCCTGTCTGGACCTCCTGACCCGCAAGCTGCAATCGAACCGCGCCGAGGCGGCGTGACAAAGCGCACAGCCCTGATCAACGCCCGGCTTCTGGACCCGGCATCGCGGCTGGACGGGCCGGGCGGCGTGCTGATCGAAGACGGGCGGATCGCCGCAATCGGCCCGGAAGTCGCCGCCGGTTCGATTCCGGAGGACGCTGCCGTCATGGATTGCGGCGGCGCTTGCGCGGCGCCCGGGCTGGTCGATATGCGCGTGCAACTGGGCGAGCCCGGCGGCGAGCACAAGGAGACCATCGACAGCGGCAGCCTGGCGGCGGCGGCCGGCGGCGTCACGGCCGTCGTGGCCCTGCCCAACACCGCGCCGGTCATCGACGATGTGAATGTCGTGGAGTTCATCGCCCGGCGCGCGCGCGAAGTCAGGCGGGTCAAGGTGTTCGCCTACGGGGCCCTTACCCGCGGCCTCAAGGGCGAGCAGCTTACAGAGATCGGCATGTTGAAGGATGCGGGCGCGCTTGCCTTCACGGACGGGCTGCGCGCTGTCTCCAGCGCCCGCGTCATGCGCCGGGCGCTTTCCTATGCGCAGGCCTTCGACGCGCTCATCGTGCAGCATCCGGAAGAGCCCGAACTGGCGCGGGGCGGCGCGATGACCGAAGGCGAGATCGCGACCCGCCTCGGCCTGCCTGGCATCCCGGCCGTTGCGGAGGCGATCATGATCGACCGGGACCTGCGCCTGGTCTCCCTGACCGGCGGGCGCTACCACGCCGCCCATGTCACCACCGCCGAGGGACTGGCGCTCGTCCGCCGCGCCAAGCGCGAGGGCTGGCGCGTCACTTGCGACACGGCCCCGCATTATTTCGCGCTCAACGAAACCTCGATCGGCGAATACCGGACCTTCGGCAAGGTCTCGCCGCCGCTGCGCTCCGAGGCGGACCGGCGCGCCGTGGTGGAAGGGCTCGCGGACGGCACCATCGACGCGATTGCGAGCGACCACGATCCGCAGGACCAGGAATCGAAGCGCCTGCCCTTCGGCGATGCGGAACCCGGCATTGTCGGGCTGGAAAGCCTCTTGCCGCTCTCTTTGGAGCTCTACCACAACGGCCATATGCCGCTGCTCGACGTGCTGGAGAAGCTGACCTGCGCCCCGGCGGACCTGCTGGGCCTGCCGCTCGGGCGCCTCGCGCCGGGCCGGGCGGGCGATGTCGTGGTGTTCGACCCGGACATTCCGGCGCGCATCCATGTCGACGGCTTCCGCAGCAAGTCCAAGAATTCGCCCTTCGACCGCCGGCCGGTCCAGGGCCGGGTGCTGCGAACGGTGGTGGACGGGCGCACGGTGTTCGAGGCCGGCTGAATGGCGGCTCTTCGGCGGGTGGACATGATGAACCGGCCGATTCCGCCGCGCATGACCGCCGTGCTGTTGACCGGCCACGGGGGGCCGGACGTCCTCGAACTCCGCGAAGATGTTCCGACGCCGGAGCCCGGTCCCGGCGAGGTGCTGATCGAGGTGGGCGCCGCCGGCGTGAACAACACCGACATCAACACCCGCATCGGCTGGTATTCGAAGAAGGTGAGCGCCGCCACCGGGGAAGGCCGTGCGAGCGGCTTCGACGAGATCGATCCGGAGGATGCAACATGGTCCGGCCGGCCGATGACCTTTCCCCGGATTCAGGGCGCGGACTGCTGCGGCAGGATCGTGGCGGTGGGCGGCGGGGTGGATAGCGGCCGGATCGGGGAGCGCGTCATCGTCAAGACCATGTTGCGCAGCTATACCGGCTGGCGTCCCTATGAGTGCTGGACCTTCGGGTCCGAGTGCGATGGCGCGTTCGCGCAATTCGCCAGGGCCCCTGCTTCGGAAACCTTCCATGTGCGGAGCGACTGGACGGACGCCGAGCTTGCGTCGATTCCCTGTTCCTGGTCCACGGCGGAAAACATGCTGCACCGGGCTGCGGTGGGCGCGGAGCGCGTATTGATAACCGGGGCTTCGGGCGGGGTCGGATCGGCTGCCGTGCAGCTCGCGCGCCGTCGAGGGGCTGAGGTCATCGCCGTGGCGGCTGAAGCCAAGGCCGGGGACATTCGCAGGATCGGCGCCCACCGGGTCATCGACCGCAATGCGGACCTCGCCGCCGAGCTCGGGCCGGACTCCGTCGATGTCGTTATCGACCTGGTGGCGGGGAGGGCATGGCCCGCGCTGCTCACCCTTTTGCGCCGCGGCGGCCGCTACGCCACCGCCGGCGCCATAGCCGGCCCGGTCGTCGAACTGGACTTGCGCACGCTCTATCTGAAGGACCTGTCGTTCTTCGGCTGCACCTTCCAGGAAGACATCGTGTTCGAGAATCTGGTCCGCTACATCGAACGCGGCGAAATCCGCCCCGTCGTGTCCGGGGTTTTCCCGCTCGCGCGGATCGCGGAGGCGCAGGACATGTTCCTGGCCAAGGACTTTGTCGGCAAGCTGGTGCTGGAGCCGCCGCCTTCCTGACCCGGGAACAACGGGAGTCATACCGGCGGCACCGGGTTGAAACTCACGGGCCAACGCCGCCCGGTCTCCCCTTTTTGCGTCGCCCCGGACTACGATCCGGGGCCTTGTGCGGCCGAGGCTCCGCCGGCGCGGTCCCTCGATACGCGGCTGACGCCGCTACTCGGGATGAAGAAAGAGGCCCCCTTCCTCATCCTGAGTAGCGACTGCGTCAGCAGGCGCGTATCGAAGGGCCGGTATGCGGCCGGCGCTCTGTGGCGTCGAGGTCCCGGCTCTCCGCTGCGCTCCGGCCGGGATGACGGGGAAAAAATTGCGTCGCCTGCGATCCGGGGCCTTATAAGTGTGGGCTGCGCCGGCGCGGTTCCTCGATACGCGGCTGGCGCCGCTACTCGGGATGAGGAAAGAGGCCCCCTTCCTCATCCTGAGTAGCGACCGCGCCAGCGGGCGCGTATCGAAGGATGCCCCGCGCCGCCCGCCGTCCCTCGATACGCGGCTGACGCCGCTACTCGGGATGAGGAAACGGAGGACCGCAGACGCCGCCGCCTGCGATGCCGAACCGGGTCCCGCCTATTGCGACGAACGGAGCCGCGGGTCGAGCACGTCGCGGAGCGCGTCGCCGAAGAGGTTGAAGCCAAAGACGGCGAGCGTGATCGCAAGGCCGGGGAAGACCGCGACCCAGGGCGCGCTTTCGGCGAATTCCTCTGCCCCGCCCTGCAGCATCAGCCCCCAGGCCGGCGTCGGCTCCTGCACGCCCAGGCCGAGATAGGAGAGCGACGCCTCGGTCAGGATCGCCTGCCCCACAAAGGCCGTGACCATGATGAGGAAGGGCGCCATCACATTCGGCGCCATATGGCGCAGGATGATGCGCGCATGGCCGAAGCCGCAGGCCTTCGCGGCGTCGATATAGGGAATTTCGCGGATTTGCAGCGCCGAGGAGCGCACCACGCGCGCGCATCTCGGCACGAAGGGCACGATGATCGCCAGGATCACATTTTCGGTGCCCGTGCCGAGGATCGACACGACCGCCAGCGCCATGATGACCAGCGGGAACGCCATAAAGACATCCATGATCCGCTGGAAGATCAGGTCGAACAGCCCGCCGAAATAGGCGCTGGAAACACCCAGGATGAGGCCGAAGAAGCCGCCGACGGCTGCGGAAGCGAAGCCGACGAACAGCGCCGTGCGGGCGCCGTAAACGATGCGGGAATAGACATCGCGGCCGAGCATGTCCGTGCCGAAGATGAAGTTCCCGTCCGGCGGCGCGAGCATGTATTCGTAGGAGTTGAGCAGCGGGTCGTACGGCGTCACCACACCGGCGAAAATCGCCATAAGCACCATCAGCACCACGATGATGGCGCCGGCGACGCCCACCGGTTGCTTGCGGGCCGTTTCGCGCAGTTTCACATGCCAGGGCTTGAGCGCCGCCGGCTCCTCGAACATGGCTACCGCGAGGCGGCCTTCCGAGACAGTCGCCATGAGCCAAGCCCTCCTAGCTGTAGCGGATGCGCGGGTCGAGCACCGCGTACAGGATATCGACCACAAGGTTGACGAGGACGAAGATGGTGACCACCAGCATGACCAGCGACTGGGTCATCACATAGTCCTGGTTGGTCACCGATTCGACGAACAGCTTGCCGATGCCGTTCAGGTTGAAGACCTGCTCGGTCACCACCAGGCCGCCCATCAGGAAGGCGAATTCGATGCCGATGATCGTCACCACGGGCAACAAAGAATTGCGCAGCGCGTGGCGGTTGATAATCATCTTCTCCAGCAGGCCCTTGGCGCGGGCTGTGCGCACATAGTCCTCCCGCAGCACCTCCAGCAGCGCCGAGCGCGTCATGCGCGTCGCCACGGCGGAATAGCGATAGCCGGTGGCGACGGCGGGCCAGATCAGCATGGACAGGTTGTAGCCGGGGTCCTCCCATAGCGGTCGATAGTCGATAGGCGGCATCCACGGCGTCCCGGTCCATGCCTGCGTGGTAATCAGCAGGCCCAGAATGATGATGATGCCGAGCCAGAAGGACGGGATAGCGATGCCGGCAATGCTGATCGTGCGGACCAGATAGTCGATCCAGGTGTTCTGCTTGATCGCCGAGATCGTGCCCAGCGGGATGGCCACGATGATCGAGACAAACGTCGCCATGATGGCAATCTGGAGCGAAAGCTCGAAACGCAATGCAATCTCATAGGAGACCGGTCGTCCGGTCCACATGGATTCGCCGAAATTGAAAGTGAAGAAACTCGTCAGGAAATCGAACAATTGCACATGCATCGGGTCCATGAGCCCAAGCTGGATCTTGCATTGCTCCAGCGCCACGGGATCGATCCACTCGCCACCGCCGCCAAGCCGCAATTGGCAAACATCGCCCGGCACCGCGCGCAACAGCAGAAACACCAACACCGCTGCTCCGAACAATGTCGGAATCAGCAGCAGCAGGCGCTTGATGACATATTTATACATGAATGAACGCCTCTAAGAGAGAAGGCGCCGCCCCAGGTTGCCCGGAGCGGCGCGAGAGGTTGGACGGTCAGCCGCCCAGTTCGTCCATGGTGCGCTGCTTGCGCTCCTCGTCCGGAACGTCGAGCCATACCTGATCCAGGGACTGGTTCAGGTAGTGCGACGGCGCGATCTTCCAGCCCTTCACGAAGGAACGGTGCGGGTTGATCTTGTTCCACCACAGCACCTGTCCGAAATGCGCCTCGTCATGCAGGACGCGCTTCTCGAACTTCCGGTAGATTTCCTTCTGTTTCCCGGGGTCGCCTTCCCGGTTCATCTCGTCGTACCACTCGTCGAGAACCTTGTCCGTGTAGTAGCCGCGGTTGTCCGCCGCCCGCTCTTTCGAGAGCCAGGCGCCTGCGTCCACGATCGGGTTCACGACACTCTGGCAAGACGGCCAGATCGCAACGTCGAAGGCGTCCGGATCACGCAGGCCTGCATACCAGGGCCCCGTCGGAACGACGACCTGTTCGACATCCAGGCCGACCTGTTTCCACTGGTCGAGCATCCAGGTGCCGACAACCTTGTAGGGCTGGTCTACGGCCCGGTTCCAGATCTTGAAGTGCGCGCCCTCGGCGCCCGCCTCCTTGAGAAGTTCGCGGGCCTTCGCACGGCTCTTCTCGATGTCCGGCCAGTAGCCGTAATAGGTCTTCAGCACATCCTCGGGGGTCGCCACCGGATGGCCCGGCAGGGCAAGGCCGCCGACGGTCTTCACGATCGCGATCTTGGAGAGGTAATTCGACGCGCCCCAACGGTCGAGGGCGAGCGTCATGGCCTGCCTCACGCGCTTGTCCTGGAAGAGCGGCTTGGTCTGGTTTCCGGCATAGCCGAAGGTGCAGTTCCAGGCGCTTTCCTGAACGGTGATGCCGTCGCCGAGCGCCTTGACGAGATCGTCGCGGGACTTCGGCGGGAAGCCGCGGAATTCGATGTCGGCGCGCCCGCCGCGAATCGCCTGGATGCGAACCGACATCTTCGGCGCGGAGATCGCCTTGTAGCCATCGAGATAGGGCTTGCCTTCATGATGGTATTTCTCGTAGCGCTTGCCCAGCACATGCGAGCCCGGCTGGTGCTCGACGAACGAGAACGCGCCGGTGCCGTTGATGTTGTTCTGGTGCCACTTCATCCCGTATTGCGGGTCCTTGCCCTCGGGGTCGGCTTGCTCCAGATCCTTCTTCGCATAGACGAAGTTGAACGGCGTGGCGACCATCGGGATGAAGCCCGGCGAGGCGTATTTCAGGTCGAACTGGACCGTATGGTCGTCCGGCGCCGAGATGCTGTCCACCATCGAGAAACGGCTGACGCGGTTGCTCAGAATGCCTTCCGGCGGGAAGACGATCTTGTTGAAGGTCGCGACGATGTCATGCGCGGTCAACGGTGTGCCGTCGTGGAATTCCACGCCCTGGCGGATCTTGAAGGTGTAGGTCTTGCCGTCATTGGTGGGCGCCGGCACCTCGCCTTCGCACAGATCGCAGATGAAATCGGAAGACTGCGGGTCGTCCGGGTTGACGCGGATGAGCAGGCTGTAGAACGGCCGGATCGGATGGATCATGCCGAAGGTCGACTCGCGATGACCGTCATAGGACGGAATCTTGGAGCCGACGACGATACGCAGCACGCCGCCCCTCTTCGGTTCCTCCGCCGACGCCGCAACGACGCCGCCAGCCGCAACGGCCGCGCCGAGGCCGGCTGCCATAGCCAGTCTGGTGAAGCTCGTTTTCATGTGGGTAAGCTACCTCCCTGTTTATCGGGCCTCCTGCGAGGCCCGGCTGCATGGCGGGCGTCGTAACGCCCTCTTTATCCGCCCCTGCGCCCTTGCGCGCTCCCGGGCGGCATTCCCGTTGCTACACCTCCGTGCAGGCAACCCAGTGGCCCGGCTTGACCTCGCGAAATGCCGGGACCGCCTTCGGGCAACCGTCCACCGCGATATCGCAACGCGGATGGAAAACGCAGCCCGAAGGCGGATTGATCGGGCTCGGAATCTCGCCCTTGATGACCTGGTGCGCGCGGGCCTGCTCGACCACAGGATCGGGGATCGGGACCGCCTCCAGCAGCGCCCTCGTATAGGGGTGCATCGGGTTGTCGAACAACTCGTCCGTCTCGGCGAGCTCGACCATCTTGCCCAGATACATCACCGCCACCCGGTGGCAGATATGGCGCACCACCGACAGGTCGTGGCTGATGAAGAGATATGTCAGGTCGAACTCGTCCCGCAGGTCTTCCAGCAGGTTGATGACCTGGGCCTGGATCGACACATCGAGCGCCGACACCGCCTCGTCGCAGACGATGAAGTCCGGTTCCAGCCCGAGCGCGCGGGCAATGCCGACGCGCTGGCGCTGGCCGCCGGACATCTCATGCGGATAACGGTCCGCAAAAGCCGGGTTCAGGCCGCAGACCGCCAGCAACTCCCGCACCCGGTCCTCGCGCTTCGCCTTGTCCGGGATGAGGCCGTGGACGCGGATCGGCTCGCCGATGATCTCGCCGATCTTGAGGCGCGGATTGAGCGAGCTGTAGGGGTCCTGGAAAATCACCTGGATGCGCCGGCGCATGGACCGGAGTTCCTCGCCGCGAAGGCCGCTCAATTCGCGCCCTTCGAAGGTGATCGAACCCGCCGTCTGCCGCTCCAGCTGCAGGATGCAGCGCCCGGTGGTGGTCTTGCCGCAGCCGGACTCGCCGACAAGGCCCAGGGTCTCGCCCCGGCGGATTTCGAAATCGATGCCGTCCACCGCCTTCACATGCGCGACGACGCGGCGCATGACGATGCCTTCCGTCACCGGGAAATGCATCTTGAGGCCGTTCACCGAGACCAGGACATCGTCGGAAACGGTGCCGCGGTGGCTCGCCTGGGTCGCGATATCGTTCATGCGACCTGCTCCAGCCCGGCGGCGATCTCCTGCGAGCGGAAGCAGGCGGCCCGGTGGCCTTCGCCCACGCTCTGAAGCTCCGGAAACGACCGGGCGCATTCGTCCTGCGCATAACGGCAGCGCGGCCGGAAGGAACAGCCTCCGTCGAGGCGCGTCAGGTCCGGCGGCTGGCCCTCGACCGGATCGAGCTTGGCGGAACGCTGCTGGTCCACGCGCGGCACGGAGTTGAGCAGCGCCAACGTGTAGGGATGGCGCGGCCGGTGATAGACATCCTCGGCGCTGCCTTCCTCGATGATCTTGCCCGCATACATCACATTCACCCGGTCGGCGTAGCGGGCCACGACGCCGAGATTATGGGTGATGATAATCATCGCCACGCCAAGCTCCCGGGTCAGGTTCTTCATCAGCTCCAGGATCTGCGCCTGGATGGTGACATCGAGCGCCGTTGTCGGCTCGTCCGCGATAATCAGCTTGGGCTCGCAGGCGAGCGCCATCGCGATCATGACGCGCTGGCGCATCCCGCCCGACAGGTGGTGCGGATATTGCTCCAGCCGGCGCGGCGGGTCGGAAATGCCGACCATCTCCATCAGTTCCAGCGCGCGCGACTGCGCCTTCTCCTCGCCGTAGCCGAGATGGTGAATGACGGTCTCGGTCAATTGCGTGCCGATGGACAGCACGGGATTGAGCGATGTCATCGGCTCCTGGAAGATCATGCCGATATGGCGCCCGCGCACCTCGCGGATCTCCCGGTCGCTCAATTCCAGCAGGTTGCGGCCCATGAAGCCGATGCGCCCGCCGACGATCTTGCCCGGCGGGTCCGCCACCAGCCGCAATATCGACAACGCCGAAACGGACTTGCCGCAGCCGGACTCGCCCACCACCGCAACCGTCTCGCCTTCCTCCACCGTATAGGAGATGCCATCCACGGCGAGAACCGTGCCCGCCGATGTGAAGAACTGGGTCTTCAACTCATCGATTTCGAGTAGAGCCACACAACCTCCCGCTGTGTCCCGCGCGACGTCTCACCCTTGAGCGGCGGACGGTATGCATAGCATTCATCCTTGTCAATCGGGCCTCTTGCGGCTCATTTTGGCGCGGATGCGGGTCTGTCTTTGCAATGATCTCTCGACCGAAGCCGTCGAGGGCGCGCTCGGCGCAGGCGCAAGCCGCGTGGCGGAGATATTCCGCCGCAATGCCTGCGCTCCGGTCTGCGGGCAGTGCGTCGAGGCGATCCGCGCCATGCTCGACCGCGCAAGGGAGGACGAAAAAGGATGAGCGCCGAAGCCCGGGAGGTGGGCCCCAACCGGTTCCGCGAAAGCTATGGCCGCTATTTCGAGGATTTCGCCGTCGGCCATGTCTATGAGCACCGGCCGGGCCGCACCATCACGGAAAGCGACAATACCTGGTTCACCCTGCTGACCATGAACCAGCACCCGATCCATTTCGACAGGGAATACGCCCGCCACAGCGAGTTCGGCCGGCCGCTCGTCAACTCCACCTTCACATTGGCCCTGGTGGCCGGCATGTCGGTCTCCGACACGAGCCAGAAGGCCATCGCCAATCTCGGCTGGACGGATATCGCGCTCACCGGGCCCGTCTTCGTCGGCGACACGATCTATGCGGAGTCCGAGGTGCTGGAGAAGCGCGAAAGCCGCTCGCGCCCGACCCAGGGCATCGTGCGCATCGCCACGCGCGGCCTGAAGGCCGACGGCGCGGTCTTCATGAGCTTCGAGCGCAACATGCTGGTCCCGAAACGCGGCCACGCCGTCGATGACAAGGCGGGATATTGACGCCATGAACGCCCCCTCCCCCGACGCCGCCGAGCTCGAAGCCGCCCTGCTCGACACGGTGGACAAATTCCTCGACCGCGATGTGCGCCCGCATGTGCTGGCGCTGGAGCACAGCGACACCTGGCCGGCGGAGATCGTCGAGCGGATGAAGGAGCTGGGCCTGTTCGGCGCCATCATCCCGGAGGAATATGGCGGCCTCGGGCTCGGCGCCTCGACCTATGCGCGCATCGTCGAGCGGGTCTCGGCCGTGTGGATGTCGCTCTCCGGCATCTTCAACTCCCACCTCATCATGTCGGCCGCCGTGCTGCGTTTCGGCACGGAGGAGCAGAAGCGGACCTGGCTGCCGCGCTTCGCCTCCGGCGAAGTCCGGGGCGGCCTCGCGCTCACCGAGCCGAATTGCGGCACCGACCTCCAGGCGATCCGCACGACCGCGCGGCGGGACGGCGGCGACTATGTCGTGAACGGCACCAAGATCTGGATTTCCAACGGCATTCACGGCTCCTGCTTCGCGCTGCTCGTCAAGACCGACCCCGGGGCGAGCCCGCGCCACCGGGGCATGAGCCTCTTCCTCGCGGAGAAGGGCCCCGGCTTCACCGTCAGCCGGAAGCTGGAAAAACTCGGTTACAAGGGCATCGATTCCGCCGAACTGATTTTCGAGGACTACCGGATACCCGCCGACCGGCTGATCGGGCTGGAGGAAGGCAAGGGGCTGCGCCACGCGCTCGGCGGGCTGGAGCTCGGCCGGATCAATGTCGCGGCGCGCGGCGTCGGGGTTGCCCGCGCCGCGATGGAAGACGCGCTCCGCTACGCCCAGCAGCGCGAGACCTTCGGCAAGCCCATCGCGCAGCATCAGGCGATCCAGATCAAGCTCGCCGACATGGCGACCCGCGTCGAGGCGGCCCGGCTGCTGGTCGAGCAGGCGGCCCGCGCCTATGACGCCGGCGAGCGCTGTGACATGGAAGCCGGCATGGCCAAGCTCTTCGCTTCCGAAGCCGCGGTCGAGAACAGCATGGAGGCGATGCGCGTCCACGGCGCCTATGGCTACTCCAAGGAGATGCATGTCGAGCGCTACTACCGCGACGCGCCGCTGCTGGCCATCGGCGAAGGCACCAACGAGTTGCAGCGCATCATCATCGCGCGCCAGCTCGTCGAACGGAATCCGGCCTGAGCGGGCGGGCAAGCCGATGACGGAGCTTGTGCGGCTCGACTGGGACGACCGGGGCGCGGCGGGGCGCATTGCCCGCGTCACCTTCGACAACCCCGAAAAGCGCAATGCGCTGGGCCTTGGGGGCAAGCGGCGCTTCGTCGAGGTCCTGACATCGCTACGCCATGCGGAGGGCCTGCGAGCGCTTGTCATCACCGGCGCCGGCGACAGGTCCTTCGTCGGCGGCACCGACATCGCCGAGATGGCCGCCTTCACGCCGGCGGAGGCAGAGGCGTCGGCCACGCTGACGCACCGGGTCTGCGACGCCGTGCGCAGCTTCCCGATGCCGGTCATCGCGCGCATCAACGGCTATTGCTTCGGCTCCGGCATGGAACTCGCCGCCTGCGCCGACATGCGCGCCGGGGCCGACCACGCGCTGTTCGGCATGCCGGAAACGCGGCTCGGCATTCCCTCGGGTATGGAAGCGTCGGTGCTGCCGCGCCTCGTCGGCTGGGGCAAGGCATGCGAACTGGTGCTCACCGGCGACCGGATCGACGCCGCCGAGGCGCACCGTATCGGTTTCCTCGAACGCATTGCCCCGCTCGCCGCACTCGACGACGCGGTGAACGGCTGGATCGACTCCCTGCTCGCCTGCGGCCCGAGGGCGCTCGCCATCCAGAAGCGCCTTATCATCGACTGGGATCGGATGTCGCCGACCGACGGCGCCCGCGCCGGCATTCAAGCCTATGTGGACGCCTATCGGACCGACGAACCGGCCCGCATGATGACCGCCTTCCTCAACCGGCGCCGCGCGCCCGCGCCGGATTGACGCAACGCCGTTTCCCTAAATCCGCCCTTCCTCGACTGCGTGGCAGGCCGTTTCCGTAGCCCCGCATTGCCTCAGTGCCGGGGCCTCGGCGCGGCAGCGGGCGTTGGCGAAGGGGCAGCGGGGGTGGAAGTGGCAACCGGTTGGCGGGTCGAGCGGGTTCGGCACTTCGCCGCCCATCGGCTCCCGCTCCCGGCCGGACATGGCGAGGTCCGGAATCGCGTCGAGCAGCATCTGCGTATAGGGATGGCGCGGCCGGGAGAAGAGCGTTTCGGACCCCGCGATCTCCACGATCCGCCCGAGATACATGACGCCCACACGGTCCGAGATATGGCGCACGGCCGCAAGATTGTGGCTGATGAAGAGATAGGTGAGCCCGAGTTCTTCCTGCAGCTCCCGCATCAGGTTCAGGATCTGCGCCTGCACCGAAACGTCGAGCGCCGAGGTCGGCTCGTCGCAAACCAGGAATTCGGGATTGCTGGAAAGCGCGCGCGCAATCGAGATGCGCTGGCGCTGGCCGCCGGAAAATTCATGCGGGTATTTCTCGCCGTCCGCCGCAGCGAGGCCCACCTGCGTGAGCAGCGCGCCGACCCGTTCCGCCATTTCCGCGCGCCCGTTTGCGAGCCCGAAAGCGCGCAACGGCTCCGCCACGATGTCGCGCACCCGCCAGCGCGGATTGAGGCTGGCATAGGGGTCCTGGAAGATCATCTGCATCCGCCGCCGGCTGCGCGCGCGCTCGGCCGCGGGCAGGACCGCCAGCTCCAGCCCGTCGAACAGCACCCGGCCGGAGGTCGGGCGGTAAAGGCCGACGACGAGCCGCGCGACAGTCGATTTGCCGCAGCCGGATTCCCCGACAAGCGCCAGCGTTTCCCCCTTCGCAACCGAAAAGGAAACCCCGTCCACGGCTTTCAGGAAGACGCGCGGGCTCTGCTCGATCGCGCGCGCGAGCCAGGGCTTCGAGACATCGAAATGCCGGGCGACCGCCTCCGCGGTGACGAAATCAGCGGAGCTTCGGGTTGAGGGCATCGCGCAGCCAGTCGCCGAGCAGGTTGACGGAAAGCACCAGCACGGCGAGCGTGACGCCGGGGAAGATCGTCACCCACCACTCGCCGGAAAACAGGAAGTCGTTCCCGATGCGGATGAGGGTGCCGAGGGATGGCTCCGTGGGCGGCACGCCGATGCCGAGGAAAGAGAGCGTCGCCTCGGTGATGATCGCCACAGCGAGGTGAATCGTCGCAATCACCAGCACCGGCCCCATCGCATTGGGGAGGATGTGGCGCAGCATGATGCTTGCCGAGGAAATGCCGATCAGCCGCGCCGCCTGGACATATTCCTTGTTCTTCTCGACAAGCGTCGAGCCGCGCACAGTGCGCGCATATTGCACCCATCCGGAAATGCCGATGGAGAGCACCAGCACATAAATGGCGAGTTCGTCCTGGCGCCCGCTCGGCAGGATGCCGCGCAAAACGCCGTTCACCAGCAGCGCGATGAGGATGGCCGGGAAGCTGAGCTGGATGTCCGCCACGCGCATGATGAAGGCGTCGACGCGCCCGCCGGCATAGCCGGAGACGAGCCCTAGCCCGACGCCGAGCACCAGCGAGAGAACGACCGAAGCGATGCCGACGCCGATGGAGATGCGCGCGCCGTAAAGGATGGCCGACAGGAGATCGCGCCCCTGGTCGTCGGTGCCGATGAGAAAACGTGTTTCCCCGTCCTCGGACCAGACCGGCGGAATATGCGCATCCAGCAGGTCCAGGCTCGCAAGGTCGAACGGGTTGTAGGGCGCGATAAGGGGCGCCAGGAACGCCGAGAGAATCATGACGCCGGCGACGCTTGCGGCGGCGACGGTGATCCGCGAGCGCGTGAAGGAATACCAGAGGTCGCTGTCCCGCCAGTCCCTCACCAGGCGGCCCCCCGGTCGAGCCTGAGGCGCGGATCGACGACGTAGTAGAGCAGGTCCACGGCGAGGTTGATCGCGACGAACAGGAACGCGATCAACATCAGGTAGGCCGCCATGATCGGGATATCGACAGTCTGGATGGACTGGAGGAACAAAAGGCCCATGCCCGGCCACTGGAAGACGGTCTCCGTGATGATCGCAAACGCGATGATGCCGCCGAGTTGCAGCCCGGTAATGGTGATGACCGGCACCAGCGTGTTCTTCAGCGCATGGCCGAAATGGACGGCCCGGTTGGAGAGCCCGCGCGCCCGGGCGAATTTGATGTAGTCGGTGCGCAGCACTTCCAGCATTTCCGAGCGCACGAGGCGCATTATGAGCGTCATCTGGAAGAGGCCGAGCGTGACCGCCGGCATGACGAGGGCCTGCAAGCCGCTCGAAGTCAGCAATCCGGTCGTCCAGCCGCCGAGATCGATGGTCTCCCCGCGCCCGAAGCTCGGCATGACCCCGAGCGTCACCGAAAAGACGAAGATCAGCAGAATGCCGATCAGGAAAGTGGGCAGGGAAATGCCGGCGAGTGACACGGCCATGAAGACCTTTGACAGCAGGCTGTCGCGGTAGAGCCCCGTGAAGACGCCCATCGGCACGCCCACGGCCAGCGCAAAGATCGCCGAAACCATCGCCAGTTCGAAGGTCGCCGGGAAACGCGCGCCGATCATGTCCGTCACCGGCTTCTTGTGCTGGTAGGAGATACCGAAATCGAGCCGTGCGGCATTGGCGATATAGCGCGCGAACTGAACATGGAACGGGTCGTTCAGGCCGAGGCGCTCCCGCAAGGCCTCGCGCTCCTCCAGCGTCGTCTCGATGCCGACCATCTGATGCACCGGGTCGCCGACGAAGCGGAACATGGAAAACGCAATCAGCGCCACGAACAGGATCACGACGAACGACTGCATCAGGCGCCGGAGGGTAAAAGCGATCATGGGCGGAGCCTGCTACGCGCGCGCCCGCAGACGGTCAAGCGTGTTATAGACTGCGGCTCGCCCGGGATAAGGAGAGGGAGCCCATGCGTATCGTCGTCAACGGCCAGCAGGCTTTCGGCAAGGCGGTGCTCGACGCGCTGGCGGCGCGCGGCGAGGATGTCGTCGCGGTCTATTGCGCGCCCGATGCGCGGCCCGACCGCCCGGACCCGTTGAAGGCTGCAGCCGGCGACCACGGCCTGCCCGTCTTCCAGCCGAAGAGTTTCCGCGATCCGGCGGTTCATGAGGAATTCGCGGCGCTGAAGCCGGACCTTTGCGTCATGGCCTATGTGACCAAGATCGTGCCGTCCTCCTTCCTCGACCTGCCGGTGCGCGGCACCATCCAGTACCACCCGTCCCTGCTGCCGCTGCATCGCGGCCCGAGCTCGATCAACTGGCCGATCATCCAGGGCCGGACGGAGACGGGCCTCACGATCTTCTGGCCCGATGACGGCCTCGATACCGGCCCGGTGCTGTTGCAGAAGACGACGCCCATCGGCCCCGACGACACGCTCGGCAGCATCTATTTCGACCGGCTGTTCCCGATGGGCGTGGACGCCATGCTGGAGGCCGTCGATCTCGTGCGCGACGGCAAGGCCCCGAAGCTCGCGCAGGACGAGGCGCAGGCGACCTATGAGAGCTGGTGTACGGCCGACGACGCCGGGATCGACTGGTCGCGCCCGGCCGGCGAGATCTACAATCTCATTCGCGGCTGCAACCCGCAGCCGGGCGCCTGGACGACCCGCAAGGGCGCAAAGCTCCAGATATTCGATGCGCGCCTCGCGGAAGCCCCGGCCGATACCCGGCCCGGAACGGTCCTCTCGGTCGGCGAAGACGGCGCTGTTATCGCCGCCGGCGGCGGGGCGGTATGCGCGGTCCGGGTCCGCCCGGAGGGTGCCGGCAAGATCGCCGCCGTCGAGGCCGGGCTGGAGGCCGGCGAGGTTCTGGGCGGCTAGGGCGAGGGGAACGGGCGATGAAGCGGGTCTTCGTCACGCGGCGCCTGCCGGAACCTGTGGAGGCGCGGTTCGCCCGCGCGTTCGATACGGTCTGGAATGTCGATGACCGCCGGCTCTCACCGGCCGATGTGGCCGCGGCCTGCAACGGCATGGACGGGCTGGTCGTCAACACCAGCGAACGTTTGGACGCCGCTGCCGTCGCCGACCTGCCGGCTTCGCTCAAGGCGATGGCGACCTATTCGGTCGGATATGAGCATCTGGACCTCAACGCTCTGCAGGCGCGCGGAATTCCTGTCGTCTATACGCCGGATGTGCTCAGCGCCACGGTTGCCGACAACGCCGTGCTGCTGATGCTGGGCGCCGCCCGCCGGGCGCGGGAAGGCCAGGCGCTGGTCGTCGAAGGCCGCTGGAAGGGCTGGGGGCCGCGGCAGTTGATCGGCACGGAGGTCACCGGCAAGCGGCTCGGCATTTTCGGCATGGGGCGCATCGGGCGCGAAATCGCCAAGCGCGCCCGGGCCTTCGACATGGAGATCGGCTATCACAACCGCCGGCCGCTGGAGCCGGAGGCCGGGTTGTTCTTCGCCGGGGAGGCGGCGTTTCTGGCGCGCACCGACATCCTGGTCATCGCCGCCCCCGCTTCGCCGGAAACGCATCATTGGCTTAATGCGGAGCGCATCGCGCGCCTGCCGAGGGGCGCGCTTGCAGTCAACATAGCGCGCGGCAGCCTGGTCGATGACGAAGCGCTCATCGCCGCGGTGGAGAGCGGCCATCTCGCCAGCGCCGGCCTCGACGTCTTCGACGGCGAGCCGGATATCCATCCCGACTATCTGCAGGCGGAGCGCATTTATGTGCAGCCCCATATCGGCAGTTCGACGATGGAAACCAGGCTTGCCATGGCCGAGCTTGCGATCACCGGCCTCGAAGCCCTGTTCGAGGGCCGCGAGCCGACCAACCGTCTCGTCTAGAGCGGAACTCTTTCAGGCTGAAACGGAAGCCCGGCCGTCCCCTTCGACAAGCTCAGGACAGGCTCCCTTCGACAGGCTCAGGACAGGCCCTTCGATACACCGCTTCGCGGCTACTCAGGATGAGGTTCGATACGCGGCTCCGCCGCTACTCGGAATGAGGAAGCCTTGGAACCCACCTCCATCCCCTTCCTCACCCTGAGTAGCGACCGCGCCAGCAGCCTGTCCTGAGCTTGTCGAAGGGCCGCCACCCGTTTCAAACCGGTCGGATACCGCTCCAGCTTGGCGTCATGTTCAAGAAATAAGAAATAATTCTTTATAACTTGAACCCGTGAATTCCGAGACGATATGAGACAGCAGGAAGAACGCGGTATCCGGAGCCGCTTTCCGGGAGAACCGTCCTATGCCCGAATGGACCGTCCCATATGCACGATGTACATGCAGATCATGACATGACATATTGCGAGGGGGCTCGGAACGCCTCATGACAAAACATGACATTTCCGGGGCGGTGTCCCGACGGCGGCAGTTCGTCGCCTCGGAGGAACCCGGACGCGAGGTCGCCGGCCCGGAGCCGTCGGCGGTGGTATCATGCCCGCGTTCGAACGAAGGGGGAGAATGGTCGAATGGACGCCGGAATTCGCAAGGCGCTGGCCGTTTGCTCGACGGCTACGATCACGATGCAATTGCTCAAGCGCGGCCTGCGCGCGACGGCCATGCGGGGCGTGGCGCCGCTTGGCCCCGGGCAGGGGCGCGTTGTCGGCGAGGCTTATACCATGCGCTTCATCCCCATGCGCGAGGACCTGTCTGACCCCACAATCCTGAGCGCCGGGGAAAACCCGCAGCGCCGCGCCATCGACGAATGTCCGGAGGGCGCCGTGCTGGTCATGGACGGGCTCGGCAACGGCAATGTCGGCACGCTCGGCGACATTCTGGCGGAGCGCCTCCGGGTGCGCGGCGTCGCAGGCTGCGTCACGGACAGCGCGGTCCGGGACGCCGAGGCCGTCATCGCGACCGGCCTGCCCGTCTGGTGCAATGGCAGGGCCGCGCCGCCCAACATTACCGGCCTTGCCATGGGCGATCTGCAAACACCCATAGGCTGCGGCGGCGTGGCGGTGATCCCCGGCGATATCGCGGTCTGCGATGGCGACGGCGTGGTCGTGATTCCGAAAGCAATGGCGGAGAGCGTCGCAGCCGACGGCGTCGAGCAGGAGCGGCTGGAGACCTTCGTCCAGGAGCGCATCCGCGCCGGCCATCCCGTCGCCGGCACCTATCCGCCCGATGAGGAAACGCTGGCAGCCTACGAGGTCTGGAAACAGTCCCGGGGCTGACCGCCTGCCCGAAAGCAAACCAGGGAGGCCGTTCATGGCCCTCAAGATCGACGCACAGCTGCGCGGTTTCGACCTGACGCAAGTTCCCGCCCAGGCGCAGCGTCTCGAAGAGCTCGGCTTCGACGCCGCCTGGACCTTCGAGGCGGCGCAGGATCCGTTCCTGCCGCTCGCCGTCGCGGCCACGGCGACGGAGACGCTGGAGCTCGGCACCAATATCGCCGTCGCCTTCGCGCGCAGCCCCTTCTCGATGGCCGGCACGGCCTGGGACATCCAGCGCGCGTCGCGCGGGCGGCTGCATCTCGGCCTCGGCACGCAGGTGCGCGCCCATGTCGAGCGGCGCTTCTCCATGCCGTTCGACCGCCCGGCGGCGCGCGTCACCGACTATATCCGCTGCATGCGCGCGATCTTCGACACCTTCCAGACCGATGCGCGGCCGAGCTATGAAGGCCCCTTCTACCGGTTCCGGCTGATGAACCCGTTCTTCAACCCCGGCCCCATCGACCATCCGCATATCCCGATCTACCTCGCCGGCGTCAATCCGCGCATGTGCCGGGCGGCGGGCGAGGCGGCGGACGGCTTTCATATCCACCCCATGCATTCGGTCTCCTACCTGAACGAAGTGGTCAAACCGGCTATCGACGAGGGGGCGAAAACGCGCGGCATGACCGTGGACGATCTCGACCTGCAAACGATGGTCTGGCTCGTGACGGGCGACAGCCAGGCGGAAATGGACGCCGCCTTCGAGCAGGTCCGGCGCGACATCTCGTTCTACGGTTCGACCCCCAACTACCGGCGCATGCTGGAGCATCACGGCCTCGCCGATCTGGGCAAGACGCTGAGCGGGCTGGTGCGCCAGGGCGCGTTCGACGACATGGCCGCGCTCGTGCCCGACAGCCTTGTCGAGGACATCGCCATCATCGGCAAGCCGGGCGAGCTCGGCGACAGGCTGCGCAGCCGCTATGACCGGCTGGTGGACCGCGTGGCGCCCTACCGGCCGATCCCGGACAGCGACCCGGCGGAGCGCTGGCAGGCGTTCACCGCCGCAGTTCGAGGCTGAGCGCGCGGGCCGCCTTCGCCTGCTGCCGCGCCATAGCCGGCGCCTCGCCGGTGTAGCGCGCCGGGTCGAGCAGCGCGGCGATGCGTGGCGCGTCGAGATGGGCGGCAATATCCGGGTCGGCGGCCAGCAGGTCGCGGAACCGGCCCTCGCCCCGCGCCGCCGCCTGCGCGGCTTCATAGACAACATCATGCGCCTCCTGCCGGCCGAGCGTTTCGCCGAGCGCCAGCATCAGCGGCTCCGCCATGATGAGGCCGTCCGAGAGGTCGAGATTGGCGCGCATCCGCTCGGGCTTTACCGTCAGCCCCTCCATGATCGCAATGAGGCGCGAGAGCATGTCGCCCGCCCCGACGCAGGCCTGCTCCAGCCCGCGCCGGATGAGCATGGAGGTCGCGCGGTCCGCCTCATGCTCGGTCTGCATCCCCTCCAGCACCAGCGGCAGGGCGGCCCGCACCTGGGCGGCGGCCGCGACGACGTCCTGGCTGAGGATGGGGTTGCGCTTCTGCGGCATGGTGGAAGAACCGACCGTGCCGTGCGGCACCGGCTCCTCCAGCTCCCCGAACTCCTGCTTCATGCCGGTATAGACCTCGCGCCCGATCTTGGCCGAGGTCGATGCCAGCAGGGCCAGCATCGCGACATACTCGCCGAAATGGTCGCCCTGGGTGCGGGACGGCACCGGCATCGAGCCCATGCCGAGATGCGCGGCCATGCGCTCCTGCACCCGGAAGCCGTGCTCGCCGAAGGAAGCGAGCGTGCCCGCCGCGCCGCCCAGCATGGCGACGAAGGTGCGCCCTTCGAGCCCGCGCAGCCGCTCCGCATGGCGGGCCAGCTCGTCGATCCAGACCGCGACCTTGGCCCCGAATGTGGTCGGCACGGCGTGCTGGCCGTGGGTGCGGCCCGGCAGGGCGGCCTCGGCCCAGCTTTCCGCAAGTCCGGCCATCGCGTCGAGCGCGCGCCCTATCTGGCCGAGCAGCACGCCATGCACCTGCCGGAGCAGCAGCAGGTCGCCCGTCTGCACGATGTTCTGCGTCGTCGCGCCCCAATGCACATATTTGCCGGCATCGCCCTCGCAGATTTCCGATAACTCCCAGACGAGCGGCACCAGTTGGTGCGCTGTGCGCCTGAATCCTTCGGCCAGGCTGTCGCGGTCGATCAGTTCGAGCTTCGCCTTGGCTGCGATCTCGTCCGCCGCCGCCTGCGGGATCATGCCGAGATCGGCTTCCGCAAGCGCCAGCGCCGCCTCCACATCGAGCCAAGCCTGCCACCGCGCCTCGATATGGAACAGGGCCCGGATACCCGGATCGGGAATCCGCAGATCGGTCGGGTTGACGGTCGCAGTCATCGAAAGCCCCTTCGTTCAGCCGGGCCGGACGATGCGCTAGACTGGCCCTTGCGGCAAGCATGGGGAAAGGCGACAGCGGGATGGTGCTCAAGGTAGGCATAGGCGGCTTCGGCGCCATCGGCCGGCAGGTGGCCGCCGCCATCGACGAGGGTATCGAGGGTCTGGCGCTCGCCGCGGTTTCGGCGCGGGACAGGGCGCGCGCCGAGGCGCGGCAAGCGGACTTCCGCTCAGCCGTGCCTGTCGTTCCGCTCGGCGAACTGGCGGCCCGTTCCGATGTAGTGCTGGAATGCGCACCGGCCGCGGTCTTCGAAGAGGTCGCGCTGCCCGCTGTCGAGCAGGGACGGATTTTCGTGCCATCCAGCGTCGGCGCCTTGCTGCCGCGCATGCACCTCGTCGAACGCGCCAGGGAAACCGGCGCCAGGATCGTGGTGCCAACCGGCGCGCTTCTCGGCCTCGACGCCGTTCGCGCTGCGGCGGAGGGGACCATTCATCGCGTCACGATGGTCACGCGCAAGCCGCCGCAGAGCCTCGCCGGCGCGCCCCATCTGGTCGAGAACGGCATCGATGTGGAGCATCTGACGGAGGCGAAGCGCGTTTTCAAGGGCAGCGCCAGGGAGGGCGCGCGCGGCTTCCCCGCCAATGTCAATGTCGCAGCCGCGCTTTCCCTCGCCGGCATCGGCCCCGACCGCACCGAACTGGAAATCTGGGCCGACCCGGCGGTGGACCGTAATTGCCACAGGATCGAGGTGGAGGGCGACACGGTTCGGTTCACCCTGGAGACGGCGGTCGTGCCTTCGGAGGAAAACCCGCGCACCGGCAAGCTCGTCGCCCCGAGTGTGATCGCCTGCCTGAAAAGCCTCACCCAGACCTTGAGGGTCGGGACCTGATGCCGGCGCCGCAGGACGCGGCGGTTATTGCGCCGGTTTGCCGGCTGCGTCCGGGTCGCCTCCGTCCGTGCCGAGCAGCGGCCCGAACAGATTGCGGAGGAAGCCCGGCGCCAGAACCGACAGCGGATTGACGGCGGTGCGCGGGTCGTCCACCGGGCCGGACAGTTCATAGTTCGCAGCGAACAGTCCTTCGCCGCCGCCGGTCAGGATATCTCCGATCACCGGGATCTTGCGCAACACCCGGTTGATGTAATTGGCCGGCGCGAGAACGCCCTTTATCGCAACCGTTTCCCGGTCCCGGTCGAGCCCGCCGCGAAAGGTGACGCCGATGGAGGAGCTGAAGGCCCGGCCCGGCCCGATTTCGATCTGCCGGTCATCCATCTTCCACGGCGTTTCCAGGCGTTCGAACTGGAGGCCGGAATCCCGTGACAGAATATTGCTGATACCAGCAAGCGATGCCGCCGCCAGAAGCCGGGTGAGAACCGGCGCATCCCTGATCCGGAAATCCTTGATGACCAGCGAACCCCGGTATTCGTCCTGAGCCGTTGCAAGCCTCTCGCCATTTAGACGCAGGAGGCCGCCCCGCATGTTCTGATACCAGCCGAGCGCAGCGAGCAACGCGCCGGTATTCTCTGCGCCGATCGTCAATGCGGTCTTGCCTCCATCCGGCAGCAAGGAGGCGGAAACGGCGCGGCCGTCGGCCGTGCGGGCCTTCGCCTCTGCCTCCGATATCCGGTCTCCGTCCAGCCGGACTCGGGCGGCAAGCTTGTGCAGGGGCGCGTCGCCGCCGAGCCAGGCACGGTCCGCATCGAGGCGGACGGCGAGACGGTCGAGGCCGTCTTGCGCCGAGGGCCCGTCGTCCTCTCCTCCAAGATAGTGCGAAAGATCGGCGCTCGGCCCGTTTGCTCGAATGGATACCGCGCCGTCGGACAGCCGTTCGACATGCACGGCAAGGTCGGTGCGCTCGCTCAGCCGCAACCGGTCGAGCGAGGCTTCGAGCAGCCTGCCGCCGGCAATGTCGAAGCGTCCCCGGCCCACGAATTCGAGGTCAGGGCCGGCAGCGGAGACCGAGTAGGCCTCGAGCAGACGATCGGACCCGATGCGAACCTTCGCCTCCAGCCATGCCGGTTCGCCGGCCGGCTTGGCCCAGCCCAGAGGCGCCAGCGCGATTTCGGCGGCCGCGAGGCCCGTCTTGAGCGAGTATTCCACCGTCTCGTTCCGATATTCGCTCGCCGCGATATCGACCTCTACGAGTCCGCTAGCATAGGGCGCAAGGCCGAAGCCGAGACGCGCCAGCGCGGCGTCATCGAAAGTCGTGCGCAACCTGTAAACGGTCCGGACCGGCTCGCGATTCGGGAACCTCTGCTCAAAATCGAATGTCGCCGGCCGGCCGTCGAGCGAACCGCCGCCGGAAACGGCGATATGCTTCTTGTCCACTTCAACAGCGATCCTGGCGCCTTCGAGGTCCGCCTTGAGCGCCGACACCGGAAGGCGGGCATTGGCGACCTTCCCCTCCGCTTCGAGCGCGATATCGTCCAGCGCCAACGCAGCGACCAGCGGCAGGCCGAGCCGGAGCCGGAACGCGGCCTCGCCCCCGACCGCAGCAGGGTCCATTTGCAGATAACCGGCATAACCGAGCGGTTCCCGGTCGAGGACTTCCAGGACACGGTTCAACGGTCCTTCGAACCTGACGTCCGCCGCGAGCCGCGATGGCGGCTCCTCGCGGTCCAGTCCCAGAAAGTCCACCGAAGCGGCCGCGACTGAAATGTCCTGATATTTGCCGCCCGACAGCGTCAGCTTGAATGACCCGGCGTCGAAGACGGCGCTGCCGTCGATGTCGTCGAAAGGCGGGAGCGGACGCCAGTAACGCGCCGTAACGCCGGAAAACGACAGGCTGCCGTCAACGATAGGCGACCCGAATTCGAACTCGGGCTCCGTGGCCAGATCGGCATCGACGACGATCCGGGCCTCGTCCACCCTGCCTTTGCTCAAATTCGAAAGCACCCACTGGCGGACGCCCGGCGATCCGACGCCCGGAGGCCAAAGAAGCCGGAGGTCGTCCACCGGGACGGCAGCAGCCTTCCCTTCCAGATGCACCCTCCAACCGGCCTCGAAGCGTCTGCCGGCGCCACTGGCTTCGACGCGGCCGCGGCCCAATTCCAGAGCCAGGGACTCGACCAGTATCTGCCCCGCCGCCAGGTCCGCCTGAACAAGGGCGCTGCCGCGCTTGAGTACGGCTGCTTCCGCTTCCGAACCAGCTACGCGCAGGCTGCCCGCGCCAATGGTCAGCCCCAGGTCCAGAACCACCGGCCGGAAATCCGGGTCGAGCGTCCACGCGACGGTGCCGGAAATCGGCGCATCCAAAACAGAGGCAAGAGCAAAATGCGGCGGCAGCAAAGGCGACAGTAACGCAGGGGTCACATTCTCCAGATGCGTGAAAGCGGATATCGTTCCGTCCTGCCGCGCGCCTCCGCCGGACAGGCGTGCGGTATGGCCGAGAGCCTTGATTTCGACCGTTTCGATCTCAAGCCGCGTGAGACCATCGACCGCGCGGGCGAGTATGACGAGTCCGTCCACCGCAACGCTGCGTTCCGCGTCCCCGGGATCAACGATGGCGCCGCCGGCTCCCTGCAGGTCGGCTTCGAGCGAAACGACCGAGCGGTCCGGCGCGAAATGGACCGCGATGGAGCCGCTCAGCGGCGTTGTCACATGATGCAGCAACGCCAGAGCCGGATGGGCTTCCGCAACGACCCGGGGGCGCAGCCCGTCCAGCCGGGCTGAAAACGACGGCCCTCCGGCTTCTCCGGACAGCGACAGCGTAAATCCGATATCCGTTTCCGTTTCGCCCAGGCGCAGAGACGCCGCCCCTTCCGCCACCCTGCCCTCTGCGCCGTCGCGGAAACCCAGGTCGAGCCGGGGCACACTCCATTCGAGGCCCATGAGGTCGTCGATGACCGTAAGGGCCGCCCCGCGCACGCCGAACCCGGCGAATCCCGCTCCGCTGCCGGCCAGGCCTCCCGCCAACAGGCTGCCCAGCTCGATTTCCTGCGGCTTGTCCTCCGCTTCCGCGCCGGCGACGGCGACAAGGCCCATCGAGCCGTCGCTCCGGCGCCGCAGGGTGGCACTGACGCCGAGCAGCTCGATTTCGCGCGGGGCGATCCGGCCTCTCAGGACGTCGCTAGCATTCAGTGCGAATTCCAGTCCCTGCGTCTCCACAAGCGCCCTGCCCTGGAGGTCCGTCAGCCTGGCGTCGGAGACCTTGAAACGGAGCAATCGGTCCCAGCCCGCCCAGGCGGCCCCGACTTCCTCCATCTCGACCCTGTAACCGGCTTCGGGACGGGACAGGGCCGCCTCGACATGCGGCGCGAGCAAGGCGAGATTTACCGGCCCCCGGGACAGGCGCCAGACTGCGACAGCCGCCAGCAATGAAATCGAAATCGCGAGGGCCGCCAATATCCACAGGGCATGCCGAAGCCTCAGCCGCAATTACCTGCTCCGCTTGACCGTCCCCCACTATATGGGACCTATGGGACCGATGACGACAGCCGAGAACAACCCGCTTCCGGCCGACCCCAACCTGGCCGCCCGCCGGCTGGAGGAATGGCAGGCGAAGGTCGGGCCTCTGGACCGGTCCAGCGCGCTGGGCCGCGCGGTCTGGGCGGCGCTGGGCTCCAGTCCGTTCCTTGCCGATTGCCTGCTGAGATTTCCCGATTTTTCCCGACGGCTCGCTGACGAAGGGTCTGACGGGCCGATCGAGGATATATTCGCCCGCCTCCGGACGCTCCCGGTCGATTGCGACACCGCCCGCTGGATGCGCTGCCTGCGGGAGGAACGCGCCCGGCTTGCGGCGGCGGTCGCCATTGCCGATATCGCGGGCGCATGGCCGCTGGAGCGGGTAACCGGGACATTGAGCGGCTTCGCAACCGCTGCGCTGGACGCGACCGTTCGCCATCTTCTTGCTACCGGGCGCGAATTCGCAGGCGCGGAGCCGGACGGGTCCGGCATCGTCGTTCTCGGCATGGGCAAACTTGGCGCCGGCGAACTCAACTATTCGAGCGACATCGACATCGTGCTGATTTACGACGATGCGATGCTGCCAGTGCGGCGACGAGACCGCATCGGCCAGACAATGGTCCGCTTCGCCCGCGACCTTGTCCGCCTGCTGCAGGAGCGCACAGCGGACGGCTATGTGCAGCGCGTCGATCTGCGGCTGCGTCCCGATCCCGCCTCCACGCCGCTGGCGGTGCCGATCCGCGCCGCGGAAGCCTATTACGAGAGCATGGGCCAGAATTGGGAACGGGCCGCCATGCTGAAGGCCCGGCCGGTGGCCGGCGACCTCGCTGCTGGACAAGCCTTCCTGGATTACATCCGCCCCTTCGTCTGGCGGCGCAGCCTGGACTTCTGGGCCATTCAGGACATCCACTCGATCAAGCGCCAGATCCACGCTCACCGCGGCCATGAGGAGCTGGCGGTCGCCAGGCATAATGTGAAGCTCGGGCGCGGCGGCATTCGCGAAATCGAGTTCTACGCCCAGACCCAGCAATTGATCTGGGGCGGTCGCGATATCAGTCTTCGCCCGCGCGCGACCTGCGAGGCGCTGGCAGCGCTGGCCGCAGCGGGCCATATCGAACGCCATGCAGCCGACAGCCTGCAGGACGCATACCGGTTCCTGCGCAGCGTCGAGCACCGCATCCAGATGATCGACGACCGGCAAACCCATGAATTGCCCGATGCGAGCGAGCTTGCCGGCTTCGCGCGCTTTATGGGCTATGGCGGCAAAGACGATTTTGCGGAGGCGTTGCTGCGCTGTCTGGACACCGTCCGGCAACTCTACGACAGCCTGTTTTCGGATGCGGACACGCTGGCGGAGCCGGGCAACCTCGTATTCACCGGCACGGACCCCGATCCCGGCACGGTGATGACGCTTACCGAACTCGGCTTTCGCGATCCGCAGCGCGTCTTCGAGATCGTCCGCGCCTGGCATTCGGGCTCGATACGGGCGACCCGAAGCGCAAGGGCGCGCCAAATCCTCACGGAGCTTGTGCCGAGCCTGCTCAAATCTCTTGCCGGCGCCCGCGAGCCGGACCGCGCGCTAACGGATTTCGACCGGTTCCTGGCCCGGTTGCCGATCGGCGTCCCGGTATTCGCCATGTTCCAGACCAATCCGCAACTCATAGACCTGGTCGCGGAAGTGCTCGGCAATTCGCCCTTTCTCGCCGAGCACATGACCCGTCATCCGGGCGTGCTCGAAGGCATCCTTGCCGGCGGCGATGCGCTGGACGGCCGGGCGCGCGCCGATCTCGGCCGGGCGCTTCGCGTTTCGCAGACCTACCAGGACGCACTCGATATCGTGCGGCGCTGGGCCAACGACGCGCGCTTCGACACAGGGCTTTCCCTGCTCCGGGGCCGGCGCAGCCCGCGGCAGGCCGGCGCCGGCCTTGCCGAAATCGCCGATGCGACCGTCGAGGCGCTGCTGACAGCGACCTTAAACGAATTCGGCGAACGGCACGGCGCGTTCCCGGAAAGCGGCTTCGCCATTCTGGCCTACGGCAAATGGGGAAGCGGAGATCTAACGCTCGGCTCCGATCTCGACATGGTCGCCGTCTATGACGCGCCTGCGGACGCGACTCATTCCGACGGCCCGAAACCCTTGTGGGCTTCCACCTATTTCAACCGGCTGATGCAGCGCCTCCAGACCGCAATTACCGCCCAGACGGGGGAAGGCCGGCTCTTCGAGATCGATCTGCGTCTCCGGCCGTCCGGCAAGGACGGGCCGCTCGCGATCCATATCGACGGATTCGGCCGCTACCAGAAAGAGGATGCCTGGACCTGGGAGCATATGGCGCTGGTCCGGTCCCGCGTCGCGGTCGGGCCGCCCGGACTGGCGGCGCGGCTGGACGCCATACGCATGGAAGCCCTGGCGCAGCCGCATTCCGGCCTGCGCGACGCCGTCCGCGACATGCGGGCCAGAATGGCGGCGCAGCGCGAGGCTCACGAACCCTTCGACCTCAAGCACCGCCCGGGCGGCCTGATCGACCTGGAATTCCTGGCGCAATACCTGGTGCTGAAGCATGCAGCCGCGCACCCTCCTATTGCGGAACGTTCGACAGCCGCCGTGTTCCGCGCAGCAGGCGCCGCCGGGCTGGAGAGCGGCCCCGCTTCCTGGGAAGAACTGGCCGCAACGGCGGACCGGCTCGCAGACCTGCAGGCGCTCTTCCGCCTGTCCGGCGCGGCTCCGCCGGAGCATATGCCGGCGCTGGCCCGGCTGGCCGCCGAGCTGTGCGATTGTTCGGATTTCGCAGGCGTATGCGACAGGATCGAACGGGACGGCGCCCTGACGCGCCGTTTCTTCCAGCATCATCTAGAGGAAAGGTAAGACGCAATGAGCCTGAATATCGGCGATCCCGCCCCGGATTTCCGCATGCCCGCCGACGGCGGGAACGGCGTTGCGCTCCCGGACTTCCGGGGACGGAAGCTGGTGCTTTATTTCTATCCCCGCGACGATACGCCCGGCTGCACGACCGAGGCCGGGGACTTCCGGGACTTATCGGTCGATTTCGACCGCGCCGGCGCGGCGATTCTGGGCGTTTCGCCGGATACGCCTGCGAAGCACGACCGGTTCAAGGCAAAGCATGGCCTGCCCTTCCCTCTCGGCTCGGACGAGAACAACGCCGTGGCGGAAGCCTATGGCGTCTGGGTCGAGAAGCGGATGTACGGCCGCACCTATATGGGAATCGAGCGCTCGACTTTCCTGATCGACGAGGAAGGCCGGATTGCGCAGATCTGGCGCAAGGTGCGCGTCAAGGGCCACGCCCGAGTGGTTCTCGACGCGCTGGCCGGCGATTGAGGCCGCCGGCGAGCAACAGCAGCTTCGTTACGGCCATGACGGCGGCGCAGACCAGACCGATGTCCGGGAGACTGGCGTCGGCGTCGATGGCGCGGCCGAAGGCAGCCGGGGCGAGCGCGCTCGAGAACACCATCAGCACGAAATAGACCGAGCGGATCGCGCCCAGCTGCCCGACGCCGTAAACCTCTGCCCAGATAGCGCCCAGCAGGGTCTGCGTCAGCCCGCCCGAGACGCCGAGCAGCGCCATGAAAAGGAACGCGATCCACACCGCTTTGCCGGCGGAGAGGACGAGGCAAGTGGCGATAAGCGGCAACAGGAGCACCGGCAACAGGGCGCACGCGCCGAAGCGGTCGATGGCGGGGCCGGCGGCCAGCGACATCGCGACCTTGGCAATCGCAAAGGCGGTGAAGGCGGCGGCGACGAGTTTCATGTCCCAGCCCTGCCCGGCGGCGAGCGGAACGATATGGAAAGCAAATCCTGTGGAGACGAAGGCGGGCGCAAGCACCGCCGGCAGGGCCAGCAGGAACCGCCTGTCGCGGAACAGCAGGCTCCAGGCGCCGATGCGCGCGGCGGCGGGCCGGGCCGGCGCCGGCATTTGCGGCAACAGCAGCATGGCCGACGGCAATATCGCGAGAACGAGCAGCGCCGAGGCCGCCCACCAGACTTCGCGCCAGCCGAGCCACGCCGCCGCTGCAACGGCGATGGGCGGCAGCAGGGCCTCGCCCAGCGGGTGCCCGAGCATGACAACGCTGAGCGCCTTGCCGCGGTCCCGCTCAAAATGGCGCGCTGTCGCGGTGTGGGCGGTGTGGGTGACGAGCCCCTGGCCGAAGAAGCGCAATCCGCACAACGCCAGGGTCAGCAGGACCGCGCCGGCCGCGCTCGCCATGACGGCGCAGGCGGCGGCGAGGCCGACAAGCGCGAAGGCGGCGTATCGGCGGAGCGCGACGCGGTCTATAGCCCGCCCGGCAAAGGCGAAGGCGAAGCCGCTGACAAGCGTGCCGGCCATGTAGAGCGCCCCGAACTCCGCATGGCCGAGGGCGAATTCGGCCCGGATCGGCGCGCCGAAGAGCCCGATATAGAAGGTCTGCCCGAAGCTGGAGAAACAGGCCAGCAGGAGACCGAAGCCGAGAAAGGGCGCGTTCGCGGCGACGAAGCGGAAATAAGCGGGCAAGGACCTGACCGGTTGTATCGAAGGCTTCGACAAGCCATAACCGCCCCGCTGGAAAAATGTAACGAGGAAACGGGCGCATCCCCATGTCGTATTCCGATTCGCTGTTCGATCTCACGGGCGAGGTCGCCGTCGTCACGGGTTCCACAAAGGGCATCGGCAAGGCCATCGCCTGCCGCTTGGCGGAAGCCGGCGCGCATGTCGTGGTCTCCTCGCGCAAGGCGGACGCGTGCGAGGCGGTAACGGCGGAAATCAACGAAAAGTGGGCGCGCAACGGGGCGGAAGCGGTCTCCTGCCCGGCTCATGTCGGCCACAAGGACCAATTGCAGAAACTGGTCGATTGCGCGGTGGACCGCTGGGGCAAGCTGACCATCGCGGTGCCCAACGCGGCCGCCAACCCCTATTACGGGCCCATTGCCGGGATCCCGGACTCGGCGTTCGACAAGATCATGGAGACGAATATCCGCTCCACCCACTGGCTGTGCATGCTCGCCCTGCCCCATATGGAAACCGCCGGCAGGGGATCGATCATCGTCATCGCCTCGATTGCAGGCCTGAAGGGCAACACCACGCTCGGCGCCTATGCGATCTCGAAAGTGGCCGAGCACCAGATCGCGCGGAATATCGCCGTGGAATACGGGCCGAAGAACATCCGCGCCAACGCCATCGCGCCGGGACTCATCAAGACCGATTTCGCCAAGGCCTTGTGGACGGACCCGGTGCGGCTGGAGGGCGTCAACAAGGCGCTGCCGCTCCGGCGCATCGGCGACCCGGACGAGATCGGCTCGGTCGCCGTCTTCCTCGCCAGCCAGGCGGCGTCCTATGTCACCGGCCAGGTCATCAATGTCTGCGGCGGCGCCGCCGTTGTCTGACGCGCCCATGAAGATCGCCGTTGCCGGCCTCGGCGCCATGGGCGGCATGATCGCCGCCCTGCTCGCGCGCGGCGGGGCGGAAGTCTCCGGGCTTGCCCGCGGCGCGACGCTGGAAGCGATCCGCTCCCGCGGCCTGGTGCTGGACTTCAAGGGCGAGCGGCATGAGGCGGCGATAGCAGCGCATGACGACCCCGCCGCGCTCGGCGTCCAGGACGCGGTGATTATCGCCGTCAAGGAACCCGCCCTTGCGGGGCTGGCGCCGTCGCTCACGCCGATGATCGGGCCGGATACCGCCATCGTCACCGCGATGAACGGCCTGTCCTGGTGGTTCTTTCACGGACAGGGGGACCGCCGGATCGCCTGCCTGGACCCGAAGGGCCGGATCGAGGCCGCGCTTCCCTCGCGTCAGGCGGTCGGCGCCGTGCTGCATCTCTGGGCGACGGTGCCGGAGCCCGGCTGTATCGACGCCGGCCCCGGCGACCGCGTCATTCTCGGCAGCCCCGGCGACATGGATTTTTCCGCGCTGGCCGCCGCCTTCGAAGCGGGCGGCTTCCAGGTGCAGCGCTCGAACGATATTCGCGCCGAAGTCTGGAGCAAGCTGCTCGGCAATCTCTCGGGCAACCCGATCAGCGCGGTTACCGGGGCGACGCTGGACCGTATTCTCTCCCCCGAAGGCACGCTGGATGTCGCCAGGGCGCTGATGGCGGAGACGACAGCCGTCGGCCGCGCCATCGGCATCGAGCCGGTCATCTCGCTCGATGCGCGGGTCGAACTCGGCCGCAGCCTCGGCGCCTTCAAGACTTCCATGCTTCAGGATTTCGAGAACGGCAAGCCGCCGGAGATCGCCGCACTGCTCGCATGCGTCAGCGAAATCGGCGCGGCCGAGGGCGTGCCGACGCCGCTGATCGACGCCATGAGATCCATCGTGACGCTGCGCGCGGAAACCGCCGGACTCATCTGATCCAGAGAGTAGCGCGGAACACCCGTTTCCACCGCTACAATCCCCGCCCATGTCGCGACCTTCACCAGCCGAGCGCCGCTGCCTGTTCTGGATGTGCGTGCTGATCGGCGTCAACCAGCTCGGCTTCGGCGCGATCGTGCCGGTGCTGCCGCTCTATGCGCAGGAATTCGGCGTCACCGCATCGGCGGTCGGCATGGCCGTCGCCATATACGGCCTCGCACGTTTCCTCATCGCCATGCCCATCGGGCGGCTGTCCGACGCGCTCGGACGCCGAACGGCGCTCGCGCTCGGCGGACTGCTTTCCACCGTCGGGAATCTCTGGTGCGCCTGGGCGGCGGATTTCCCGGAATTCGTGATCGCTCGCTTCGTCGCGGGCGCAGGGGCCGGGGCCGTGATAACGACGGGCCATGTCGTGCTCGCCGACATCACCCGGCCGGAATGGCGCGGCCGCGCCATCGGCATCTATCAGGGCACGTTCATCTTCTCCGTCGGCATCGGACCGTTCCCCGGGGGATGGCTGGCGGAGAACTGGGGCCTGGAAGCGCCTTTCGTCGCCTGCGGACTCGCGAGCCTGCTGGCCGGCGCCATCGCCTGGTTCGCGGTCGGCGAGACGCGCGACATGGCAGGCAGCGGCAAAGGCGGCGGCCAGGGCCAGGACTACTTCCGGCAATTGCGGCTTGTCGTCTCCAATCGCGCGTTCCTGCTCGTCAGCTGGGTCGGCTTCGTCAACGCCTTCTCCCGAACCGGCGGGTTGTTCACCATCGTGCCGATCCTCGGCGCCTCCAGCCTCGGTCTCGGCACTGTCGAGATCGGGTTCGGCATCGCGCTCGGCAGCGTGCTCGGCCTGCTCGCCGCGTGGCCGGCCGGCATGGTCTCGGACCGGTTCGGCCGCAAGAACGTAATCGTGCCCGCGACCGCGATTTCCGGCGGCGCGATGCTGCTGTTCGCGCTGGCGCCCTCCTATTTCTGGTTCGCGTCGGCCTGCGCCCTCTGGAGCGTGGCAACGTCCGTCGGCGGCGCGGCGCCGGCGGCCTATGCGGCGGACAACGCGCCTCCCGGCATGAACGCCGCCGCCATGAGCAGCTACCGCATGCTGGGCGATGCCGGCTATGTCCTGGGCCCCATCTGCCTCGGCCTGGTGGTGGACGCCGGCGGAGAGCATCTGGCGCTCTACCTCGCCTCCGGCCTGCTGGTCGCAGCGGCGCTCGCCTTTGCGGGCTTCGCGCGGGAAAGCCGTTTGTGAACGCCGCCGCGCGGATCAGCGGTCGGCAGTGGCTGATCGTCGTGACGGTCCAGTCCGTCACCCTCCTCTTCGGCATCACGCTTACCAGCGTCACCGTCATCCTGCCGCAGATGAAGGGCGCGCTGTCGGCGACGCAGGACCAGATTTCCTGGGTTCTCACCCTCAACCTCGTCGCCACCGCCGTCGCAACGCCGCTGACCGGCTGGCTCTCCGGCAAGCTCGGCCAGCGCAATCTGCTGCTGGCGTCCGTGCTCGGCTTCACCGGCGCGTCCGTGCTCTGCGGCTTCGCCGACTCGCTGGAAACCCTGATCGCGATCCGTGTCGTCCAGGGTGCGTGCGGCGCACCGATCTTCCCGCTCGGACAGGCGATCCTGCTCGGCAGCTTCAACCGCGAGCAACAGCCTTTCGTGGTGATGATGTGGGGCGTCGGAGGCGTATTCGGGCCCATCCTCGGGCCCACCTTCGGCGGCATTGTCGGCGAGTGGCTGGACTGGCGCTGGGCCTTCTTCCTCATCCTGCCGCTGGGCCTCGCGGCCTGCATCCCGATCCTGCTGGCCATTGACCACCGGGAGCGCGGCACGGCGCGTCGTTTCGACGCCGCCGGTTTCGTCCTGATCGCGGTCGCCATCGGCGCGACGCAGCTTTTCTTCGACCGCGGCCAGCGCAACGACTGGTTCGACTCGCTGCAAGTCACGGTCACGGCCGTTCTGGCGGTGGCGGGCTTCTACCTTTTCCTGATCCATAGCTGGCTTGCGCGCGCGCCGCTCTTCGCGCCGGCGGCCTTTGCCGACCGCAACTTCGTGCTGGGGCTTTTCTTCGCCTTCATTGCGGGCATGCTGCAATTCACGCCCATGGTGTTGTTTCCGCCGCTGCTGCAGGAGCTGCGCGGCTACCCGGAGGCGGTCGTCGGCTATCTCATCGCGACGCGCGGCGTCGGCAACCTGCTGAGTTTCCTCATCGTGGCGCAATTCACCCGCCACGCCCCGCGCCTCTGCCTCGCCACCGGCATGGCGATACAAGCGGGCGCGGGCGTGTGGATGGGCTCGCTCGACATCAATCTCAGGAGCGAGGACGTGTTCTGGTCCAACCTGATGCACGGCTTCGGCTTCGGCCTCTCCTACACGCCGCTGGCGATCCTGACCTTCTCCACCCTGTCGCCGGGCTATCTGACGCAGGGCAACGCCGCGTTCAGCCTGCTCAGGCTGCTCGGCAGCAGCATCTTCATCTCGCTCGCGCTGCTGCTTTTCGCGCACACGGCCGCCGAGGCGCGGGCGGCGCTGACAAGCGCGGTCACCGTGTTCGATTTCGGCCTGGGCGCGCCCTGGCTCGCGCCATTCGCGGATGCGGGCGGCAGCGCCGATATCGGCCGGCTGGACCGCGCGCTCTACCGCCAGTCCAGCATGATCGGCTATCTCAACGCCTTCCACCTGCTGACGCTCGCCCCGGCCGTCGCCGCGCCGCTCGCTTTCCTGTTCGCGCCCCGCCGCACCGATGCGATTGCCGCCGGCAACCGGTCCTGATAGACCCCGCCATCCCTTCATTCCGGAGCCTTGAACCTCATGGTCGAACGAGTGCGAGTCGGACAAAGCCAGGTCGCCGCCGAACTGCATGCCTTTGTCGAGAACGAGGTTCTGCCGGGCCTCGGCATCGGGAGCGGCGCTTTCTGGCGGGGCTTCGACGCCCTGCTGCACGATCTCGCGCCCGTCAACCGCGGCCTGCTCGACCGCCGCGACGCCCTGCAAGCGAAGATCGACGCCTGGCACAAGGCCCGGCGCGGACAACCCGTCGATGCGGAGGCCTACCGGGCCTTTCTCGCCGAGATCGGCTATCTGGTGCCGGAAGGCCCCGATTTCAGCATCGAGACCTCCCATATCGACGAGGAGATCGCGACCACCGCTGGTCCGCAGCTTGTCGTGCCGGTGACGAATGCCCGCTATACGCTCAACGCCGCCAATGCGCGCTGGGGCAGCCTCTACGACGCGCTCTACGGCACCGACGCGATCCCGGAGGACGGCGGCGCAACCCGGGCCGGCGGCTACAACCCGGTGCGCGGCGATAAGGTTATCGCCTGGACCCGCGCCTTCCTGGATGAGGCGGCCCCGCTCGCTGCAGGCTCGCACAGCGACGTGCTTGCCTACCGCATCGAGGGCGGCGCGCTGGCGGCGGACCTGCCCGGCGGCGGCTCGCCGCTGGCCGAGCCCGGCCTGTTCGCCGGCTACCGGGGAGACGCGGCGGCGCCCGAAGCCGTGCTGCTCCGCCATAACGGCCTGCATATCGAGATCGCGATAGACCACAGCCATCCCGTCGGGCGGGACGACAGGGCCGGCGTTTCGGATGTGCTGCTGGAGTCAGCCGTCACCACCATCGTGGACTGCGAGGATTCCATCGCTGCCGTCGATGCCGGGGACAAGGCGCTCGCCTACCGGAACTGGCTCGGCCTCATCAAGGGCGATCTCGCGGCGAGCTTCGACAAGGACGGCGGAGCGGTCGAGCGCCGGCTCAATCCCGACCGCCGCTATACCGGCGCGGACGGCGGCGAGATCGTGCTGCCGGGCCGCTCGCTCATGCTCTGCCGCAATGTCGGACACCTGATGACCAACCCGGCAGTGCTGGACGGCGAGGGCCGGGAGGCGCCGGAAGGCATACTCGATGCCGTGTTCACCTGCCTGATTGCGCTCCACGACATCAAGGGCAACGGGGCTTACAGCAACAGCCGGGCGGGCTCCATCTACATCGTCAAGCCGAAGATGCACGGGCCGGAAGAGGTCGCGTTTGCGGACACGCTCTTCGCCCGCGTCGAGGACCTGCTGGGGCTGGAGCGCCACCGCATAAAGATCGGCATCATGGACGAGGAGCGGCGCACCACCGTCAATCTCAAGGAATGCATCCGCGCCGCGCGCCACCGTGTCGCCTTCATCAATACCGGCTTCCTGGACAGGACCGGCGACGAGATTCACACCTCGATGGAAGCCGGCCCGATGATCCGCAAGGCGGACATGAAGGCCGCGCCGTGGCTCAGCACCTATGAGGACTGGAATGTCGATACCGGTATCGCCTGCGGCCTGCGCGGCCGGGCCCAGATCGGCAAGGGCATGTGGGCGATGCCAGACCTGATGGCGGACATGCTGGAGCAGAAGATCGGCCACCCGATGGCCGGGGCGGACACCGCCTGGGTGCCCTCGCCCACCGCCGCCACCCTGCATGCGACGCATTACCACCGCGTCAGGGTCGAGGAGCGGCAGGAGGCGGTGGCGGGCCGCGCGCGGGCCGATCTCGGCGATATCCTGTCGATCCCCGTGGCGCCGCGCCCCAACTGGTCGGCGGAGGACATCCGCGCCGAACTGGAGAACAACGCCCAGGGCATACTCGGTTATGTCGTGCGCTGGGTGGACCAGGGCATCGGCTGCTCGAAGGTGCCGGACATAAACGACATCGGCCTGATGGAGGACCGCGCCACCTGCCGCATCTCCAGCCAGCATATGGCCAACTGGTTGCATCACGGCGTCTGCACCGAGGAAGAGGTGCAGGCGGTCATGCGCAAGATGGCGGAGGTGGTGGACCGGCAGAACGCCGGCGACCCGGCCTATACGCCTATGGCGCCCGCCTTTGACGGCCCGGCCTTCAAGGCCGCCTGCGACCTCGTCTTCCAGGGCCGCGAACAGCCCTCCGGCTATACCGAACCGGTGCTCCACCGCCGCCGCGCGGAGGCCAAGGCCGCCGGCTGACGCCAATGGCTGCAGGCAGGAAGCGATGATCCGTCGTCCCGGACGGCGCGTCAGCGACGATCAGCGACGATGGCGGGCATTACTGCCTGCGGCGCGATGCTCCGGCTCGGAGGTCAGGGCGGCGGTTATATGCGTGGGCTCTTATACCAGCAGTCGTTGATCGGAACCGATGGCGCGGCGCCTCCTTACCGTAGCCCCGGTCCTTTGTCCTCATCCCGAGTAGCGGCGCCAGCCGCGTATCGAGGGAGGTGGTGCCGCCAGCGGGACGATCCTTCGATACGCCTCCCCTTCGGCAAGCTCAGGACAGGCTCTCCGGTCGGCTACTCAGGATGAGGAGAGGCGGGGGCGCCGGGCGACATTTGCCCGTGAGTTTCAACCCGGCGCCGCCGGTATTATATCTCCCGTCCGAGAGCGAGGAAGCGTTCGCGGCGGGTGCGGCGGAGCGTACTGCCGTCTATGCCGTCGAGGTCGCGGAAGGCTTCGTCCAGAGCCTCGCCGAGAGAGGCGATCGCTGCCTTGGGATTGCGGTGTGCGCCGCCCAGCGGCTCGTCGATCACGCGGTCGATAACGCCAAGATCGAGAAGATCCGCCGCTGTCAGCTTCAGCGCATCGGCCGCCTCGGCGCCATGCTCGCTGCTTCGCCACAGGATCGAGGCGCAACCTTCGGGGGAAATGACCGAATAGATCGCATGCTCGAGCATCAGCACGCGGTCGGCGGAAGCGAGCGCCACGGCGCCGCCGGAGCCGCCCTCGCCGATCACTGAGGCAATGTAGGGCACGCGCAGTTCGAGGCCGATCTCGATACAGCGCGCGATCGCTTCCGCCTGGCCGCGTTCCTCGGCCTCGACGCCGGGATAGGCGCCGGGCGTGTCCACGAAGGTCAGCACCGGGATGCCGAACCGGTCCGCAAGGCGCATCAACCGTTGCGCCTTGCGATAGCCTTCGGGATGCGCCATGCCGAAATTATGGCGTCGGCGCGATTCGAGATCGGCGCCTTTTTCCTGCCCCAGCACCAGCACGGACCGGCCCCGGAACCGACCGATGCCGCCGACGACCGCCGCGTCATCGCGAAAGGCCCGATCCCCCGAAAGCGGCAGAAACCCGTCGATCAGAGCCTCCAGGAAATGTGTGAGCCGCGGGCGCCCCGGATGGCGCGCCACCTGCACGCGCTGCCAGGGCGACAGCTTGGAATAGGTCTGGACCAGCAGCCTTTCGGCCTTGGAGCGCAGCTCCGCGATTTCCTCGGCGATGTTCAGGTCGCCGTTTCCGGTCAACTGGTTCAACTCGTCGATTTTCGCTTCGAGCTCCAGGACCGGCCGTTCGAACTCCAGGGGCACCAGCATCAGGAATTGTTCCTCTCAGCCAGCGGGTGGTGATCGAAGACCGCGCGACGCAACTGCTCGTCCACGACATGGGTATATATCTGCGTGGTCGCAATATCGGCGTGGCCGAGCAATTGCTGCAGGCTGCGAAGGTCCGCTCCGCCTTCCAGAAGATGCGAAGCGAAGGCATGGCGCATGACATGCGGAGATATACGGCGGGGATCCAGCCCCGCGCGAATCGCCAGGCCGTCCAGCAACTGGCCGATGCGCCGGCGCGTCAAATGTCCCTCCTTGCTGCTGGACGGGAAAAGCCAGCGCGAGCGCCGCAGCTTATTGGTATGGGCGGCGGGCCGGGCTTCGATCCAGGCGTCGATGGCGGCCCGCGCCGGGTCCCCGAGGGGCACAACGCGCTCACGCCCGCCCTTGCCCCGCACCGTCACCCAGCCGCGGCCGGGCGGCACATCTGACAAGGTGAGGCTGACCAGTTCGGACACGCGCAAACCGGCACCATAGAGTAGCTCCACTATGCAATGGAGCCTGAATTGGGCCCGGCCGTCATAGCTCCCTATGGCCGTGATCAGCGCCCGTATCTCCTCGACGCCGAGATGACGCGGCAGGGCCCGGCCGGTCTTCGGCGCATCGAGCCGGTCTGCGGGATTATCCCTGCGATAGCCTTCGATCATGCAGAACAGGAAGAACTGGCGCAGCGCCGAGCGCCGGCGGGAAATCGTACGAGGCGACAGCCCTGCCCGCTGCAGACTGGCCATGTAGCGGCGCAGGTCGGGTTCTTCGGCGTTCTCGAGGCCGTCGCTGAGCAGCGCCTCCGCATCTTCGAGGTCGCGGCGATAGGCGGCGACCGTGTTGGCGGCCGCTCCGCGTTCGACCACGATCGCTTCGAGGAAGGCGTTGAGGACGGGGCTAATCACAGCGCCGCAGCCGCGATCAGGCATTCGAACGCATAAGCCCGCGCCTCGGCCGCCAGCCCAACGGCCGCCAGGGCGCGAACGATGGCGACTGCGGTGGGCATGTCGCTGCGCGCGCGGCCGCCCGATGCGATGACAGCGTAAAGAACCGCCTCGCCGATCCGCCCGCCCCCGCCGGCCGCATCCAGCCCGCGCCAGACGACCGGAGCCGGAAACTCCCCCGCAAAGCCGTTGAGATCCGTCAGCAGAGCCGTCCAGTCATCCCGGCCCACGGGCTCGCCCACCGCTTCCAGCAGCGCGAACAGCATGGCGGCATGCAGATAGGGAGGCTCGTCGCCTCCTGCCTCCAGCCAGCGCCGCAAACCGTCGTCTGCCCAGGCCAACCTGCCGCCGGTGTCGGCGAGCTTCATCGGCGCCCATGCGAGTACTGCCCGGTTATTGTCCGCTTCGATTTCCACGCCCCGCTCCACCGCAGCGACATACCAGCGCTCCGCAATGTCGAAGCGGCCCGCCGCAAGCGCGGCGAAGACGGCGATCGAGGTATGCGGCGCCAGCTCCGGCGACGGAATGACGTCAGCTACGAGATCGACGGTCGCAGCCGCCACGGGAATCAGCAATCCCGTTGCAAGCGCTTCCCGCCAAAGCGGGGCCAGCGTCTGCATCTTTTGCTGCGGATCCGTTGCCGCGGCCGCCGCCTGTGCAAGCTGCGCGCGGGAACTTGCCGTATCCCCGGCCTGGAGATACCGGGCGAGCAACGCTTTCGGCGCCAGCAGGCCGTTCATGGCGGCTGCTTCGGCTTCCTCCTCGGTGCGGACAAGCCTGGCCTTGGCGCGCATGGCGACGGGGTCGCTGCGCAACTTCCAGACCTCCGGCGGCGCTTCGCCCAACCATGCGAGCATCGCCACATTGAGCGCGGTAATCGGGCCGTCATCGGGCAATGGCGGCGCATTGCCTCCTCCCGCCTCCAGCGCGCGGAGCATCAACCCTTCGAACAGTGGATCGCCGCCCGCATCGACCTCGCGAAGAATATCCAGGATAAGGCGCGCCCGATCCGCCTCTCCCGCCTTCGCGGCGCAGAATGCCACAACGCGCTGCGCATAAGCCGAGGGCGTGCCAATCATTTCCGCATGCGCCGCTTCGCAGGCCGCTTCGAGGTCGCCCGAGGCCAGGACGGGATCGACGGCCTCGGATCCGGCTACGGGAGGAGGCGTTTCAAGTCCCGCCGCTTCGGCCAGCAGCGCCGCCTCCCTGCTGCGGCCGAGGATCTGCAATTGCCGCACCCGCAAGGGCGTCAAATGCGGTCCCTCTCCCTCCGGCGGCGCCGCGCCGGCCGCCAGCACCCGGAACAGCACCTCCCTGAGCGCGGGCGAAGCCACGGTCTGCGGCAAGCCTTCCATCAAGCGGCCGACAGCCGCTTTCGAACTGCCTCGCCAGAGCGGCAGGCCGAAGCCCCCTTCGAAACCCGGCAAGCCTGCCGAATCGGGGTCACTTGGCTTGGCCGGCGCCACCAGAACAGTCGGCTGCTGCGCCACCGGCCGGTCCGGTTGCTGTGGCTGGTTCGCCGATCCCGGGCCCGCCTCCGCAGCAGGTGGAAGGTCGTCCGGAATGAGCCGGATCGGGGCGCGCTTTTCGGCGGCGGCCGAGCCGGCGACCAAGGCCGCGACGAGACCGTAAATCAGCGCCCTAACGGGGGAAACGGTCATCCGGCAACACCTTTTCTACCGCGGTTTGCGGCGGCGGCGAGTCGACGAGGCCGAAATAGAGCAGCCCGGCCGCGATCACCGCGCCCAGCAGCCCGGCCAGCAACTTCAGGAATAGTCTCCGAGCGTCCATTACCTTTCCTCGCTGCCACCCTGCGGGGTGGCGGTTCGGCGCTCATTCCCGATAATGCGATTCTAGCGAAAGTCGTTCAAAGGCGCGAATGCGGCAAATTCGAGGCTTTGCTTCCCGCTGCAAGCGCCCATATCGCGAGAATGCCTGCCATGAGCTTCAGCAGAACCGTTGCATTGATCGGCATGATGGGGGCCGGCAAGACCAAGGTCGGTCGTTTGCTGGCCCAACGCCAGGGACTCGACTTTATCGATGCCGACGCCGAGATCCAGGAGGCGGCAGGCTGCTCCATTGAAGACATTTTTGAAACGCAGGGCGAAGAGGCGTTCCGCGATGGCGAGCGCAAGGTCATCGCGCGGCTTCTCAACGGGCCGACGCATGTGCTCGCCACCGGCGGCGGCGCCTTCCAGAACGCATCCACGCGCGCCGTCATCGCGGAGCGCGCCGTCTCGGTCTGGCTGAAGGCCGAGTTCGAAGTGCTTTGGGAACGTGTGTCCCGTCGCCCCAACCGCCCGATGCTCAAGACAGACGACCCGCGCCGCACCCTCGCCGAACTGATCGAGAAACGCTACCCGGTCTATGCGCTGGCCGATCTCACCGTCACCAGCCAGGCGGGTCCGGTCGAGGAGACCGTTGCGCGGGTGGAGGACGCGCTGCGCCACGCGGGCTATCTCGCGAACCGGCATGCGGAGAACAACCGATGAGCCGCGTCCGCAAGATCGAGGTCCGCCTCGGAGAGCGCAGCTACGACATTCTGGCCGGGCCGGGCCTGATGGAGCGCGCGGGCGATTATCTGCTGCCCGTGCTCAAGCGCCGCCGCTTCGCGGTCGTCACCGACGACAATGTGGCGGCCCACCACTTGCCGAGGCTGGCGGCCGGGCTGGAGGCGGCGGGCATCGAATTCGCGCCCGTCATGCTGCCGCCCGGCGAGACGACCAAGTCCTTCCACTATCTGGAAGACCTCCTGAACCGGCTGCTGGACGCCGGGCTCGACCGGGGCGGCTGCATTCTGGCGCTTGGCGGGGGCGTGATTGGCGATCTTGCAGGATTCGCAGCCGCGATCCTGTTGCGCGGCATCGATTATGTGCAGATCCCCACCACCCTGCTCGCCCAGGTGGACAGCGCCGTCGGCGGCAAGACGGCCATTGACGCGCCTCAGGGCAAGAACCTCGTCGGGGCCTTCCACCAGCCGCGCCTGGTGCTCGCCGACACCACTTCGCTGACTACCCTGCCCGACCGCGAACTCCGGGCCGGCTATGCGGAAGTGGTTAAATACGGCCTCATCGACCGGCCGGACTTCTTCCGCTGGCTGGAAGAGAACGGCTCGCGGGTGCTCGCCCGCGAGGACGAGGCGCTCGCCCACGCCATCGCCGTGAGCTGCGAGGCGAAAGCCGATGTCGTGGCCGCGGACGAGCGCGAGGCAGGGCGCCGCGCCCTGCTGAATCTGGGCCATACATTCGGGCATGCCTTCGAGGCGGAAGCCGGCTTCGGTGACGCGCTGCTTCACGGCGAGGCCGTTTCGCTCGGCATGGCGCTGGCGTTTCGCATGTCGGTCAGCCTCGGGCTCTGCCCGCCGGAGGATCTTGCCCGCATGCGGGCGCATCTCGCCAGCGCCGACCTGCCCGTCGATCCGCCGGGCGCCAATGCCTCGCAGACGCGCCGGGAGGCGCTGATCGAGCGCATGCGGCGCGACAAGAAAGCGGAGGCGGGGCGCATCGTGCTGGTGCTGGCGCGCGGCATCGGGCAGGCCTTCGTCCACCGCGAGGTCGGGGAGGATGCGCTGGCCGCCCTGCTCGACGAGGCGCTGGCGGCATGACCCTGGAATTCTGGATCGTCGTCGGCGCCATACTGGCGCTGCTGGTGCTTTCGGCATTCTTTTCGGGGTCCGAGACGGCGCTCACCGCGGTCAGCAGCGCGCGCATGCACCACCGCGCCCGGCGGGGCGATGCGGGCGCGGCGGCCGTGCGCCGCCTGCGCGCGGACCGGGAGGGGCTGATCGCGGCGATCCTGCTCGGCAACAACCTGGTCAACATCCTGGCCGCCTCGCTTGCGACGAGCCTGCTGATCGGCCTGTTCGGCGAAGCCGGGGTCGCCTACGCGACCGCCGTGATGACCCTGCTGATCCTGGTCTTCTCCGAGGTGCTGCCCAAGACCTACGCCTTCAACCGCGCCGACCGGGTGGCGCCCGCCGTCGCGCCGTGGATCGCCGTTCTGGTCCGGGTGTTCGGGCCGCCGGGGCGCGCGATCCAGTGGGTCGTGCGCAGCATATTGCGCCTGTTCGGCATCGCCGTGAGCCCGCAGGATGGCTCCGACGAGCATGAGGAGGAGCTCCGGGGCGCGATCGAACTGCACCGGGGCGAAGGCGAGGAAATCCGCGACGAGCGGCGGATGCTGCGCAGCGTGCTGGACCTGGGCGACGTATCCGTCGGCGAGGTGATGACGCATCGGCGGAACATGGCGATGGTGGACCTTTCCCAGCCGCCCGAAGAGGTCGTGGCCCAGGTGCTCGCCAGCCCCTATACGCGCCTGCCGCTCTGGCGCGACGACCCGGACAACATTGTAGGCGTGCTGCACGCCAAGGCCGTCCTGCGGGCGCTGCACGAAACGGGCGCCGCCGGCTTCGACGCCGCGGCGCTTGCGGCGAAGCCGTGGTTCATTCCGGAACAGACCACCCTGCTCGACCAGCTTCACGCCTTCCGGCGCCGGCGGGAGCATGTCGCCCTTGTCGTGGACGAATACGGCGCGCTGATGGGGCTGGTGACGCTGGAGGATATTCTGGAGGAGATCGTCGGCGACATTGCCGATGAGCACGACGTCGCGGTGCCGGGCGTGCGCGCGCAGCCGGACGGCTCCTATATCTGCGGCGGAGGGGTGACGATCCGGGACCTCAACCGCGAGTTCGAATGGACGCTGCCGGACCAGGAAGCCACGACCATCGCCGGCCTGCTGCTGCGCGAGTCGCGGCGCATCCCGACACCCGGCCAGGCGTTCGATGTTCACGGCTTCCGCTTCGAGGTGCTGCGCCGCAACCGCCAGCAGATTGCGACGATCCGCATCACGCCGCCGCGCCGGTGACGACAGGACGCCGGCACTCTCACGGAGGCCAGTAACATATTGAGACGAACGATCACGGCAGGAATGTTCGCAGCGGCCCTGACGCTGACGACAACAGCATCTGAGGCTACAGACCCGTTGTCCGTGTTGAATGCGGCGGTTCTTGACTGGTGCAATGCGCAAGGCGGCTCTTTCCGACTACCCACTATCAGTACGCCAGGTTGCGAAATCGGCAATGCGCTCTGGGCTGGAACGCTGCACGGGTTTCTCGGCGAGGCGGACGCAGCTTGGTGGTGGGATAAACGAGCTGGCATCACTCCCGCTTTGCCGTTCGGCGTACTGTGGTTTATCGGCCCCACCCCCAAGGAATTTTGCATCAAGACTCAGGGAACGATATGTCAGTGCCCATCAGCTGTCGCGGCGCTCAACAATCCGGCGCAAGTGCCTGTGGTTCTGATCGGCCCCGGTGCTGCCGCGTGTGTCGATGAGCAGTGAACACAAAAAGATTCTGAGATTAAGAGCCGAGCCACCGATGGAATGCTTTTTATTATGATCATGAGGCACTTGCAGAATTGAGGTTCTGAGGAATAGCGGCTGAGATTTTGGATGCGGTTTTAGGTTTGCGTTGCGTTTGGGGCGCTGCGGCTGGCCTGATTGGGTCGCGGGTCGTGTCTGCGGTCGGTTTTGAGGCGAGC
>JAJECF010000137.1 GCA_022822125.1 Alphaproteobacteria bacterium
AAACAACACCAAATCAGCAAAAATGTTTCACTACATTTTTCTCAACCCGCGCCAACCACCACCCCACTATCCAATCATTTCAACAACTTGGCGAAACCGGAACCCGCAAAAATCGACACCGACTGTTCAAGTTGGGTCAGGATGAGGAGAGGGAGACCGAAATAGAACGGGAACATGACATCGCATGACACATCATGACATGGTCCGGTCCCACGCGATCCCGTCCGTTACCCCGGACCCCGGCAGGCTCGGGGGCCGGGGCGATGAACTGGCGGGTCCTGCTTGTCGAAGTTGGTATCGGTCGCTTCGACGCGCGCGCTTGCCGCGAAGGGCGGTATCAGTCCTCGCGCACGCCGGCGGCGAGATAGCCGCCGTCCACGGGAAGCACGACGCCGTTGACATAGGCCGCCGCCTCGCCGGCGAGGAAGACCGCGGCATCCGCCATCTCCTCGCAGAGGCCGTAGCGGCTCGCCGGAATCATGCGCTTGTAATTGGCGCGGGCGGCGGGCGTGTGATGGACGCGGGTCAACTCCGTATCGACCGGACCCGGCGCAATCGCATTCACCGTGATGCCGAACGGCGCCAGTTCATGCGCCGCCTGCTGCGTCAGCGCGATAACGCCCGCCTTGGAGATGCCGTAGGCCGTGCGCTCGGCGCCGGCGCGCACGCCGGAGATCGAGGCGATATTGATAATGCGCCCGTAGCCGGCCTCGGCCATCGGCCGCGCCGCCTCCTGAGCGCAATGGAAGCTGCCATAGAGATTGACCCGAAGGACGCGGTCGAACTCCTCCGGCGTCACGTCGAGGAAAGCGTGGCGGATGCTGATGCCCGCGACATTGGCCAGGATGTCGATACGGCCGTGCCGCGCAACCGTCTCGGCGACGAGCCGCCGGGCGTCGGCGGGTTTCGAGACATCGACGACGAGGCCGTCATCCCCGAGCCCGTCCGGCTTCAGGTCCGCCGCCACCACCTCGGCTCCTTCGGCGCGGAAGGCCGCGGCGATCGCCCCGCCAATGCCGCCGCCCGCCCCCGTCACCGCCGCAATCCGTCCCTCCAGCCGCATGGGTCTTCTCCCCGTTCCGCGAAAGCCGGTCCCTCGGTAGCCCGTTCCGAAGCGCCGGTCCAGAACCCGTTGACAGGCCCCCGGCTCCTGCCTATAAGCGCCGCATCATGTTCGAACTCGGCGGCATTCTGCTTCTCGGCCTTACCGGCGCCCGCCGGGCCTGAGCGGCTGCCCGGCGGGTGTGATCTAACCGCCGTCGAACTCTCCTGCATTTCCAAGATTCTGAGCCGCGCGCCGCGCCCCTTGCCGGAGCCGCGCGGAAACCGAGGACCGCTCCGCAGCCATGCCCAGCATCGATCCGACCGGGAAATACGTTTCCTTCCAACCCGTTGACCTGCCCGACCGCAGCTGGCCGGGCGCCGTCATCACGCAGCCGCCCGTCTGGTGCTCCGTCGATCTGCGCGACGGCAACCAGGCGCTCGTGGAGCCGATGGGCCTCCGGCGCAAGCTGCGCATGTTCGAGGAGCTCGTGCGTCTCGGCTTCAAGGAGATCGAGATCGGCTTCCCTTCCGCCAGCCAGACCGATTTCGACTTCTGCCGCCACATCATCGATGAAGGCATGATCCCGGACGACGTCACCATCCAGGTGCTCACCCAGTCGCGCGAGGAACTGATCCGGCGCACCTTCGAGGCCATCGCCGGCTCGCGCCGGGCCATCGTCCACCTCTACAACTCGACCTCGACGCTGCAGCGCCGGGTCGTCTTCGGCCAGGACCGGGCGGGCATCACGAAGATCGCCGTGGACGGCGCGAAGCTCATCAGGGAGCTGACGCCGACCGTCCCGGAAACGGAAGTCATCTACCAGTATTCGCCGGAGAGCTTCACCGGCACCGAGCTCGACTACGCCAAGGAAATTTGTGACGCGGTCTCGGAGGTCTGGCAGCCGACGCCGGAGCGCAAGATGATCGTCAACCTGCCGGCGACGGTGGAGATGGCGACGCCGAACATCTACGCCGACCAGATCGAGTGGATGCACCGCAACCTCGCCCGGCGCGACAGCATCGTGCTGAGCCTGCACCCGCATAACGACCGGGGCACGGGCGTGGCCGCCGCCGAGCTCGCCTTCATGGCGGGCGCCGAGCGCATCGAGGGCACGCTGTTCGGCAATGGCGAGCGCACCGGCAATGTCGATATCGTGACGCTCGCGATCAACATGTACACCCAGGGCGTCGATCCCGCGCTCGACTTCTCGGACATCAACCGCACCATCGAGGTGGCGGAGCACTGCAACCGGCTGCCGGTCCATCCCCGCCACCCCTGGGCGGGCGAGCTGGTCTATACCGCCTTTTCGGGCTCCCACCAGGACGCGATCAAGAAGGGCTTCGGGGCGCTGGAGCAGGCGAACAGCCCGGTGTGGGAGGTGCCCTACCTGCCCATCGACCCGGCCGACCTCGGCCGCACCTACGAGACCGTGGTCAGGATCAACAGCCAGTCCGGCAAGGGCGGCATCGCCTATATCCTGGAGCGCTCCTTCGGCGTCTCGCTGCCGCGCTCGGTGCAGATCGAGTTCAGCCAGCAGGTGCAGCAGATCGCTGACGAGACCGAGGAGGAGCTGGCCCCGGCGCGCATCTGGGAGGCGTTCGAGAAAGCGTATCTGAAGGCCAGTTCGCCGCTGGAGTTCGTCTCGGACGCGACCCGGCCGGACCCCCACGCCTCGGAAATGCGGATCATCACCGCCACGCTCCGCGAGAACGGCGTCGAGCGGTCGATCACGGGCCGCGGCAACGGGCCGATCGACGCCTATATGGACGCGCTGCGCAACACTTACGGACTCGACCTCACGCTCACCGACTTCCACGAGCACGCGGTCGGCAAGGGCGCAGGCGCGACGGCGGCGGCCTTCGTGCAGATGACGCGGCCGGACGGCGGCACCGTCCACGGCGCCGGCATGGACCCGGACATCGTCTCCGCCTCGCTCAAGGCCGTCACCAGCGCCGTAA
>JAJECF010000140.1 GCA_022822125.1 Alphaproteobacteria bacterium
GATGGCGCACTCGTAGCCGAGATCCCGCGGTCGGAAGTAATGGACCGGGCACCGGCTGCCGTCGCAGGCATAAGGAACGCCAAATTCGGGGAAATAGATCGCGATCTCCTCCAGGGCCGACGACGTGGACCCGGTTCTGGATATCGTGAACGTGATCGTCCCGCCTTCCTCCACCGAGGCGGGAGTGGCGGTGATACTGATCTTGGGTGCCGCCGAGGCCTGGCCGGAGGCAATCGCCGTCAGCAGCAACAGCACCGACGAACAGAGGGCGCCGCGCAGGCAGCGCCCCGTCGAGCGATTGCGGCGCGGTACGATGCGCCGGGCTTGAGAACTGTCAGTCGGGGAAGACGCACGGCCCAAGCGGCACAGCCATGCGAGCACACTCATGCCGCTGCCCGGCCGCAGGTGAAGCGTCCCAGCGTCCCGGCCGGATGGCAGATTTTAATCAAGGCAAACGCGCGGCGCAAGCCGCGAAACGAATTCGCACCCATCATGATCCCCCTCAAGCGCCACCCCAGCGCATCCAAGCCTTCGACAGCCGGCGGCGACTCTGGTCGAACGAAAACCCTTGCGCAAGCGCAATTCGACAGGCGGGAGGCCGGAGCGGGATGGAGCATCGTTCCGTTACCGGGAAATAATTCTCCCAATATCTTGACATATGGGAATTTGTGCTATCCTGAGAGAGATGAAAAAGAACATTGAGATCCCGGCTCTCCGCTGCGCTCCGGCCGGGATGACGGGTGGAGGTGGACGCAGCCGGCGAGGTCCTTCGATACGCGGCTGACGCCGCTACTCAGGATGAGGAGCAGGGAGCAAGGGAGCAGCCGCGCCTCCACTCCCTTCATCCTAAACAGCAGCCGCGCCGGCAGGCCCTCCCCCTTCCCCATCCTGAGTAGCGGCTGCGTCAGCAGGCCCTCCCCCTTCCTCATCCTGAGTAGCGGCTGCGTCAGCAGTCGCGTATCGAAGGGCCTGTCCTGAGCCTGTCGAAGGGCCGCTGCCCGTTTCAAACCGCTCGGATGCCGCCCTGACCTTCAAAAGCGATTCCCCTGCGGCCGGCGAAGCCGTCCCTTTCCCCGGCCGCGCCGGCGGCTATGCTGTGCTCCCGGCCATTGCGGAGAGGAAGGACGAGCACGCGATGTTCTTTGCGATGAACAGGTTCCGCATTGTGCGCGGGCGCGAGGCGGATTTCGAGCAACTCTGGTCGGAGCGCAACTCCCATCTCGACGGCGTGCCCGGATTTGTCGAATTCCGCCTGCTCAAGGGGCCGGAGGAGGACGACCATACGCTCTATGCTTCCCACTCGGTCTGGCGCGACCGGGACGCCTTCGTCGAATGGACGCGGTCCGAAGCGTTCCGGAAGGCGCATGCCGGCGCCGGCGCCCGCCGCGACCTCTATCTCGGCCCTCCCCAATTCGAAGGATTTGAATCCGTCCTCGACCGCTGATGAAGGCCTGACCCCGGAAACCCCGTGCTATAATGAGGCGGAACAGGGCGGCCTCCTCCGGGGCCGCCCTTTCGCGTCCGGGACAGGAGGAAACCGGGAGATATGCTGAGAACAGACGAGCCCTATGCGCCGGGCGCATGCGGATCATGACAATTCATGACATGCGCGGGGGGCGGGGCCGCGCGGGCGGGACCGTCCCCTTCGACAGGCTCAGGACAGGCTTTCGATACGCGCCTGCTGACGCAGCCGCTACTCAGGATGAGGACGGGGGGACGCCTGCTGACGCAGCCGTTACTCAGGATGAGGACGGGGGGACGCCCGCTGGCGCGGCCGTTGCTCAGGATGAGGACGGGAGGAAGCGTCTGCTGACGCAGCCGCGTATTGAAGGAGGCCCCGTAAACCGATGGGGCGGAGACGGCAACATGACAAAACATGACACTTCATGACACTTCATGACGTGTGGCGAGAAGGGCGGGACGGACTGCGACCCTCTGGCCTCCCGGCGGCGTCTCGACCGATGCGCCGCCGCAGCCTATGTCTGGCGCTCCGCCACCCGGAAGGGCCGCATGCTCGCCCGCTTCCAGGCCCTGCCGCCTGTCGCGCAGGGCATGTCGCTGATGATCGTCACCACGCTCTGCTTCACGACGATGCAGACGATGGTGCGGCTGATGGGCGAAGTGCTGCCGCCTTTCGAGGTCGCGTTCTTTCGCAACCTGTTCGGCCTGCTTGCGCTGGCGCCGATCTTCCTGCGCTACGGCATCGCGCCGCTGCGCACGAGGAAGCTGCCTCTGCACGCGCTGAGAGGCGCGGTGCAGGCGGGCGGAATGCTGGCCTTCTTCACCGGGGTCACGATGATCCCGCTCGCCGAGGTTACGGCGCTCTCCTTCTCCGCGCCGCTGTTCGGGAGCCTTCTGGCGGTGCTCCTGCTGGGCGAGGTCATCCGCATGCGCCGGATTACGGCGCTGGTCGCGGGCTTCGCGGGCGTGCTGCTGGTGTTGCGCCCGGGTTTTGCGGAGGTCAGCGCAGGCGCCCTGCTGATCGTGGCCTCCTCGCTTTCCTGGGGCCTGGCGATCACGCTCATCAAGGTGCTGGCGAGGACCGAATCGAGCGTAACGCAGACCGTGTATATGGGCCTGTTCCTCACGCCGATCACCTTCGTGCCGGCGCTCTTCGTCTGGGAGTGGCCGGAGCCGGCGCATTACCTCTGGTTCGCGGCCATCGGCATTGTCGGCACCATCGGCCACATCGCCTTCGCGCAGGCTGTCAAGGTGGCGGAGTCGACGGCGGTGCTGCCGCTCGACTTCCTGCGTCTCATCTGGGCGAGCCTGGTCGGATATTTCCTTTTCGCCGAGACGCCTGACGCGTGGTCCTGGATCGGCGGCGCAGTCATTTTCGTCTCCGCCACCTATATCGCCTACCGCGAAAGCCGGCTGGCGCGGTCGAGGGAGGATCGCAATTCTTCCACTGATACTTGAACAAGCCGGCAAACAGTTATACGATAAAGAGAAATTTGACATTTCGGAGTCATTTCGATGACGACCGCGACCATGCGTTCCGAGCGGCCGGTGCTGTTCCCGCCCCGGCTGCGCCGCGGCCTCCGCCAGCTGGGCCTGAGGGCGCTCGGCAGCGCGCAACTGGCCGTCGGGCTGGCGCTGGCGCTGGCGCTGATCACCTATGACGCTTCCGATCCGTCCGCCAATGTCGCTTCCAGGGGCTCGACCTCAAATGTGCTCGGCGGCGTCGGCGCCTGGATCGCGGACTGGCTGCTGCGCGGTTTCGGCCTGGCCGCCGCGGCTGCGGCCATTGCCCCGATCGCCTGGGGATGCCGCGGGCTCAAATTGAAGCGCACCCGCCGTACCGTCCTGCGCCTGGCGGCGCTGGCGCTTGTCCTGCCCTGCCTCGCCATGGGGCTGGCGGCGCTCCAGGGCGTTGCGGACTGGCCGCTGGGCGAGACGCCCGGAGGCGCGCTCGGAGCCGTGCTGCACCGGCAGGCGGATCTGCTGCTTGGCGGTTCGGCATGGATCGTCCATGCCGCCGCGCTCGGCCTGGGCGTGCTGCTGGGAGCCTGGGCGTTCGGCTTCGACCTGGAGGACTGGGCCTGGATCGGCGCCGGCGTGGTTGCCGCGGGGCGGGGGCTTCGCCGCGCCTGCAGCCTGTTGCCTGTGCCGTCGGTCAGCCGCCATGCCAGGCGGGTAGAAACGCCGCAGCGCACCCGGCGCCGGACGGCGCCTGCCCTGCGCCAGGCCGGAGTCGAGGAACATGACATGGCGGCCCCTGCGGACGCGGATGAGGTGCCTGCCGTACCGCCGCCGCCCGCTCCCCAGGAACAGCCGCCGCCCCGCCGACGGAAGCGCGGGCCGACGGTCCAGCAGCGCAGCCTGCCGCTGGATGACGGCTATATGCGCCCGCCGGTCGATATGCTGCAATTGCCGCCGCCGGACGCCGAGCGCGGCATGCCGGACGGCGAAAGCCTGGAGCGTAATGCGGCCCTGCTGATGTCGGTGCTGGAGGATTTCGGCATTGGCGGCAAAGTGGTCGCGACGCGGCCGGGCCCGGTGGTGACGCTCTACGAATTCGAGCCCGAGCCGGGGATCAAGTCCTCCCGCATCATCGGCCTCGCGGACGACATCGCGCGCTACATGTCGGCGATTTCGGTGCGGGTGGCCCTTGTTCCCGGCCGCACGGTGATCGGGATCGAAATGCCGAACCGGATCCGCCAGACAGTCTTCATGCGCGAGCTGATCGAGGCCGAAGCCTACGAACTCTCGAAGGCGGACCTGCCGCTGATCCTTGGCAAGGATATCGGCGGGACCCCGAAGATCGCCCAGCTGGAGGGGATGCCGCATCTGCTGATCGCAGGCACCACGGGCTCCGGCAAGTCGGTCGCGATCAACACCATGATCCTCTCCCTGCTCTACAGGCTGCCGCCGGAACGCTGCCGGATCATCATGGTCGATCCGAAAATGCTGGAGCTCTCCGTCTATGAGGGCATCCCGCATCTTCTGGCCCCGGTCGTCACCGACCCCAGAAAGGCGGTCGTCGCGCTCAAATGGACCGTGCGCGAAATGGAGAACCGCTATCGGGCGATGTCGGCGATCGGGGTGCGCAGCATCGGCAGCTACAATGCGCGCATCGCCGAGGCGCTCAGGCAGGGCGAGACCCTGACCCGCCGGGTGCAGACCGGCTACGACCCGGAGACCGGCGCGCCGGAATTCGAGGATCAGCCGCTCGACATGCGCCCGCTGCCCTTCATCGTGGTGGTGATCGACGAGCTCGCCGACCTGATGCTGGTCGCGCGCAACGATATCGAGACCGCGATCCAGCGCCTCGCCCAGATGGCGCGGGCCGCCGGCATCCACCTGCTGATGGCGACCCAGCGTCCCTCCGTCGATGTCATCACCGGCACGATAAAGGCGAACTTCCCGACCCGGATCAGCTTCCAGGTCACCTCGAAGATCGACAGCCGCACCATTCTGGGCGAGGGCGGCGCGGAGCAGCTTCTGGGCCAGGGCGACATGCTGTACATGGCCGCAGGCGGGCGCATCGTCCGCATTCACGGCCCCTTCGTCTCGGACGAGGAAGTCGAGGAGGTGGTCGCCTATCTCAAGTCCCAGGGCGCGCCCGACTATCTCGACGCGATCACCGAGGACGAGGATGTCGCCTCGGGGATTCCGGGGTTCGAGAAGGCCGAGGGCGCGTCGGGAGAGGACGATCTCTACGACCGCGCCGTGGCCTTCGTGGCCCGCGAGCGCAAGGTGTCCGTCAGCCTCATTCAGCGCCATCTGCGCATCGGCTATAACCGCGCGGCGCGCATCGTCGAGGAGATGGAGGCCCAGGGCGTGATCAGCGGACCCAATCATCAGAACAAGCGTGAAGTGCTGGTAGGCGGACATGACGATTGACCGGCTCCGACGGGCGGCGGCAGCGGCGTTGCTGTCCGTTGCGCTCGCGTCTCCGGCTGCGGCCGAAAGGGCGGCGCTCGACGAGGACGACCGCACCGCCATCGCCCGCGCCGAGGCCTATCTCAACGGTCTGGCCACTCTGCAGGCGCGCTTCGTGCAGCTGGACGCCTCGGGCGAGGCCGCCACCGGCAGGCTCAAGGTCAAGCGTCCGGGCCGGATGCGCTTCGAATACGATCCCCCGACGCCGATTCTGCTGGTGTCGCCCGGATCGGAGCTGATCTATTACGACCGCGACCTCAAGACGGCCACCCGCCTAGACTGGAAGGATACGCCCGCCTGGTTCCTGCTGGCGGACAAGGTGTCGCTTGCGCCGGGCAGCCCGTACCGCGTCGTCGATGTCCACCGCTCGCCCGGCCTGCTCGTCTTCACCGCCGTGGACGCCGACGCGCCCGAAGACGGGCGCATCGCCGTCAGTTTCGCCGACCGGCTCGGAGAGCTGAGGCTTATGGGATGGGTCGCCGTGGATGCGCTCGGCCAGCCGACCCGGGTCACGCTCTTCAATCTGGCGGCGAACCAGCCGATCGACAATGACGTCTTTGCGTTCGACGAACCCGTCGGCGCGCTGGAGCGGCAGGAGCCGTAAGCGGAAGACGGTTGAAACGGAGCGCGCGGCGGCGAATAATCCGCAGACGCCGGCCGCAACGGAGCAAACCGAGATGCAGACGCTGACCCCGGAACAACGCCGCAACTGGAATATCGACGGTTATCTGCTGGTAAAGGGCGCGCTCTCGCCGGAGCGGACTGCCTTCTTCTCGGACAAGATCGACGAAATCCGCAAGCGGCCAGGCTATGAGCCCCTGTCCGGCATGCTGCCGCGAGGCCATTACGGCTGGGTCGAGCAATGCGCCGACCAGAATCCCGAAGCCTTCATGGACCGGCGCGACCTGCTCTCCTACGACCAGTCCTTCATCGACCTCATCGACCATGCGCCGGTGTTTGACCTCATCGTCGATATCATGGGCCCGAACCTCGCTTTCAGCATGTCGCAGGCGATCGTGCGCGGCTCCGGCGACGGGTTCGAAGGCTTCACGCATACCGATGGCGGCGAGGGCCAGCGCGAGGTGCGCGTAACCGAGACGAGCCGCCCCATCGCCGTCAAGGCGCTATATCTGCTCACCGACGTGGAAGGCCGCAATGCGGGCAATTTCACCGTGTACCCGGGCAGCCACATGCGCCCCTTCCCCTGGGACCGCCAGCCGGCGCTCACGCCGCAATCGCCGGGCGCGGTGCATCTGGAAGGCGAGGCCGGCGACTGCTTCATCTTCTCCCATGCGCTCTGGCACGGACCGGCGCCCAACAATTCCGGCCGGGCCCGCAAGACCCTGCTCTACAACTATTCGCAGATGTTCATGCGCGCCTACGACTATAACGGCGCGCATGCGCTGACCCAGCGCGCCACGCCGCGCCAGCGTCGTCTGATGGGCGACCTCGGCTACGATTTCCGTCCCGGCTCCTATTTCTATGTGCCGGACGACCAGACGGAGGTCATCATGGGCCGCAGCGAGGCCGCCGATTAGCCCGGAGAGGCGCGGACCGGCTCAGAAGGCGGTGAAATACTCCGCCTGCTCCCATTCCGAAACGGTCATGAGGTAACGGTCCCATTCGGCGCGCTTGAGCCGCGCCAGATAGGATACGAAGCCGTCTCCGAGGGCGGCGCGATACAGGTCCGACGCCTCGAAGCTCTCAATGGCGGCAAGCAGGCTCGCGGGTAGTCTCTCGGCGCTTTCGTCATCATACGGCCGGGCAAGAGGCGGTGGCGCGGCCAGGCCCTTCTTCAGCCCGTCCAGCCCGGAGAGGATCTGGAAGGCGAGCGCGAAATAAGGGTTTGCGGTGCTGTCGGGCGCGCGGTTTTCCACCCGGCTTGCCGGATCGCCCGGAGCCATGAGCGCACGCAGCATGGCGCCGCGATTGTCATGGGCCCAGCCGATCCGGTTGGGCGCGAGCAGATAGGCCGTGTAACGCTTGTAGCCGTTCACCGTGGGAGTCGTGGCGATGCAGGAAGCGGCCGCATGGCGCAGAAGTCCGGCAATCCAGCCGCTTGCCGCCGATGTCAGCGCGCCGTCCGCCTCCGGCATGAACAGGCTCCGGTCGTCCGCATCCCGAACGGACTGGTGGATGTGCCAGCCGTTGCTCGCCGCGTTCGGCAGCCTGGGCCTCGCCATGAACGAGGCCAGGAGGCCCTCGCGATGGCAGACCTCCTTCGCCATCGTGCGGAAATTGACGGCCATGTCCGCGATCGCCATAGGGTCGGCGGGGGCGAAAGTGAACTCGAACTGGCCCGGCCCCATCTCGATCTCGACGCTGCGCACCGGCATGCCCATCGCCTGCGCGCTGCGGCGGAGCGTATCGAGAAGCGCCTCCACCTCGCCGTAGCGGGTCTCCGTCAGATACTGGTAGCCTTGGTTCAGCGCGCGCGTCGCCGGCGGGCGGGCCGGCATGGTCGTGTCGGCGTGCTCGAGTGCGGGATCGACGGTCTCGAAGACCTGGAATTCCACTTCCAGCCCCATGACCGCCTGCAGGCCCTGTTCCGAAAGCCTGTCACAGGCTGCCTGCAGGACCCGGCGGGAGGCGAAGGAAACCGGCGCGCCAGAAGTCGTCGCTACATCGCAGTGGATCAGCGCGGAATGCGGTGACCAGGGCAGCCGGCGGAATGTGTCCGGCAGGGGAATGAGCATAAGGTCGCCGGCCCCGCGCATCGGCGCGTCGCCCGTGTCGGACCAGACCGGAAATGCGGTCCGGTGGGACACATCCTTGAGCAGCAGGGTGGACGGGGCGCGAATGCCGGAGGCGAAGGCGTCCGCCAGCGCCTCGGCGGTAATCACCTTGCCGCGCAATATGCCGTGCGGGTCGGCAAGGACCGTGCGGACGGTTTCGATTCCTTCCGCTTCGACCAGCGCGACCGTCTCCGCCGCGCGGGCGATGTCGTCAATGGAATATGCCCCGGACCGCGCAAGCGCGCCCGCCCTTATCCTGTCTTCGATGCGGCTCATGCCCGCCTAAAGGGACGCATCCCAGGGGCATGCAGCGCGGCGCTCCATGTCGGCGCGCAGGCTGGCGGCCTCCCAGTCGGCCGTGTCCGCAATCGCATCGTTGGACAAGGGCCCGGTGAGCCTGGCTGCATCCGCGCCGTTCAGCATCGGCAGGGCGGTCCCGCCGCCTGCGGCGAGGCCCTCGATCGCCGCCCGCAGCAGCCTGCGATAGCGGACAATGCCTATATCGGTGCTGCCGAGATGCTCTGCGGTGCGGTCCTGTATCGGGCCCATGCCCTCGACCGCCCACTGGTCATGCACATTGATGTCGAACCCCATGCCCGTCCAGGTCCGCGCCGCCTGCTGTTCCGGGTCGTATCCGTAGTCGTTGCGCCTGCTCTTCAGCGGAGCGTAGTCGGGCAGGCTGTGCTCTTTCAGCCTTTGCGCGCGCATCGTCTCCCTGTCCACGGGCTTGTCGAAACTGGTGAACAGCGAATACCAGTAGCAGGTCTCGTCATCCACCGGCACATGCCACTGGGTGATCGTCATCTCGCGGCTCATCGGGATGCAGATCGCCTGGGGGAAGATCTGGTTCGTGACGCGCACATGGGTCAAGCCGTTTTCCATGTGCCTGAGCGCCGTAAGTCTGAGGCCGAATTCCGTTTCCTCCACCCTGATTTCGGGGCGCGGATAGTCCCGCAGCAGCCGGGTCATGGGGATATTGGAGCCGGCGGCCGCGCTGTCCCGGAACTGCCTGCCATAGCCGTCCTTCGGGTCCTCGTCCTCCAGGAAGCGGTGCAGGAAGGAAGCATGCGCGGGGTCGATGCCGATTTCCAGAGCCTGCAGCCAATTGCATTCCCAAAGGCCCTTGAACGCGAAGACATGGCTCCGGGGCGCGCGGAAACAGTCGAAAGCGGGGAAGCCCGGCGGCTCGCCCGGACCCAGATAGGCGAAGACGACGCCGTTCTTTTCGACGACGGGATAGGAAATCGTCCGCAACCGCTCATGCATCCGGGAGCCTTCGGGCTCTCCCGGCTGTTCGAGGCAGCGGCCGTTGCGGTCGTAGAGCCAGCCATGGAACGGGCAGCGCAGGCCGTTGTCCTCGCGGCGGCCGAAGCAGAGGTCCGCGCCCCGGTGCAGGCAGTGCCGGCCGATCAGGCCGAGCTCGCCATCATCGTCGCGAAACAGCACGAGCCGCTCACCCAGAAGCGTCACCGGCGCGACCGGGCGTCCGCCGTCCAGTTCCTCCGCCAGCGCGGCCGGCTGCCAGTAGCGGCGGAGCACCTCGCCGGCGGGCCGGCCCTTTCCGGTGAGGGTAAGACGGTCGTTGAGTTCCCTGCTAATCATGGCTCGGCTCCTGCAAGCCCGCATCAATCCGCAGGCGCCGCCAGACACGCCTTGAGCGGGATGTCCGCGTTCGCAGCGGCGGCCTTGTCGAACCTGCCGGACGCGCCGACAAGCCGGCGCGAGGCCATGTGGTCGCCAACCGCATTGACAGAATAGACGGCGATGAGGCGGTCGCCCAGCGTCTCGATCAGGCTGAAGCCGCCGCTTTCGACATCGCCGCGAACCGTGAACGCGCTCCCCGGAAGCGGCAGGCCCGTCATCTGGAGTTTCATGTCGAACTGGTCGCTCCAGAACCACGGCACGGGATTATAGGCCTCGCCCCGCCCCGCGATTTGCCCCGCAACCGCCTTGCCCTGATCGACGGCATTCTGCACCGACTCAAGCCGCACCCGGCCTCCCGCGGCCGGCAGGTCAAAGGTCGCGCAATCGCCGATGGCGTACACATCCGGAAGCGTGGTCTGCAGGGCTTCGTTCACAAGCAGCCCGCCGAGGTCGGTTTTTGCGCCGGCCTCCTCGCCCAGGCCGGTTTCGGGCCGGTTGCCGACGCCCACCAGAACAAGGTCGGCCGCCAGGGTCTCGCCGTTAGAAAGCCCGATCGAGGCGACCCGGCCGGCATTGGCGTCGATCCTCTCGATTTGCGCGCCGAGATGGATACGCACGCCCTCGGCGGCGTGCCGGCGGCGGATATAGTCGGACAGGAAGGCAGGCGCTGCGCGTTTCAGCAGCCGCTCCTGCGCCTCGACGATATCGACCGAGAGCCCGAGCTTGCGCGCCGTGGCGGCCACTTCCAGCCCGATGAACCCGCCGCCGATGATGATGAGCCTCGCGCCGGGAACGAGCGCCTCCCGCAGCGCAAGCGCGTCCCGCATGGTGCGCAGGACGAGAACATTGTCGTATCGAAGGCCTTCCAGCATCCGCGCGCCGGCCCCGGTGGCGATCACGGTCTTGTCATAGGCGAGGGCCCCGTCTTCCAGCCGCAACGTTTTCGACGCGGGATCGAGCGCAAGGGCGCGGGCGCCGGCAATGAGCTCGATATCGTTGCGGTCGAAGAAGTCCGGGCCCCGGAGCGCGATCTGATCCGGCTGCTTCTCGCCCGCCAGCATGGCCTTGGAGAGCGGCGGCCGGTGATAGGGCGGGCAATCCTCCTCTCCGATCAGGCGAATCGGTTCCCGGTAGCCGGCCTGGCGCAGCGAGGCGGCGGCCTGAACCCCGGCATGGCCGGCGCCGACAATGACGGTTCCGGACATCAGATCTGTATGCGCGGCAGGTCGAACACCGCGCCCTCCAGGGCCGGCTCCAGCTCTATCTGGCAGGACAGGCGGCTGTTGGGGCGCCGCTCGTCCGCCGTGAAATCCAGCATGTCCTGCTCATATGCGTCTTTAGCGGCCCCGAGAGTTTCAGGCGCATACACATGACAGGTTGCGCAGGCGCAAGCGCCGCCGCATTCGGCTTCTATGCCGGGCACGTCGTTGCGGACGGCGGTTTCCATCACGGTGGCGCCCGGCATGCCGCTCGCATGGAAGACCTCTCCGTCGGCCGTCCTGAAGGCGATCTTGATTTCATCGGTCATGGCGGGCGGCCCTCAACTTCGGGATTATATCGTCGTTTATCGCTCGAAACCGATGAGCCTGTGACCGGTTTCCGACAGAAGCCATGCCGCACGGCCCCTGCGAAGGGTCATGTTTTGTCATGCGATGTCATGATCTTCATGCGTAGCACGCATACCCCCTGTTCGTTTCCGGCATTCTTGTCGGTCCCCTGCAGGCCCTGGAATCGAAAAGGCGGCCCCGTAGCAAGCCGCCTCTGCTGCTCCATCTTACCACGGTTTCACCTGGGTCAAGCGTTCGACCGCCGGAAATCCGCGTCCCGAGGCATCAGCCTTCGAAGGCGATGAAGGTCCTGAGTTCAATGCTCTCGCGCGGCGGCGCGGCGGGGTCGCCGTCCGGCAGGGCGAAGGCGCCGTGGGGCGTGTAGCGGGCGCGCCCGTCGTCCAGGCTGTCCCAGCCCTTGATGAGCAGCGTCTCCTCGCGCTCCATCCTCGGCGCCCAGTACCAGCGATGCGCGGGCGAATACGCGAGCTGGTAGATCTCCCCCACACGGTCGGGAAAGACCTGGTCGGTGGCCAGCAGGTCCTCCTTCGGGATGCTGCCGGCATCGGCCAGCGCCAGCGGCGAACGCTCGACCGGCCCCCGGATCGGCCGCCAGACATTGATCTGCACGATCCGCCCGCCGGCGCCCAGCACGCGGTCCACCGTGTCGCCGCCCAGCACGTCGCGGGCGCGCTTCGGCCCCGAGGCGTCGGTATAGTCCACATGCACCCGGCCCGCCGGCCCGCGCATGCCGTCCGGGTTGCCCGCGCCCGCGCCCGCATCCGAACGCCGCGTGCGGTCGAACACGACGGCAATATCGGCTCCGGTCAGCCGTTTCAGCAGTTCCTCGACCTCGCGGTCATAGACATTGGCGACCGCGTCGTCGTCGTAAAGGTCGTCCACTGCCGTCACATGGCGGTGCAGCTCGAAGCCCGTGACATCCAGGGATAGCCGGTCGGCGTCGGCGCGCATGTCATGGATCGTCACCGGCCGGTCTTCGGTCAGGAAGTGGACCCGGGGCGCGCCGCCCGTCAGCGCCGAACTCTCGAACCAGGGCTTGGCGTCCTGCCGGACGGTGAAGGTGAGGTCGGCGGTAATCCGGTCGATGGCGTGGGTGTCCGGCATGGCGGCGCCGAAGCTCCTTTACGTCTTTCGCTCAAGGGGCGACATTCGCCCGATCTGGTGAACCGAATCCGGCGCGCGGTCAAGACGGCGGACCGGGAACGAGGGGGAATTTCCATGCGACTCGAAGGCAAGACGGTTCTGGTGACGGCGGCGGGGCAGGGCATCGGACGCGCTATCGCGCTGGCGGCGGCGGCCGAGGGCGCGCGGGTGCTGGCGACGGATATCGCGCCGGAAAAGCTGGCGGATATGGGCGGCGGTATCGAGACGCACCGGCTCGACGCGACCGACGGCGCGGCGGTGACGGCTTTCGCCGAAATGGTCGGCCCTGTGGACGCGCTCTGCAATGTCGCGGGCTTCGTCCATCACGGCACGATCCTGGAGGCGACCGAAGCGGAGCTCGACTTCGCCTTCGACCTCAATGTGAAGTCGATGTTCCGCACCATAAGGGCCTTCCTGCCGGGCATGATGGCGGCGGGCCAAGGCTCCATCGTCAATATGGCCTCGGTCGCCTCCAACCTGAAAGGCGTGCCGTTCCGCGCGGTCTATTCGACCACCAAGGCGGCGGTGATCGGGCTGACGCGCGCGGTCGCGGCGGACGCGATCTCGACCGGCGTGCGCTGCAACGCCATTGCGCCCGGCACGGTGCAGTCGCCCTCGCTCGACGAGCGCATCGCCGCCTTCGACGACCCCGTGCAGGCCCGCAAGGACTTCATCGCCCGCCAGCCGCTCGGGCGCCTCGGCACGCCGGAGGAGATCGCCGCGCTCGCTGTCCACCTCGCCGCAGACGAAAGCGCTTACACCACCGGCGCCGTCTTCATCGCCGACGGGGGGATCACATTGTAGGGCGACGGCATGCGCCGGGTGGGACAACCCCGGCGCAGTGTCATGATATGTCATGATCTGCATGCACCTGGCTCATATCCTGTAGCCGGTTGGGGCATAACACCCTCCTTCGGTTGCGAGGAAAGGCGGGCGCCGCCTTTGCCGCTTCCGTTCTGTCCTATCTTGTCGATGATGTCCCGGCGTCAAGCTTTTTTGAGTATTATTTCCTATATCATGAACAAAATGCGCCAGTGAGCCGCCGGGCGGCCGGTCGCTGCTGTCAATCGTCCAGCTCGGCCAGCCGGCGGAGTTCCCCGGGCGCCGCGGCAGGGAATCCGAAGAAGTCCAGATAAGCCGGGACCTGCTGGAAGACCATGTCGATCCCGGCCTGGGTCCGGCATCCCCTGGCGCGGGCGGCGGCGAGGAACGGGGTCTCCTCCCGCGTCAGCACGACATCGCCGGCGAACCCGCCCGGCTCGATGCGCCCGGGGTCCATCGGCAGCGGGTCGCCGGGCTTCATGCCGAGCGGGGTTGCGTTCACGATAATGCCATGGCCCTGCGGGTCGTTCGATCCGGTCTCGATCGCGAGTTTCGGGTAATGGCGGCGCAGCCGGCCGGCGAGCCTCTCCGAGGCCCGGCCGTCGATGTCGAACAGGGCGAGGCTGGCTGCGCCCGCCCGGGCGAGCGAGGCTGCTATGGCGGCGCCGACGCCGCCCGAGCCGACCACGAGCGCCGAGGCGCCCCGGACTGTCCAACCCTTGCTCCGCAGGCCGGCGACGAAGCCCTCGCCGTCGAACATGTCGCCGATGAGCCGGCCGGCGCCGTCCCGCTTCACCGCATTGCAGGACCCGCAGATCGCGACGGCCGGGCTTGCCGCATCGAGCAGGCCCGCCGCCGCCACTTTGTGCGGCATGGTGATGAGCGCCCCCGCAATGTTGCGCAGGCGGAAGACGAGCGGCAGGAAGGCCGCGAAATCCGCCGCCTCGCATCCCATCGGCACCACCACGCAGTCTATGCCCCGGCTCCGGAACCAGGGGTTGTAGATGAGCGGCGATTTGAAGGTCCCGGTCGGCACGCCAAGATGCGCGATAATCCGCGTGTCGCCGCCGATTCTGTTATGCATCTGCTGAGGCTCCCACGTTTGACTTCTCCCCACGCCCGCTGGACACTCACCGCGCCCCGGAAAACCGAAGGAGACCTCGATGGGTCCAGTCCCGGGCCCCCGGCCGACGCGCCGCCGCTTTCTTGCGGGCACGGGCGCCGCGGCAGCCGGCCTATCGCTCCTGCCGCAGGCGGCGTTCGCCGGCGAGGAGCCCAGGCTCAATTTCTACAATTGGGACACTTATATCGGCGAGACCACGCTGGCGGATTTTGAGGCGCTTACCGGCATAGCGGTGCGGATGGACCTCTATGCGGACAATGACGAGCTGTTCGCGAGGCTGAGGGCGGGCAATCCCGGCTACGACGTCATCGTGCCGACCAACGATTTCGTCGAGCGCATGATTGCGGCCGACATGCTCATGCCGCTCGACCATGCGGCCATTCCCAATATGGCGAATATCGAGCCCGCCTTCCGGGATGTCGCCTTCGACCCCGGCCGGCGCCATTCGATCCCCTATATGTGGGGCACGATGGGCATCGGCTACCGCAAGTCGCGCTGTGACGGCGTGCCCGACAGCTGGCGCTGGCTTTACGACTCGGACCGTTACAGCGGCCGCTGCGCGCTGCAGAGCGAGGCGGCCACGGTGCTGGGCGCGGCCTTCAAATATATGGGCCATCCGCTCAATACGACCGACCCGGAAATCGTCGAGGCGGCCGAAAGGCTGATTATCGCGCAGAAGCCGCATCTCAAGCTGTTCGCGCCGGACAACGGCCAGGACCTGCTGCTCTCCGGCGAGGTGGACCTCGCAATGGAGTGGAACGGCGACATATTGCAGGCGATGGAGGAGGACGATGACATCTCCTATGTCGTGCCGCGCGAGGGGTCGATCGTGTGGGAGGACGCGCTCGCGATTCCCCGCGGCGCGCCGCACCCCGAAAACGCGCATGCCTTCATAAACTTCATACTGGAGGCCGAGGCCGGCGCGGCCATCGCGAAAGCGATCCACTATGCGACGCCGAACGCCGCCGCCAGGGCGCTGCTGCCGGAGAGCTATACGCGGAATCCAGGCATCTTCCCGAGCGCGGAGACGCTCGCGGCCTGCGAACCGGCGCTCTATATGGGCCAGGAGGCCGCGCGGCTCTACGACACCGCCTGGACCCGGATCCGGGCGGCTTGACGGCCAAGGCCGGCACCGGCCACCGGCCGGACGGCAAGCACGGCAAACGGCGGGAGAGTCTGTCTGCCGGCCTGGCGGCGCTGGGGCCCGGCCTCTGGTTCCTGCTCTTCTTTCTCGCCCCGCTCGCATTCGTGTGGGTCTTCAGTTTCGGCAGGCAGGCGGGACTCGTCGATATCGAGATCGTCTGGACGCTCGACAACTATCTGCGCGCGCTCGACCCCCTCTATCTCGACATTCTGCTCAGGAGCATCCGGCTTGCCGGGTTGACCGCCGTAATCTCGCTCGTCCTGGGCCTGCCCGTGGCGGTCGGCATCGCGTTTGCGCCCGCACGCTGGAAGCCTGCGCTTCTGCTGCTGGTTGTGCTGCCCTTCCTCACCAATCTGCTCATCCGCACCTATGCGTTGATCGCCGTGCTGCGGAGCGGGGGCTATGTCAATGCCGTCCTCGGCTGGGCGGCCGGGGGGCTGGGCCTTCCTTTCGAGCCGCTGCCGTTGCTTTACAACGACGCCGCCGTGGTGGTGGGGCTGGTCTATGTCCATATGCCCTTCGCGGTGCTGCCGATCTATGCGGCGCTGGAGCGGATGGACCGCGCGCCGGTCGAGGCGGCGCTCGACCTCGGCGCGAGCCGCCTGCGGGCCTTCTGGACGGTCGTAATGCCGGCGGCGCTGCCGGGCCTGTTTGCGGGGGCGGTCCTGGTGTTCATTCCGGCGCTCGGCTCCTATCTGACGCCGGACCTGCTCGGCGGCGCCGACAGCCAGATGATCGCGAATGTCATCGAACGCCAGTTCAAGCGCGCCAATGACTGGCCTTTCGGCGCCGCCTTGTCACTGCTGTTGATCTACGCCGCATTCGGCGCGCTGGCGCTCGGCCCGGCGCTTGCCGCCCGCCGGAGGCGCATGCGGTGACGGGCCGGGCGAAGGGGCGCCGCATGCCGCCGGGGCCGCTCGACTACACGCGCCGGGCCTGGATGCGGATCGTCCTGCTCGCCGTCTTCGTCTTCCTCTACGCGCCGCTCGCCGCGCTTGTCGCGTTCTCCTTCAACGACAGCAAGCGCAACATCGTCTGGCGCGGCTTCACGACGAAATATTACGAGAAGGCCGCCGCCAACGAGACGCTGATCGAGGCCTTCGTCAACTCGCTGCTGATCGCGTGCTTTACCGCGCTGGTCGCCACGGCCCTTGGCGCAGCCGCCGCATGGCTTCTCTGGCGCTACCGCTTTCCGCTCAAATGGGCCTGCGAGGGGGCCGTTGCGCTGCCCATCGCGATTCCGGAAATCTGCATGGGCGTGGCGATGCTGGTCTTCTTCTCCCGGATCGGCTGGCCGGATGCCCTGCCCTGGCCGCTCAATCTGTCGCGTATCGGGGTTGCGCATGTCTCCTTCGCCTTCCCCTTCGTCGCCGTCGTCGTCCGGGCCCGGCTGGCAAGCTTCGACCGGGATCTGGAGGAGGCGGCGCGCGACCTTGGGGCCGGGCCCTGGGCGGCGCTTCGCGACACGGTCGTCCCGCATATGCGCCCCGGCCTCGCGGCGGGCGCACTGCTCGCCTTCATCCTGTCGCTGGACGATTTCGTCATTACCTTCTTCACCTCGGGACCTGACACGATCACCTTCCCGGTCAAGGTCTATTCCATGGTGCGGTTTTCGGTGACCCCGGAGGTCAATGCGGCCTCGACCGTGCTGGTCGCGGTGACAGCGGCGGCCGCGGCGCTCGCGGTCGGTCTCGGGAACCGGCGGTTCCGGGAAGTCTTCCGGTGAGGGCGCCGGTCGTCCGGGCGACGAGCCTGCAAAAGCGCTTCGGCGTTGTCGAAGCGGTGCGGGATGTGAGCCTGGACATCCATGCGGGTGAGTTTTTCGCCCTGCTCGGTCCTTCCGGCTGCGGGAAGACGACCGTGCTCAGGATGCTGGCGGGACTGGAGCATCCCGACGCCGGATCGGTGTTCATCGACGGACGCGACATGACCGCAGAACCGCCGAACCGCCGGCCGGTCAATATGGTCTTCCAATCCTACGCCCTGTTTCCGCACCTTACGGCGCTCGACAATGTGGCCTACGGGCTGCGCGCTTCCGGCGCCGGGCGATCCGAGGCGCGGAAGCAGGCCGGGGAAGCGCTCGACCTTGTGGCGCTCGGCGGCTATGGCGGCCGGATGCCGGACCGGCTCTCCGGCGGCGAACGCCAGCGGGTCGCGCTGGCAAGGGCGCTCGTCAAGCGTCCGAGGGCGCTGCTGCTGGACGAACCGCTTTCGGCCCTGGACGCGCCCTTGCGCGAGCAGATGCGTTCCGAGCTCGTCCGTCTCAGGGAGACGGTCGGCATCGCCTTTGTGCTCGTGACCCACGACCGGGAAGAGGCGCTGTCCATGGCAGACCGCGTGGCGGTCATGGAAGGCGGGTCGATCCGCCAGACCGCGCCGCCTGTCGAGCTCTACGAGGCCCCGGCCGACCGCTTCACCGCAGGTTTCATCGGCGCCGTCAACCTGATCGCCGGCGCCGGCCGCCGGACCGTGGATGGCGGCTTCGAGGTGGAAACGCCGGCGCTGGGCGCGCGTCTGGCGGCAAGCGCCGCGCCCGGTATTGCCGACGGCCGGACGGTCTGGCTGGCGATCCGGCCCGAGAAGATCGCCATACACCGGCCGGACGAGGAGCCGGCCGGCGCATCCGCATTCAACCGGCTTGCCGGTCAGGTTGAGGATGTCAGCTATCGCGGCGGACTGTCGATCTACGGGGTTCGTATCGCCCCGGGCCCCGAGGGCGCCCTCCGGGTCTCGCGGCCGAACGAGGGGCGCGCGCTCGCGCAACCGTTTACCGTCGGAGACCCGGCGGTGCTGACCTGGCCGGCGGAGACGGGCACGGTGCTCGCATCGTGACCTCGGCGAGGCATCCGGGTTAGAGTCCGTCCGATTATCGCCGGAACGATGCGGCTCCACCTGAAGCGGAACTCTTGCATGATCGATACCGGGACATCCGAACGCAAGCTGATCGAGGGGCGGCCGGTCCTTGTCGTCATCGACATCCAGCAATCCGCTTTCGTCAAGAAGGAGGTCCGTTCGATCCCCCATATGCCGGATTACGCCGAGCGGGTCGCCCGGGCCCGCTTCGCCATCGACCGGGCGCGGGCGGTGGGAATCCCGATCGTCTTCATCCAGGAGATCCACCGGGCCGACCTGGTGGATTTCGGCCGCGAACTCGACGGCAGCGAGGACGTCCACTGCCTCGACAACAACCCGGAAACGGCTCTGGCGAAGGATGTGATCGACTTTCGCGACGGGGACTACCTGATCCAGAAGCGGCGCTATTCGGCCTTCTACGGCACCGATCTGGAAATCCTGTTGCGGGGGCTCAGGGCGGATACGCTGCTGCTGACGGGCGGGCTGACCGATGTCTGCGTCCACTACACTTTCGTCGACGGCCATCAGGGCGACTATTTCTGCCGCGTGATCGAGGATTGCGTCGCCGGGTCCAGCCCGGAAGCGCATGAGGCCGCGTTGCGGGCGATGGAGTATCTGCAGACCGGCGCCCGGCGCTCCCTGGACGACGTGCTGACGGCGATGGACAGCTACGGCAGGAAGAGGGCCGCCTGAACGATCCGGCCGGCTCCGGGACACGGAGGGAGGGCGCGCATGGTCGCTGCGATGCTCCTGGCGACGGTGACGCTGCTCTATGCGGGCTACAACCTTCTGGTCAAGCTGTCGGGAGCCCATGTTCCGGCCTCCGCCACCACCACCGTGCTGGCGACCGTCTGCCTGCAGGTCGCGGCGCTTTCAACCTCGGTCCTGTTCATGGGCTTCCTGGCGGCGCAGGGCGGGCATGCGTTCTCGCTCGCGCCGCGGGCGTATCTCTGGGCCGTGCTGGCCGGCCTGTGCATCGGCGCTGCGGAGATCGGGTATTTCTACCTCTTCGGCGGGATCGGCCTGGACAGGCCCATGCGGGCCGGCGTGGCGATTCCGGTGATCGTCGCAGGCACCGTCGTCATCGCGGCGATCGCGTCGGCGGTCGTCTTCGGCGAAAGCTTCGGCTGGCGGCAATTGGCCGGAACCGCGATGGTCGCGGCCGGGATCGTCCTGATCTTCCTCGAACCCGGTTCCGCCCGCTAGAGTCCGGCGTCATGCTTGTCGAATTGTCGCCGGAGCGCCACGGGGTCGCTTTCGATATCGCCTATGCGGGCGCGGACAATATCGCCGGAAAGCCCATCTACGCCCGCCCGGCCGCCTGGCTCGCGCCGGAGGCCGAGGCGGCGCTTGTCCGGGGGGTGGCGCTCGCGCGGGCGCAGGGGCTCGGCCTGCTGCTGTTCGACGCCTTCCGGCCGCTGGAGGCGCAATGGGCGCTCTGGCGGGCAATCCCGGACCCGGCCTATATCAGCGATCCGCGCCGGGGCGGCATCCATACGCGCGGCGTCGCCGTCGATCTGACGCTGACCGGGCCGGACGGGGCGGCGCTCGACATGGGCACGGGCTTCGACGACCTCACGCCCGCCTCGCATCACGGCTCGACGGCGGTCTCTTCGGAAGCGCAGCGCAACCGCGCCCTGCTGCTGGGGCTGATGAGCGCTGCGGGCTGGGACTTCTACATGAACGAATGGTGGCACTACCAGCTCTTCCGCCCGCGCCGCTACCCGGCGCTGACAGATCGCGAAGCGGGCACGGGCATGATGCCTCCGGCTCATATTCCGTGAACCGGCGCTGCGGTAGAGTGGGCGCCGACTGAAGAACGCCCGCAAGTAAGGAACGCTGCCGATGACCGCTTATGTCGTTGCCCGTGTGAAAGTGACCGACCCCGAGCAATACAGCCGTTATACGGCGCGCACGCCGGACTGCATCGCCTCCTTCGGCGGGCGCTTCATTGCGCGCGGCGGCGAGCCTGTGACGCTGGAGGGGCCCGAATTCCGGGACCGCATGGTCATCATCGAGTTCCCCTCGCTGGAGCGGGCGAAGGCGTTCTACAACTCGCCTGAATACACGGAGATCAAGGCGCTTCGAGCCAATGCGGCGGTCGGTGAATTCATCGCCATAGACGGGGCCGACTGACGCCGAAGGGGCAGACTCCCGCCCCGCCGCCGAGTCGCTGTAATATGGGCCGCCCGCCGGACGGAACGGAGAGGCTGCCATGACCGATTTCCCGAACCCGTCGCTGCAGGACTGGGAGGCGCTGGCGCAGAAGGACCTGCGCGGCCGCCAGCCGGACGAGCTTGTGCGCGAGACGCCGGAAGGCATCCCCGTCAAGCCGCTCTACACAGCCGCCGACCTGGAGGCGATGGAGCATCTGGGCTCGCTGCCGGGCATCGCGCCTTTCCTGCGCGGCCCGCGCGCCACCATGTACACCAACCGGCCCTGGACCATCCGGCAATATGCGGGCTTCTCGACGGCGGAGGAATCCAACGCCTTCTACCGCGCGAATCTCGCTGCCGGGCAGAAGGGCCTCTCGGTCGCCTTCGACCTGGCGACCCATCGCGGTTACGACAGCGACCATCCCCGCGTCGCCGGCGATGTCGGCAAGGCGGGCGTCGCGATCGATTCCGTCGAGGATATGAAGCTCCTCTTCGACGGCATTCCGCTCGGCGACATGAGCGTGTCGATGACCATGAACGGCGCCGTGCTGCCGGTGCTGGCGGGCTACATTGTCGCCGGCGAGGAGCAGGGCGTGCCGCAGGCGGACCTTTCCGGCACGATCCAGAACGACATTCTCAAGGAGTTCATGGTCCGCAACACCTATATCTATCCGCCCGAGCCCTCCATGCGCATCGTCGCCGACATCATCGCGCACACGGCCCGGCATATGCCGCGCTTCAACTCGATCTCGATCAGCGGCTACCACATGCAGGAGGCGGGCGCGACCTGCACGCAGGAGCTGGCCTTCACGCTGGCGGACGGCCTCGACTATGTGCGCGCCGCACTCTCGCGCGGACTGGATATCGACGCCTTCGCGCCGCGCCTGTCCTTCTTCTTCTGTATCGGCATGGATTTCTTCATGGAGGTTGCCAAGCTGCGCGCGGCGCGGCTGCTCTGGGCGGAGCTGATGGCGCAATTCGGGCCGAAGAACCCGATGTCGATGGCCCTCCGCACCCATTGCCAGACCTCGGGCGTCAGCCTTGCCGAGAAGGACCCCTATAACAACGTCATCCGCACCACGATCGAGGCGCTGGCGGCCACGCTCGGCGGCACCCAGTCGCTGCACACCAACGCGCTCGACGAAGCGATTGCGCTGCCGACCCCCTTCTCCGCCCGGATCGCGCGCAACACCCAGCTCATCCTGGCCGAGGAGGCCGGCATCGCGCGCACCGTCGATCCGCTCGGCGGCAGCTATTATGTGGAAAGCCTGACGCGCTCGCTCGCCGCCGAGGCCATGAAACTGATCGACGAGGTCGAGGCCATGGGCGGCATGACGCGGGCGGTCGAGGCCGGCATGCCGAAGCTGCGCATCGAGGAGGCCGCGGCCCGGCGCCAGGCGCGCATCGACCGGGGCGAGGATGTGGTGGTCGGCGTCAACAAATACCAGCCGACGGAAGAGAGCGAGGTCGAAATCCTCGACATCGACAATGCCAGGGTCCGCGAGATGCAGACGGCGCGGCTGTCGGATATTCGCGCCTCGCGCGACGGGGCGGCGTGCCAGACGGCGCTTGACGCCATTACCGCGGCAGCGGAGTCCGGCGAGGGCAATCTGCTCGCGCTCGCCGTCGAGGCGATGCGGGCGCGGGCCACGGTGGGCGAGGTCTCCGATGCGATGGAGGCCGTCTGGGGCCGCCACCGGGCCGCGATCCGGTCGGTCTCCGGCGTTTATGCCTCGGCCTATGAGGGCGATGCGGGCTTCGAGAAGATCCGCGCCGATATCGCCCGTTTCGCAGAGGCGGAAGGCCGGCGGCCGCGCATGCTGGTCTGCAAGATGGGGCAGGACGGGCACGATCGGGGCGCCAAGGTCATCGCCACCGCCTTCGCCGATATCGGCTTCGATGTCGATGTCGGCGCGCTGTTCCAGACGCCGCCCGAAGCGGCCCGCCAGGCGGTCGAGAACGATGTGCATGTCGTCGGTATTTCGACCCAGGCGGCCGGCCACCGGACGCTGGTGCCGGAACTGATCGCCGCGCTGAAAGCCGAGGGCGGCGGCGACATCCTCGTCGTCTGCGGCGGCGTGATCCCGAGCCGCGACTATGCCTTCCTGAAGCAGGCCGGCGTCGCCGCAATCTACGGCCCCGGCACCAATATCCCGGCCGCCGCCGCGGAAATCCTGGGTCTGGTGCGCGGCGCTGCGCTCGCGGCCTGAGCGCCCGGAACGTATGGAGGAGACCGACCCCTCCCGGCTCGCGGCGGCGGTGCTGGCGGGCGAACGCCGGGCTCTCGCACGGGCCATCACGCTGATCGAGTCCTCGCGCCCCGACCATCGCGAGCGGGCGGATGCGCTTCTGGAGGCGCTGCTGCCGAAGGCCGGCCGGTCGGTGCGGCTCGGCGTCAGCGGCGCGCCAGGGGTCGGAAAATCCACCTTCATCGAGGCGTTCGGGCGCCATGTCATCGAGGCGGGACACAGGGTCGCCGTGCTGGCGGTCGATCCGAGTTCGAAGCGCTCCGGCGGCTCGATCCTGGGCGACAAGACGCGCATGGAGGCGCTGGCGCGGGACGGCGCCGCCTTCATCCGCCCTTCGCCGGCCGGGACGACGCTCGGCGGCGTGGCGCGGCGCACCCGCGAGGCGATGCTCGCCTGCGAGGCCGCCGGCTTCGATGTGGTGCTGGTGGAGACGGTCGGGGTCGGCCAGTCGGAAACCGCCGTCGCCGACATGGTGGATATGTTCCTGCTGCTGCTGCCGCCCGCCGGCGGGGACGAGTTGCAAGGCATCAAGCGCGGCATCGTCGAGCTTGCCGACCTCGTGCTGGTCAACAAGGCCGATGGCGAACTGGAGCGTCCGGCGCAGCGCACGGCGGCTGATTACGAGGCGGCGATCCACCTGCTGCGCCCGTCCGCGCCCGGCTGGACGGTCCGGGTGCAGACCTGCTCGGCGCTGACCGGAGCGGGCATTGCGGAGGCGTGGCACGCGGTCGACGCCTTCCGCAAGGCGCTGGGCGCAAGACTGGAGGAACGCCGCACCGGGCAGGCGACCGCCTGGATGTGGAACGAGATTGCCGAGGGCGCGCTGGAGGCGCTCCGGCGCGACGACGCGCTCAGCGCGCTCGCCGGAACGCTGGAGAGTGACGTGGCGGCCGGCCGCGCGGCGCCGGCCGCTGCCGCCCGCAAGCTCCTGGCCCGCTTCCTTGCCGGATCGTAAGGCGGCGGCAAGGTTCCGGTAAGGCTGGCTCCTTATCTTCTGCGCAACGCGGCCTCCGCCGCACCGTCAGCGGAAGGAAAGATTCCATGCAAACAAGACTGCTCGTTCGCCGGCCGGCCCGGCGCGCGCTCGCCGCGATCCTGCTCGGCGGCGTTCTTGCGGCCGGCGGCGCCTGGCATGCGGGCGCGCTCCAGACCTCCGGGCCGCCCGACGCCGCAGCATTGCCGAGCCTCGCCGGAACCATCGAGCGGGTCACGCCCGCCGTGGTGAACATCCGCGTCGAGAAGAGCGTAAACGCAACGACGCCTGCCAGCCCGCCGGAGTTCATGCGCCGCTTCTTCGGCGAACGCGGGCCCTGGCCGGAGAAAAAATGGCGCGACTGGCAGCCTATGACGGGAGTGGGCTCCGGCTTCGTCATCTCGGCCGACGGCCATATCGTGACCAACCACCATGTCGTGGCGGGCGCGAAGGAGATCGCCATCACCTTCCACGACAAGCAGAAGCTTCCGGCGCGCCTGGTCGGCGCGGACCCGAAGACGGACCTTGCCGTCCTCAAGGTGGAGGCGGAAGAACCGCTCGCGCATGTTGCGTTCGGCGCTTCCGAGCGGGTGCGGGTCGGAGATTGGGTGGTGGCGGTCGGCAACCCCTTCGGCCTCGGCCATTCCGCCACGGCCGGCATCGTCTCGGCGCGGGGACGCCGTATCGGCGCCGGCCCCTATGACGACTTCCTCCAGATTTCAGCGCCCATCAACCGGGGCAATTCCGGCGGCCCGACCTTCAATCTCCAGGGCGAGGTCATCGGCGTGAACACGGCGATCTTCTCCCCGAACGGCGGCAATGTCGGCATCGGCTTCGCCGTGCCGGCCGCGCTTGCGGGCGACATCGTGGCGGAGTTGAAGGCCAATGGCGCGGTGGAGCGCGGGCGGCTCGGTGTCTCCATTCAGCATATGGATGACGACCTGGCGGCGGGCCTCGGCCTCGAAAAGGCGAAGGGCGCGCTGGTGGCCTCGGTCGATCCCTCAGGGCCGGCAGCGGGCGCAGGCCTCAAGGCGGGCGATGTGATCCTGGAGGTGGATGGCGAGCGCGTCGGCGAGATGCGCCGCCTGCCCCGCATGATCGCCGAACGCGACCCTGGCCACAGGGTGAAGCTGACGCTCTGGCGGGACGGCGCAGAGACAAGCGTCGAAGCCGTGCTCGCCGCCATGCCGGTCGGCGACAAGGTAGCGGAGGCCGCCGGCCGGACCGAGAGACTGGCCGGGCTCGATCTCGACGCCGCGGACGGCAAGGTCGTGGTCGCCGATGTGGCGCCCGGCAGCCCGGCGGCCCGCAAGGGCGTGCGCAAGGGCGATGTGCTCGTTTCGGTGGACCGGCGCGCCGTCGAAACGCCAGGCGACGCCGAGGACATCGTCGCCGAACTGAAGACCGCCGGGCGCAAGGCCGTCCTCATGCTCCTCAGGCGGGAAAACAGGGACCGGTTCGTGGCCTTGCCGCTGAACACAGCCTGATCCCCGCCCCGGACGCCCGGCGGTCCCTCCTCCCTCCGGCGGGCGTCCGGCCTTTTCCCGGCCCGGTCATGCTAGGATGCGGCCCATGCTCAATATCCTCATCATCGAAGACGATGGCGAGACGGCGGCCTATACCGCCAGGGGCCTCCACGAGGACGGCCACCGGGTAGAGATTGCCGCGAACGGCCCGGACGGACTGGAGTCGGCGCGCGGCGGCGGGTTCGACGTACTGGTGGTGGACCGCATGCTGCCGGGTCTGGACGGGCTCAGCCTGGTGCGGACCCTGCGCGCCGAGGGTGACCTCACGCCGGTCCTGTTCCTCACCGCGCTCAGCAGCGTCGGCGATCGCGTGAAGGGGCTGAACGCCGGCGGGGACGACTACCTCGTCAAACCCTTCGCCTTCGCGGAGCTGCGCGCGCGCGTGGAGGCGCTCGCCCGCCGCCGCGCGCCCATCGCCGCCGAAACCGATTTCACCGTGGGCGACCTTGAAATCCGCCGCCTCGAGCGCCTGGTTTACCGGGCAGGCAAGCCCGTGCCGCTCAAGCCCAAGGAGTTCCGCCTGCTGGAAGTGCTGGCCGAGCATGCCGGACGGGTGGTCACGCGGACCATGCTGCTGGAGCAGGTCTGGGATTACCGTTTCGACCCGGGCACCAATGTGATCGATGCGCAGATTTCACGGCTCCGGGCCAAGATCGACAAGGACTTCGACCCGCCGCTGCTGCATACCGTCAGGGGCGTCGGATACCGCCTTGCGGCCGACTGACCTGCTGCGCACCTCAGCCTTTCGGCTGACGCTGGTTTACCTCGCCGCGCTGGCGGTCTTCGCCTTTGCCGGTTTCCGTTATCTCTACAGCGAATCCCTGGAGGCGCTGCAAGTCGAGAGCCGGCAGATCGTGGCGGCGGAACTCGAGGGGCTGGCGGAGCATTACCGGGCGTTCGGCCCGCTCAGGCTCAGCGCCGTCATAAACCGGCGGAGCAGGCATGACGGCCGGTCGCTCTACCTTCTGGCGGACCGCCGGGGCCGCAAGGCTGCAGGCAATCTCGCGGCATGGCCGGAGACGGCGCGGGAGCCCGGCCGGTGGCATGATTTCCACTATCGGCGCGCGCATGACGGCGAGCCGCCCCACCGGCACACGGCCCGCGCCTTCGTCGCCGAGCTTCCCGACGGGTTCCGGCTGCTGGTCGCGCACGATATCGACGAGGAGGTTGCGCTCAGCCGCCGGATCGTCCTCTTCGGCGCTGCGGCCGGGGGGCTGATCCTGCTGGCGGGGCTGGCGGCCGGCGTGCTGGTCTCCCGCGACCTGCGCCGGCGGGCGGAGGCGGTGGACGAGACCGGCCGCCGGATCATGGAGGACGGAGACCTGTCGCGTCGTGTGCCGGTGACAGGACGCGGTGACGAGTTCGATGACCTGGCGACGAGCGTCAACCGGATGCTGGCGCGCATCGAGCTGCTGATGACCGAATTGCGGGAAGTGACCGACAATATCGCGCACGACCTCCGCCGGCCGCTGGCCCGCCTGCATGCGCGCCTGGAGGACGTGCTTCGGGGGCCTGCCGAAGCCGGGGCCTATCGCGACGCGCTGGAGCGGACGGTTGCAGAGGTGCGGGAGCTTATGGACAGCTTCAACACCCTGCTGGCGATCGCGCGGGCGGATTCAGGCCCCGCGCCGACGCTGCCCGTCGATCTGGCCAAGCTCGCGGAAGACCTGGCCGAACTTCATGCGCCGCTGGCGGAAGAGCGCGGCGTCGCGCTCGCATTCATGAAGGAAGGACCGGCCCCGGACATCGAGGGACAGCCGGAACTGCTGGCGCAGGCACTGTCCAACCTCATCGACAACGCCGTCAAATACACGCCGGAAGGCGGCCGGGTCTCCGTGACCGTCGGTCCCTTGGGCGTGGCCGTGGCCGACAGCGGCCCCGGCATCGCGCCGGAAGACCGGGAGCGCGTGCTCGAGCGCTTCGTGCGCCTCGACCCGAGCCGCCACCTGCCCGGCAACGGCCTCGGCCTCGCGCTCGCCACCGCCGCCGCCCGGCGCCACAACGCCCGCCTGGTGCTGGCAGACGCGGCGCCCGGCAGCGACCCGCCCGGCCTCAGGGTGGCTCTGGAATTCGCTTCGTCCTGAGGCGGCCGGACTTCGGTTTGAGCCCCAAGGGGGTTCCCGGTAGACTGGCCGCGTGAGCACGGACGCCGCCATATACGAGGTCTTCGGACCCCTGTCGCAAGGTGCCCCGGGCAACGACGCTTCGACGCTACGTGCGCTGGATGCGGTTCCGGGCCGCGATGCCGTTCGACGGGTGCTCGACCTGGGCGCGGGGCGCGGCCGCACGACCTTCGCCCTGGCGCAGGCGCTCCCGGATGCGCAGGTTACGGCCGTCGATATCCATGCGCCCTTCGTCGAGCGGCTGGCCGAGCGCGCCCGCGAGGCCGGCGTTGCAAACCGTGTCCATGCGGTATGCGTAGACATGGAGAGCCTCTATGTCGCCGGGGGAAGCATGAAGCATCGACCTCATCTGGGCCGAAGGGTCCATCTATGCGATCGGTATGGAGCGGGCGCTTGCCATGTGGCGCCCCTGGCTGCGCCCGGACGGTTGCGTCGCATTCAGCGACTTTGTCCGGTGGACCGAAGACCTTTCGCAAGACGCCCGCGAGTTCTGGGCCGTCGAATATCCGGACATGGCGTCCGAAGCCGAGATCGGTCGGCGCGCAGAGGCCGCCGGCTACCGGACGATCCGCAGCTTCCGCATGTCGAGGGAAGCGCATGACGCCTACTATGTCCCGCTGGAGGCGCGCGTGGCCGGGCTTACAGGATGCGCCGGCGTCACGAACGTCCTTGAGGCGGTTCGAAAAGAGATCGATACGGTGCGGCGCTTCCCCGATGAGGCCGGCTACACCTTCTTCATCCTTCAACGGACCGGCAGCCGCGCCCCCGCTGCCGTCCCTCACATCTCGACGACGACATAGTCCTCCTCGACGCGGACCGGCACCGTCTCGGCCCGGAGCTCCCCGGCCGGCGCGGCGGAGACGCGGAAGGCGCGGGTGCGGTGGCGGCGGGGGTCGAAGCGGCTTTCGCCGGTGGCGAGGTCGAACTCCCAGCCATGCCAGGGGCAGCGCAGGATTTCGCCGGGCCGCGAGAAACTGTAGGCGCCCGGCGCGTCCGCCTCGACCAGCCCGGTCAGCACGCCTTCCGACAGCGGGCCGCCCTGGTGCGGGCAGCGGTCCAGCAGGCCGAAATAGCGCCCGCCGACATTGAAGAGCGCGATCCGCCGGCCCTCCAGCACGACGCAGCGGCGCGTTCCCGGAGGGAACTCGGAGACCGGCGCCACCACATGGCGGGTCACGGCATCTGCCGGCCGTAAACCCCGAGCGCGTTGTCCGTGAAGAAGGCCCGGCGCTTCTCCGCATCCACCCAGGACGGCAGCACCCGGTCCGGCTGGTCGAAGTCCCAGTGCGGGTAGTCGGTCGCGAAGAGCAGCCTGTCCCAGCCGATCCACTCGATGCACTCGACGAGCTGGCGCGGTCGGCTCGGCTCCTCCATCGGCTGGGTGGTGAGGAAGACCTGCTCGCGGACGATCTCGCTCGGCCGGCGCTTGCAGCGGTGCAGCTCGTCCCGCATCCGCATCCACACCCGGTCCAGCCGCCAGCAAAGCGCCGGCAGCCAGGCGAAGCCGCTCTCGATCAACACGAGCTTGAGGCCCGGCAGCCGGTCGAACACGCCCTCGAAGATCATGCTGGTCAGCACCGCCTGGCTGGATTGCGCGTGGCCGGTCATGTCCTCGATATAGTAGGAGGGCCAGCCGCCGCCGGTGATCGGCGCGCCGCCGAAGCCGAAGGCGTGGACCGCAAGCGGCAGGCCGGCCGCGGCCGCGGCGTCGTAGATCGGCCAGTAGCGGCGCTGGCCCATCGGCTCGGCCGTGCGGTTCAGCATGAAGACCTGGACATAGTCTTCCTCGCCGGCGCAGCGCTCGATCTCCTGCACGGACGCCGCCGCGTCCTCATAGGGGATGACGATGGAAGCCTTGAGGCGCGGCTCCTCGCGGGTCCAGAAAGCGATCTGCCAGTCGTTGATGGCGCGGCAATAGGCGTCGGCGAAGTCGAGATTCTGCAGGCCCTGGCCGGATTTGAGCGGGTTCAGCACGCCGAAGCCGACATTGTTCGGGTCCAGGTGCTGTTCGCGCATGAAGGCGAGATCGCTGCCGGGGCGCCCGCCGGCGGGCGGATAGGCGTCTCGCCGCGCTGCGTCGGGCTGGCCCTTCGGATAGGCGGGACCGTTCAGGAAAGGCTGGCGGGGCCGCGCGCCATAGCGCTCCATATGGCGCTGCCAGCGTTTCTCCAGGAAGGGGTAGATCTCGCGCTCGAGCGATTTCGGGCTCGGATGAATGTCGCAATCGGCGATCCGGAGCGCGGCTTCGGCCGGCGCCTCCCTGGACGGACGGTCCAGAAGCTCAACCGTCATGGCTTTCCCTCCCCGAGGCGCGGATAGGTGGCAAGCGGATTGTCTATTGCGATACGCCGAACGAGGTCGGCTGGCAAGCCTTCGGGCAGCGCGCCCATGCCGTCGAACTGCCAGTGCGGGTAGTCCGTCGCGAACAGCAGCAGATCGTCCGAGCCCAACTGGTCGAGCAGGCGGGCGAGCGCTTCCGGCTCCTCCGGCGCATCGAAGGGCTGGACGGTGAAACGCACGCGCTCGCGCACGATCTCCTCCGGGCTCCGGTCCACCCAGGGGATCTCCATGCGCAGGCCGCGCCAGTATTTCGCGAGCCGCCAGAGATGCGCCGGCAGCCAGGCGACGCCCGATTCCGCAAAGACGACGGTAAGCGCCGGAAATTTCTGGAACACGCCCTCCGCGATCAGACTGGTGAGCGCAGTCTGGAATGCGGTTGCCTGCGCGGCGTAATCCTCGGCGAGATAGGAGGGCCAGCCGACCGGCGTTGGCGGATGCCGGTAGGCGGAGCCGGCATGGAAGGCGACCGGCAGGCCCAGGCGCTCGGCCGCGGCGTAGATCGGCCAGTTGATGCGCCTGCCGGGCGGCGTCTCGCCCATAACGGGCAGCAGCACCTGCACGAAGCGCCGGTCCTCGGCCGCGCGCTCGATCTCGGCGGCGGCGAGGTCCGGCGCATGGGGCGGCACGGCGATGGATGCCCTGAGGCGCGGGTCGCGGTCCAGCCACTCCGCCTTCAGCCACTCGTTCAGCGCGCGGGCGAAACCGGCCGCCATGTCCTCGGAATAGAGCATGGGCGCGCCGTAGAGGCAGTTGAGGATGGCGTAGCGCGCGCCGAAGCCGTCCACGGCGTCGCTTATCAGGCGCTCGGGGTCGCTGCCGGGCCGCCGGGCGCCGTCGCGCCAGTCCGACCGGCAGGAAAGCGGCGCGTCCGGCGGCCAGGCGATGGTCTCCAGCTCATGCAGTCCGCGATGCCCCGCCGCATCCGCCCAGTGCGGCTCCAGCCAGGGCAGCAGCGCCGAGACGGACGGCGGCGCCGGATGCAGGTCGCAATCTATGGCGCCGGGGGGCAGGACGGTCATTCCGCCGCCGCGCCATAGGGGATGTTGCGGCCGCCGAGGCGGCGGACGCGGATATTGGCCTGCTCGGCATGGCCGACGAAGCCCTCCAGCATGCAGAGCCGCGAGCAGACCTCGCCGAGCCGGGCTGAGGCCTCGTCGGTCAGGATGCGCTGGTATGTGTGCGTCTTTATGAACTTGCCGACCCAGAGCCCGCCCGTGTAGCGCGCCGCGCGGCGGGTGGGCAGGGTGTGGTTGGTGCCGATCACCTTGTCGCCATAGGAGACATTGGTGCGCGGGCCGAGGAACAGCGCGCCGTAGCAGGTCATGTTCTCCAGATACCACTCGTCCCGGTCGGTCATCACCTGCACATGCTCGGAGGCGAGGCGCTCCGCTTCCGCCAGCATCTCGTCATGGTCCGCGCAGAGGATGACCTCGCCATAGTCCCGCCAGGCGGCGCCCGCATTGGCGGCCGTCGGCAGGATGGTCAGGAGGCGCTCGACCTCCGCCATCGTGGCCTCGGCGAGGGCGCGCGAGTTCGTCACCAGGATGGCCGGGCTGTCGGGCCCGTGCTCGGCCTGGCCCAGCAGGTCGGTGGCGCAGAGCTCGGCGTCCACCGTCTCGTCGGCGATCAGCAAGGTTTCCGTCGGCCCGGCCAGCAGGTCGATGCCGACGCGGCCGAAAAGCTGGCGCTTGGCCTCCGCGACGAAGGCGTTGCCGGGGCCGACCAGCATGTCCACGGGCGCAATCGTCTCCGTGCCGAGCGCCATCGCGCCCACCGCCTGCACGCCGCCCAGCACCAGGATTTCGTCGGCCCCGCCCATATGCATGGCCGCCACCATGGCCGGGTGCGGGCCGCCACCCTGCGCGGGCGGCGCGGCGGCCACGATGCGCGGCACGCCCGCGGCCTTCGCCGTCACCACGCTCATATGCACCGAGGCGACGATGGGATACTTCCCGCCCGGCGCATAGCAGCCGACCGAGTTGACCGGGATGTTCCTGTGCCCCAGCACGACGCCCGGCAGCGTCTCGACCTCGATGTCCCGGAGCGCGGCGCGCTGATGCTCCGCGAAGCCGCGCACCTGGGCCTGCGCGAAGCGGATGTCGTCGAGGTCGCGCTTCGCCACCTGCGACAGCGCCCGCTCGATCTCCCTCTCGGACAGCCGGAAGCTCTCCGGCGCCCAGTTGTCGAACTTCTCCGAGAGCGCCCGCACCGCCTCGTCGCCCCGCGCGCTTATATCGTCGAGTATCCCCTCGACGGCGGCGCGCACCTTCGCATCCGCCTCCGCGCGCTCGGCCGCCGTCCGGCCCCGCTTCAGATATTCCGCCATCCCGCTACCCGCTCCTTCCGCCGCCGAAAGGCATGGCATTTCCGTCCCGGCCGATCAAGGCAGCGCTGTGCTCGCATCTCATACCAGCGGCGCCGGGTTGGGACTCACGGGCAAATGCCGCCCGGCGCTCCCGCCTCTCCTCATCCTGAGTAGCCGACCGGAGGGAGGCGTATCGAAGGATCGTCCCGCCGGTGGCGCGTCCCTCGATACGCGGCTGGCGCCGCTACTCGGGATGAGGACAAAGGACCGGGCTACGGCAGGGAGGCGCCGCGCCATCGGTTCCGATCAACGACCGCTGGTATAACATCCGTGTCATCTGCTGCAGAAAATTACGAGGGGTATGACAAAACGGTCTTGGACATCCATGAGTGGCAGCCGTTACCGTTCCACTCGTTCAGGGCGCATGCCTGCAGCAAGGAGAGCAAACCATGAGACGCATTTCCTTTCGAACTGCCGGCTCCGGAGGGCTGGCGGTCGCATTCGCCGCCGCCGTCATGCTGGCCGCCGCGCCGGCCGCCGCCCAGTCCGCGTCCAGCGGCAACCAGGGCGGTGTGACGGCCTCCTCTCTCCCGAAGGTCAGCTTCAGCCGGTACTCGTATTCCATGAACGAAGGCCAGGACGCGACGGTGACGGTCAAAAAGAGCGGTTCCGGCGAAGCCGCCGTCAACTACACCACCGCCGACCCTCCCTCCGGCACCAATCACCCGGCGACCAAGAATACGGACTACACGCCCGCCTCGGGACAGCTGGTGTTCGACGCGGACGAGACCGAGAAGACCTTCACCGTGTCCGCCCTGACGGACTCCGATGTGACCGAGTCTTCCGAATCGCTCATCGTCGAACTGTCCCTGCCCGACTCGAGCGGAGACGGGCAGGGCGCGCCCGACACGGAACTGGGATCGGTGCGTCAGGCGGCGGTCGTCATCCTGAACGTCGT
>JAJECF010000066.1 GCA_022822125.1 Alphaproteobacteria bacterium
GGGTCGCCTCCGCGGTCACTTGTGGCTGTTGCAAACCCAAAATACCGCCAGGCGACCCCGGAACCGAAAACAGCTACACCGAAATCATCTCAGATCAGCGCAGAAACCATGTCCGCTCGACGGTTCTGCAAGAGGCTCTTCGGTCAGAAGCTTGCTGCTTTCCAGCAGGCGCCCTTGCAGCCCGACGATATCCCGCCTTGCCTCCTGGAGTTGCTTGATGGCCTCCGCGACCGATTTGGAATGCAGTTCCTTGATCTGCCGCTGAACCTCCTCCAGTCTCGCTGCCTCGGTTTCTCCGAACGCAGCCAACAGGCGAAGCTCCGCGAGATCGGTCTCGGCATCCAGCCCGGCCACGAATTCGGAAACGGAGCTCTCCGGCGCCACAAAGCTCTTTATCAGGGCGTTGTCCCGGTCCCGTCGCGCTATCTCCGCGCCGAGCCGGTTGCCGATCTCGGTGTAGACCCGGGCAATCTCGGGAAACACGTCGAACCCGGCCGGCTTGAAACCGAGAGGGCTCTGCTCCACCAGATGCGTGCGCGCCACAGCCGTATCGAACACGGCAATCCGCTTGAGTTCCGAATGTTCCGTGGAGCCGTCGAACTCAAAAACCGTTTCCTGCTGGGTACCATCTGCCGTGACAATCGTCGCAGCAGGCTGCCCCGGCGCATCCTCTTCATATACATTCGGAAGAATGGGATGCTGAGTGCGGCTGAAGCAGACGTTGGACAGAATTCGCGTATAGCCGCTCTTGCCGACGCCATTGCCGCCGTAGACGACGGTGAGGGCCGGCGAAAAGGTCAGCTCGCCGCCCGCAGGCAGGGCGTTTATGGCACGGAGATCGCCAATTCGTCGTAACCAGATTGGCATGGGAGCGGCCTCGCCCGGCCTGCCCGAGATCGCCGCCGGCACCTCGATCGGGGGATCGGACGCTTCAGCAAGACCGTGATCCTCCAGAAACACCCGGTACGCCTGTTCGACCTGTTTGTCCGTGAGCCGCCCGTTACGGACCGCGTTGGCAAGCACAAACCGCTGCCACGGCCTGAACCCCCGTGCCCAGCTATCGAGCTGACTCCAGATCGTGGCCGGAGGGCTCCGCACCTCGGATTCCTGTTTCTCCGCCATTTTTTCCTTCTCACAGTTCCATCTCGTGACCGCGCCGGCTCATTGACCGAAATCCGTCCCGGCTAGCCGACTCGAGCAATCCGCAGGATGCCGGTCCCTGGGCCCGCTGCAGCGCTACAGATCGTTTTTGCGGGGTAGCCGTCTCTGGTCAATGAGCCATGGTCTTTCGGCAATGACATCAATCAGGCTTGTGAAATGTGCTCGCCGTCAATCGTCGCCTAGGCGGAACATTGAAAGTTCGGAGGAGGACTCTGTAGAGGATTCGAGGCTGCCTGTGCTCGAGTGGTATTCAAGCTTCTTCAGATGCGTTCCGTGCAAATCGGCGCCTTCGATGTCCGGCAGACGGTGATCCTTGATGCGAGCGGAGAGTTCCCGGGCGAGATACTGGGCAAGAGATTGCGGCGGTCCGGCGCCCTTGCCGCCGATTTGCTTGCCGATGCGGCTGTGGTCGGCGGGGAAACGATCGGCAAACGAGATCGCGATCTGGTAGGCGGTCAGGAAGGGGCGGCCAAAATGATGGCCGGGTTCGCGGGGTGGAACATCAAGTATCGCGCGGACGCGTGCTTCGATCGAAAAATCTTCCCAAATGGTGGACATTTCTTTCGCCTCCGGAAGTCCGTCCGCGCCGCGACCGCGCGACGGGACGATGGTACCACTCGCAATCTGTGCAGCGAAAGTGGGCGCCGATGCCGGGGGCTATCCGGCACCGGCTCCTCCCGGCACGTTCAGACCTGGAAGAGACGCGGGGCGGGGATGCTGAAACTCGTTCCATGCTTTGACGAAGAACGGGATCAGTTCCCTGTAGGCGTGTCTGAAATACGCGTCGTTTCTCAGGACATAGTTTTCGTGGAACTGCAATTCAGGGCCGAGCTCCGGCTCCACCGAGACGCCCCGGATCGTGGAAACGATGTCAGAGACGGCGGCGCCTCCGACGCGGTGGTGGGTCGGCATGCCCGGCCGGGAAGGCGGCAGGTACGTCTGAATGCAAATTCCTGGCGGATTTGACCGCGATTCCTATGGGACTTGACCGCGATTCCTACGGGATTTGACCGCGATTCCTGAGCATTTGACCGTCTGGGGCCTGGCCCTGAGCTTGGCCTGACGGGCTATCTGTGTCTGGCGGCCGCGCGGCCGTCGGCGGCGCCGTTTCTCTCCCGCCCCTTCCTCATCGATCACCTGATCGGATCGAGGAGGGAGGGGGTCGATGAAGAGGATCGGCATGATGAAGATCAAGGATATCCTTCGGCACCGTCACGATTTTGAGTTGCCGCGCGCGCAGATCGCGGCTGCGGTCGGGGTGAGCACGGGGACGGTCTCGCATGTGCTTGCCCGGGCGGAGGCGGCGGGGCTTTCCTGGCCGCTGCCGTCCGGGCTCGACGATGAGGCGCTTCGTGCGTGTCTCTACCCGGCGCCGGACCAGGACAGCGACCGGACGCAGCCCGACTGGGATGCGATCGTCGAGGCGCTCACCGCGCCCCGCAAGCGCCGCCGCGCCCGGCTGACGCGGCGCCAGCTCTGGGTCGAATACCGGGACGAGGCCCTGGCGCAGGGGGGCAAGGCCTATACCTACAGCCGCTTCTGCGGCCTGCTGAAGGAGCGTCTGCACAGCCGGCCCAGGCCGGCGCAGATGCGCTTCCACTACGAGCCGGGGCTGTGGGGCCTGTCGGACTTCTCGGGCAAGGTGCTGGCGCTGCGGACCGGCCGCGGCGAGAAGGACGTGGAGATCTTCGTCGCCGTGCTGGCGCACTCGAACCTGACCTATGCCGAGGCGGTCCCCGACCAGAGCGTGCGCCACTGGATCGTGGCGCACCGCCACGCCTTCGAATACTTCGGCGGCGTCCCCGCCCGCTGGATCATCGATGATGTTCCGCGGAACATCATCGATGTTATGTGCCGTTGCTCGTGATGTGTCCGTGGCGTTTCAGGCTTCGGGTTTTCCGGGCGGAGCGCGCGCCGGGAGGAACATCATTTTCACAGCGATTTCAGCCATTCGAGCAGAGATGCGTCATCCCGCCATTTTCCTCTTCGGTGGTGTCCCGCCGAAGCATGCACAGGAGGTTCGCAGGCCTCCAGCGCCTGGGCCTTCATCTGCACGGTGATTTCGGCATACCGGTTGGTCGTGTCGAGTGTTGTTTTCCGCTTTGAGTCGATAGCAGCCCGTCGGTTTTTGTCACATTGATCGGTTGAGGGATTTCCGGGGCTGTTGGGCGAGCGCGGGATAGTTGTCGGGCCGGCTTTGCGTTGCCGGTCCGGCTCCGTAGTGTCG
>JAJECF010000165.1 GCA_022822125.1 Alphaproteobacteria bacterium
CATCGCCCTCCCGCCCAACTGGCGCGAACACAAAGCCTGACCGTCCCCAAAATCAACGAAATGTAGTGGGTACACCCGCCGACGCCGGTGTAACCCCCTGTTCTATCAAATACTTTTAATCGTCACTGTTGAAGTTGGGTCATGCCGGATGGAATTCGACGATTTTCTGGCGTCCCGCACCAACCCGGCGCTTCCTGTGGAGCATTGGTCGGCCGCCGTTAACGCAGGGACGCCGATGTTGCGGCAAGACCCCGATCGCAACCTGGTGCGGTATCCGACCATGGCGAAACGAGACGGTGGCCGCCCTTCGATACGCCGCTTCGCGGCTACTCAGGGTGAGGAAGGGAGGACCGCAGACGCCGCCCCCGAACCCCCAATCGGCTTCGCCCAGCGGGCTGAACCGGATAGCAGTGGCGCGCGATCGGCAATGGCGGCCGGCCGGAGCCGAACTCCGGCCGGCCAACGTCCTCAGATGTCGGCGTATTGCGAGACTTCGCCGGCCCCGCCCGGATGGGTGACGGCGCCCTTGCGCGCGGAGCCGACGGTCTGGGCGTATTTCCAGATCGAGCCCGATCCGAATTCCGGCGCGGGCGAAACGCGGGTCTTGGCGCGCTCCGCCATTTCGGCCTCGGAGAGGTCCACATCCAGCGTGCCCGCCACGGCGTCGATGCGGATCGTGTCGCCGTCGCGCAGCAGCCCGATGGGGCCGCCCTCGGCCGCCTCCGGCCCGACATGGCCGATGCAGAAGCCGCGCGTCGCGCCGGAGAAGCGCCCGTCCGTGACCAGCGCCACCGACTCGCCGAGGCCGCGCCCGTAGATCGCGGAGGTGGTGGCCAGCATCTCGCGCATGCCGGGCCCGCCCTTCGGGCCTTCGTAGCGGATGACGATGACATCGCCGGCCTGGATACGCCCGTCGATCACGGCGTCGAAGGCCTCTTCCTCGCGGTCGAAGCAGCGCGCCGGGCCCTCGAATTGCAGCACGTCCATGCCCGCGACCTTCACGATCGCGCCGTCCGGGGCGAGGCTGCCCCGGAGGCCGACCACGCCGCCCGTTTCGCTGAGCGGCGTTTTCACCGGATAGACGACCTTCTGGTCGGTCGGGAAGCTGATGTCCTCGAGGTTTTCGGCCATGGTCTTGCCGGTGACCGTGATGCAGTCGCCGTGCAGCAGGCCGTTGTCGAACAGCTCCTTCAGCAGGATCGGGATGCCGCCGGCGTCGTACATGTCCTTGGCGACATACTGCCCGCCGGGCTGGAGGTCGCAGATATAGGGCGTCGTGCGGAAGATCTCGGCGATCTCCAGCAGGTCGAAGTCGATGCCCGCCTCATGCGCGATGGCCGGCAGATGCAGGCCGGCATTGGTGGACCCGCCGGAGGCGGCGACCACGCGGGCGGCGTTTTCCAGCGACTTGCGGGTGACGATGTCGCGCGGGCGCAGGCCCAGCTCGATGAGGTTCATCACCTGCCGGCCTGCCTCCTCGCAATAGGCGTCGCGCGACAGGTAGGGGGCGGGCGCAGAGCAGGAATGCGGGAGTGCCAGCCCGATGGCCTCGGCCACGGTCGCCATGGTGTTGGCGGTGAACTGGCCGCCGCAGGCCCCGCCCGAGGGACAGGCGCATTCTTCCAGCTCCTTCAGGTCCGAGTCCGAGAACTCGCCCGACGCATGCTTGCCGACGCCCTCGAAGACATTCTGGATGGTGACGTTCTGGCCGCGGAAATTACCGGGCAGGATCGCGCCGCCATAGAGGAAGATCGACGGCACGTTGAGGCGCACCTGCGCCATCATCATGCCGGGCAGCGACTTGTCGCAGCCGGCAAGCCCGACCAGCGCATCGTAGCAATGGCCGCGCATGGTGAGCTCGACCGAGTCCGCGATCACCTCGCGCGAGACCAGCGAGGCCTTCATGCCCTGGTGGCCCATGGCGATGCCGTCGGTGACGGTGATCGTGGTGAACTCGCGCGGCGTGCCATCGGCGGCCTTGACGCCGGCCTTCACCGCCTGCGCCTGGCGGGAGAGGGTGATGTTGCAGGGCGCGGCCTCGTTCCAGCAGGTGGCGACGCCGACGAGCGGGGCGTGGATCTCCTCCTCCGTCATGCCCATGGCGTAGTAGAAGGAGCGGTGCGGCGCCTTGGACGGCCCTTCGGTGACATGCCGGCTCGGAAGCCGGTTCTTGTCGAAGCGTGATCCTTCGTCGAGTGGCATGGGACGTAGCGTCTCCCGGTGTTGCGGTGCTTTATGGCGTTTATCGTGTTGTCGGCGCGTGAATATCGTTGACTTTCGCGCTTGCCTCAATGGATATCATATCGAAATCACGGTCGATGAGCCGAGCGATGGGAGAACGGGGCGGTCGGCGTCCCTGTCCGGTGCCGACAGCATTGCAAAGGGCGGCGGAAGGCGCGGTGCGGGACATACCCGGTGTGGCGGCGGCGGTGCTCTTCGGCTCGCGCGCGCGCGGCGACTGGCGGGCGGACAGCGATTGGGACCTTGCGCTCGTCACCGACGGCGAGCTCGGGCGGGAGGCGGAACGGGCCGCTTGCCGGCGCCTGTATGTGGCGGGGCTCCATGTCGAAGCGCAGGCGCTGCCGGCGGAATGGCTGCGGCGCGAGGCGGGCGCGCTGGGCCGGATTGCGTATCCGATCGCGCGCGAGGGGCGCGTCATCGCCGGAGCCTGGGCGAGGCCGGCGGCCGAAGGGGAGCCCGCCATGGAACCCGAAATCTACCGGACCTTTATCGGCAACGCGCTCCGTTTCCTGCGCGACGCCGTCGACGAGATGACCCGGCTGCCCTCCGGCCGCCCGGTGCTGGACCGCGCCGCCGGCCGCAAGGTTGTCGCTGCCGGCGCCGACGCCGCCGAACACCTTGTCAAGGCGATCAGGGGACGGATTGCCGGCGAGGGAGGATGGGGCCACAACCTTGCCGCCCTGGCCGGTCCCTTGCTCGATGCCGGCCGGCCCGACCTCCATGCGGCGGTGCTGGCGTTGAACGGGCATAGCGGGGAGGGCCACCAGGCGGCTTATGGCGGGGCCGCCCGCCTCCCGCCGCAGCCGGAGGACGCCCGCCGCGCGGTCGCCCGCCTTGCGGGAGCGGCGCGGCTGCTGGCGGTGGAACTGGGCGAGGCGGCGGCGGAAGGCCCCTTCAGGCCGGAAGCGGCTGCGGCGTCGGGAGAGGCGTTCGGGTTGTTTACGGAAGCCGCCGCCGCGCTGCGGGAGGCGGAGGCGGGCGGCAATGCGCTCTCGGGAGATGCGCTGGTGGACGCCGTGGCGGCGGGGCGTCCTGTGCTGGCGGCGGCGTTGGACGAGGCCGCCGGGGCGCTTTCGCCCATCGGCGGCCAATCCGTGGAGGAAGCGCGGTAGGGCCTCTTCCTTCGGGCCGCCGCCGAAGCGAACGGGACGCTGCTTACGCCGCAGTCAGTCGCACGATCTCAAGGTCGCCCACGCGCTCCATCGCGCGGGCCATATCGTAGGCCGCCTGCATCCGGTACCAAGTTTCCGCCCCGCCGCCGAACGCCTTGTCAAGGCGGATCGCCATTTCCGGCGATATGCCCGCATGGCAGTTGACGAGATCGGAAAGCTGCTTGCGGCTTACACCGAGGCGCCTTGCCGCTTCCGTTACGGTCAACCCAAGCGGCTCGATGCAGTCATGCCGCACCGCCAGCCCCGGATGCGGAGGGCTCTTCATTGCCATGGCCCGTCTCCCTAATGGTAATCGACCAGGTCCACATCGCGCGCATGACCGTCCGCAAAGCGGAAGATGACGCGCCAATTTCCATTCACCGTTACCGACCAGAAGCCCGCCAAATCGCCCTTGAGAGGGTGAAGGCGATAGCCGGGCAGGTTCATTTGGTTCGGGTTCTCCGCTTGGTCGAGACGCGCAAGAATGCGTTCGATCTTGTTAATCTGTATTGCGGAAATCCTTCGCCCGTCGCCTCTTTCGTAGAGCCTGAGAGCCTGACCCAAAAAGAGTTGAGCGGTTTCAAGGGTTTGTGATTCAGTTCGGTTTCGCGACAGAACGGAGCCACACATGCCCTGGACAGAAACCGCTCGCCGAGAGTATCGGCGGGACTGCCCGCGATATTCAAG
>JAJECF010000016.1 GCA_022822125.1 Alphaproteobacteria bacterium
CGACATGTACCATTCGGCCGAGTATTACTGGCAGGGCAAGCACAAGGGCTTCAACTTCTTCACCGCCGTGCCCTACGGGCTGACCGGCATCGAGCACGCCGCCTGGATGAAATATGGCGGCGGGCAGGAGCTCTGGGACGAATTGGCGGCCGGGTTCAACCTGAAGGGCTTCCAGGGCTCCAGCACCGGCACGCAGATGGGCGGCTGGTATCGCAAACCGATCGAGAAGCTCGACGACTTCAAGGGCCTGAAATTCCGCATGCCGGGCATCGGCGGCGAGGTGCTGCGCGCGCTCGGCGTAACGGTTGTCAACCTGCCGGTGGCGGAGATCTATCCCTCGCTCGCATCGGGCGCCATCGACGCCGCCGAGTGGGTCGGCCCCTGGCACGATCTCGCCTTCGGTTTCCACAAGATCACCAAGCACTACTTCTATCCGGGCTTCCACGAGCCGGGCACCTCGGCCAGCGTCGTGATGAACAAGACGCTGTGGGACAGCCTGACCGCCGAGGAACAGGCCCTGGTGACGACGGTGGTCGAGGCGGAAGCCTATATCCAGTTCGCCGAGTTCAACGCACGCAATCTGGGGTCGCTGAACAAGCTGCTCACCGAACATGGCGTGCAGTTGCACCAGTATCCGGAGGACATGCTGATCGCCATCGGCAACATCGCCGGCGATGTCGTGCGCGACATCGGCGCGACCGACGACATGACCCAGCGCATCTATGACAGCTTCATCGCCTATCGCAAACAGGCCATAGACTGGGCCAAGATCGGCGAGCAGGGCTACATGAACGCGCGCCTCCTGCCGTTCAACTACGGTTAGGCGCCGGGCGGCCGACAAGGCCGTCATGCGCCGGGCGAGACGCCCGCGCCACCCCGGCGCGGGCTCTCTGCTCTTGCCCTGAAGCCAGCGGGGAATGCCGGTGAACGCACTGAAGCAACTCGTCCGGGCGATCGACGCCATGAATGAGCGTCTGGGCCGGATCGTGTCCTGGTTCGCGCTCTTTCTGGTGCTGACGCAGTTCACCGTCGTGCTGCTGCGCTATGTGTTCGGACTCGGCTTCATCCCGATGCAGGAGTCGGTGCTCTTCATGCACTCCATCCTGTTCCTGGTCGGCGCAGGCTACACCCTGCTGCATGACGGCCATGTCCGGGTCGATATCTTCTACGGCTCGGCATCCCGCGAGCGCAAGGCGCTGATCGACTGCATCGGCGTGCTGGTCTTCCTGTGGCCGCTCTGCGCGGTGATGACCTGGAAGGGGCTGACCTATGTCGGCGCGTCCGTGCGCGTGCTGGAAGGCTCGCCGGAAGGCACCTTCATGCCATTCTGGCTGCTGAAATCCCTGCTGCTCGTCTTCCCGCTGGTGCTGTCGTTCCAGGGCCTCTCCATGCTCCTGCATTCGGTCTTCGTCATGCGGGGGCTGGAGAGCGCGGCGGAACCGGCGCCGGAAGACCGGGGGCCCGGCGTATGACGACCAACGAATATCTCGTCTGTCTCATGTTCGTCAGCGTGTGCGGCTTCCTGATGGCGGGCTTCCCCGTCGCCTTCACGCTCGCGGGCGTCGCGCTCCTTTTCGCCGGTATCAGCGCGTTGTTCGGCGTGTTCGACCCGGCCTTCCTCGGCATCTTCCCGAACCGCGTGTTCGGCAACGCCATGATCAGCGAAATCCTCGTCGCGGTGCCGCTGTTCGTCTTCATGGGCATCATGCTGGAGCGCTCCAAGGTCGCCGAGGAGCTGCTCGACACCATGGGCATGCTGTTCGGCTCCTTGCGCGGCGGGCTTGGCATTTCGGTCTGCGTCGTCGGCGCGCTGCTGGCCGCCTCGACGGGCATTGTCGGCGCAACCGTGGTGACGATGGGGCTGCTCTCGCTGCCGACCATGCTGCGGCGCGGCTACAGCGCCTCGCTCGCCTGCGGGTCGATCTGCGCCTCCGGCACGCTCGGCCAGATCATCCCGCCCTCGCTCGTGCTCGTCGTGCTGGGCGACCAGATTTCGGACGCCTACCAGGAAGCGCAGCGCAAGCTCGGCAATTTCGCCCCGGACCCGGTGTCGGTCGGCGACCTGTTTGCGGGCGCGCTGCTTCCGGGCCTGGCGCTGGTCGGCATGTATATCCTCTATCAGATGTTCATCGCCTGGCTCAGGCCCGAGTCGTCGCCGCCGATCCCGCGCGACGAGCTGGTGCAGGGCCGGACGAACCGCGAAATCGCCATGCAGGTCGCCCGCGCGCTGGTCGCGCCCGTGGTGTTGATCGTCGCGGTGTTGGGCTCCATTCTCGCCGGCATTGCGACGCCGACGGAAGCGGCCGCCGTCGGCGCGATCGGCGCGACTCTTCTGGGCGGTCTCAGGCTCGATCCGGACAAGGGCCTCCCGATCTACGCCGCCGCGGGCGGCCTCGTGCTCGTGCTCCTCCTGACCGGCGCGATGGATTTGCGGGTGTCGCGGGATGACATTCCGGCGATGGACGCCGCGGGTATCGCGGCCGCCGCGCTCTGCTGCATCGCCCTCGCCTGGGGCATCTGGGTCAGCCTCGCGCGCGTTTACGCCAGCGGCGGCCTGCACGAAGTCATGCGCAGCACGACCCGTGTCAGCGCCATGGTGTTCGGCATTGTCATCGGCGCGCAGCTGTTTTCCTCCGTCTTCCGCGGCCTTGGCGGCGACGACCTCGTACACGGCTTCCTGACCTCGCTCCCGGGCGGGGTCGTGGGCGCCATGTTCTTTGTCATGGCGCTCATGTTCCTGCTCGGCTTCGTGCTGGACTTCATCGAGATCACCTTTGTGGTCGTGCCCATCGTGGCGCCGATCCTGCTGCTGATGGATCTGAACCCCGTCTGGCTCGGGATCATGATCGCGCTCAACCTGCAGACCTCGTTCCTGACGCCGCCCTTCGGCTTCGCGCTCTTCTACCTGCGCGGCGTCGCGCCGCCGGAGGTTACGACGGTTCAGATCTACCGGGGCGTGGCGCCCTTCGTCGCCATCCAGGTGGTGGCGCTTGGCGTGGTCGCGGCGTTCCCGGAGCTCACCACCTGGTTGCCGAAGGTCGTGTTCGGCTCCTGACCCGGGCCGGGCTTCTGCGCAGGGTCCCGCGCGGCGCCGCCGCGCGCTATGCTGGCCGCCGGCGAGAATTGCGGCGGAGGGCCGGGCGATGGCGGGCGGCGCGTGGATTTCCTTTCCCCACAGCGAAGGGGAGACCAACCGCCGGGCGCATGTCCAGTTGCCCGACGGGCGGTTCGAGCGCGAGCTCGGCCGCGAGGGCTTCTTCGGGCCGGCGGCGCATATGTACCACCGCAACCCGCCGACCGCCTGGACCGACTGGGACGGGCCGCTCCGTCCCCGCGCTTTCGACCTCAACAGGCTGCCCGCCGCCGTGTCGCCCTGGGACGCCCGGCGGGTGCTGCATAACGCCCATGTCGATTACCGCTTCTGGCGCACGGACGGGCGCATGGACCACCTGGTCCGCAACGGCGACGGCGACGACCTGCTCTTCCTGCATCGCGGCGCCGGCGACCTCTTCTGCGATTACGGGCGGCTTCCGGTCGAGCAGGGGGATTATGTCGTCATCCCGCGCGGCACGATGTGGCGGCTCGACGCCGAAGGGCCGGTCGAGGCGCTGCTGATCGAGGCCACGGGCGGCTTCTACCGGCTGCCGGAAAAGGGCATGGTCGGCCGGCATGCGGTGTTCGACCCGGCTGCGCTCGTGCTGCCGCGCATCGACGATGCCTTTCGCGCCCAGCAGGGGCCGGGGACATGGCAGGTGCGGATCAAGCGCCGCGGCCGGATCAGTTGCGCGACCTTCCCCTTCAACCCGCTCGACGCGGTCGGCTGGCACGGGGACCTTTCGGTCGCCAAGCTCAATCTGCGCGAGATCCGGCCGCTGATGAGCCACCGCTACCACCTGCCGCCCTCGGCGCACACCACTTTCGTCGCCGACCGCTTCGTCGTCTGCACCTTCGCGCCGCGCCCGGCGGAGACCGACCCCGAGGCGCTCAAGGTGCCGTTCTTCCACAATAACGACGATTACGACGAGGTGATCTTCTACCATTCCGGCGACTTCTTCAGCCGCGACGGCATCGATGCCGGCATGGTGACGCTGCATCCCTGCGGCTTCGCGCACGGCCCCCACCCCAAGGCGCTCGCCAGGATGCTCGGCGGCGGCAAGGCCTTTCTCGACGAATACGCCGTGATGCTGGATGCGCGCGACGCGCTGGATGTGGCGGACTTGCCGGACGATGCGGAATGGACCGGCTATGTCGAGAGCTGGCGCGGCGCGCTCGCCTATGCGCCCGATGCGCCGGGAAACGGCGGCGACGGGACGTAGCGCCCGCCGAAGGCCGCCATGCGTCCCGCCTCCGCATTGAAATGGGCCGGGCTTGCGGTCGTCGTCCTTGTCGCGGTCGCGGTCGCGGTCGCGGTTCTGTTCTTTGTCGATGCCGGCGACTATCGGGAGGAGATCGCCGAGGAATTCCGCAAGGCGACCGGGCGCGACCTCGCGATTGGCGGCGACATTGACGTTGCGGTCTCGCTCCATCCCGTCATCGTCGTGGAGCGGGTTTCCATCGCCAATGCCGGCTGGGGCTCGCGGCCGGCAATGGCGGTGCTCGAACGCGCCGAGGCCGAGGTCGAACTGCTGCCGCTGCTTGCCGGCAATGTCCGCGTGACCCGGCTCATCCTCGTCGAACCCGACATTCTGCTGGAACGCAATGCGGACGGCCTGCCCAACTGGCGGGGCGCATCTTCGCCGGGCGCCGGGTCCGGCGTTTCCGTTCGCGCCGCGGACGAGGCCGGGCGGAAAGGCAAAGCAGACAGCGAGGCGTCGTTCGCGCCGGTGTTCAACCATGTGGAAATCCGCCGCGGGCGCCTGACCTACAGGGATGCGCGAACCGGCGAGGAGCTGCGTCTCGACCTCTCGGGGCAGGTCACGCTGTCGCTGGCGGGGCCGCGCCCGCGCATCGCCGGGACCCTTGCGGCAAGCGCAATAGACCTGGACGGGCAGCCGTCGAAATCCGCCGGGAACGGACCGGACGCCGCTGCGGCAGGCGGCGGCGCGAAGCCGGAGAGGGCGCGCCCGGCCCGGCTTTTCCCCGATGAGCCGCTTCCGCTGGACAGGCTCAAGGCGGTCGATCTCGATTTGACCCTGAGCATCGGGACGCTGGCCGGCTACCCGGTTCCGGTGAATGCCGTCGAGGCCCGCATCCGCCTGGACGACGGCGCGCTCGCGGTGGAACCGTTCGAGGCGATCGTCGCCGGCAGCCCGGTGGAAGGCACGCTCCGCCTCGATGCGCGCCGGGCGGCTCCCGGCTTCCGGCTTGCGGCGCGGGCCGACGGGTTCGATTTCGGCCGGTTGCTGACAGAGGCCGGCGTCGCCGATCTCTTCGAAGGACAGGCGACGGCGCGCATCGATCTCTCGGGCGCCGGGCGGTCCATCGCCCTGCTGATGGCGGGCCTCGACGGCGACATCCGGATCGTCGCCGGCGCCGGACGCCTGAAGACGCGGGCATTGAACGGGACAGTCGGCGGCGCCCTTCTCGGCGCGGTGTTTTCAGGCCGCCGGGATTGGACGGTCGTCAATTGCGCCGCCGCCTCGATAGGCGTCGAGAAGGGGCACGCCGCCGTTCGCGCGGCGCTGATCGACACCGAATACTCGACCGTCGCCGCCAGGGGGTCGGCGAACCTGGCTGCGGAAACCCTCGACCTCGCCATAGAACCGCGCGCAAAGGCCGCCGCCCTCGATATCGCGGTCCCGCTCCATATCCGGGGCCGTATCGCGCAGCCGAACTTCCGGCTCGACGCCGGCGCGGCGCTGGAGAAGCTCGGCGGCGGGACCGCGCCGTTCCCGCCGGCCGCTATTGCCGGACTGGGCGAGCTCGGCGCCGCCGATTGCCTGAACGCCGCCGCCGCCCCGCCGGCGGGCGCGGCAAGGCCGGAGGACGCCGCCAGGGAACTCAGGGACAATCTCAAGGGAACGGTGAAGACTCTCGGGCGCAGCCTGAAAGGCCTGTTCCGCAACAGGCAGAACTGAGCGAAGCGCCCATACGGCGGCTTGACCGCAGGCCGGCGCAAGGCGTCTAATCGGGGCCGCAGGCTGGAAGGAGGCGGTGCATGGAACCGGTGCGCTATATCGACCGCACGCGCGACGACTACATTCGACAGGGCTACGAGAAGGCCTATGAGTGGGCGCATTTCGAGGATGCGCCCTTTGCGCGCCTCGCCAAGCCGCTTTCGGAATGCCGCGTCGGGCTGATCGGCACCAGCGAGATCGCGGTGCGCTATGACCCGGAGACGGAAGAAAACCCTGTGGTCGAGGAGGACTTCCGGGGCGTCTATTCCTTCGCCGCCGACACGCCGACAGAGACGCTTTACAGCCGCACCGCGTCCTTCGACCGCTTCGCCACCCATCTGGACGATGTGAACGCCTACTACCCGGTGGACCGCTTGCGCGAGGCCGTAGCGGACGGGCGAATCGCGAGCATGCCGGACCGGCTCTACGGCTGCTACAACAATTACAGCAAGCGCAAGGTGATGGAGGAGGAGGCGCCGAAGGCGCTGGCTTATTGTCGCGAGGACGGCATCGACGCGCTCCTCATGGTGCCTGTCTGACCTGTCTGCCATCAGACCGTGAGTCTGATCAGCAGGCATATCGAGGCGGCGGGCATCCCGACCGTGGTGATCGGGGCTGCGCGCGACATCGTCGAGCATTGCGGCGTCGCCCGCTACGTCTTCACCGATTTCCCGCTCGGCAGCCCCTGCGGCGAGCCCTGGGACACGCGCCAGCAGCGCGCGATCTTCCAGATGGCGCTCGACCTGCTGGAGGAGGCCGAGGGCCCGCGCACCACGCGCGAGGCCGGCTTCCGCTGGAGCGCGGGCGAGGACTGGAAGCGCCTCGTCTTCACTGCCGAGCAGCCCTGGCAGGACGAAGCCACGCATGCCCAGTGGATGGCGCGCAAGGAGGAATACCGGCAGCTTCGCGCGGCGGGCAAGGTGTGAGCGCGCCCGAGGTCACGCTCTACACCACGCCGCTCTGCGCGCCCTGCGAGCAGGTGAAGCGCTATCTGGAGTCGCGCGGTGTCGCCTTCATCCGGCGGGACCTGATGCTGGACGAGGAGGCGCAGGACCGGCTCGACGCCGCCCGCATAAGGGGAACGCCCGCCATAGAGGTGGACGGCGCGTTCCTCGTCGGCGACGGGCTGACGCGCGAGGCGCTGGACCGGCTGCTCGGGCTGGACTGACCACGCCGCGGCGGAGCCGGCCGTTCAGCCGGGTTCGGCATGCCGGTCGATCAGGGCGTCGAGGTCCCGGATGCGGCCGTCTATGGCGAGTTCCAGGGCTTCGAGCACGAAATCCGGGGTGCAGAGCGGCAGCACGGCGGAGGCGGGCCGCGCCGCCGACCCGTACTCGGCCTGCAGGTCCAGTATGGCGACCTCGCGGCGGGCGCGCGTGATGTCGATGCGCCACATCTCGGGCACGCCGATCTCGCGGTAGAAGCGCGGCTTCGTCTCGCCCAACTTCAACAGTGACGATTAAAAGTATTTGATAGAACAGGGGGTTACACCGGCGTCGGCGGGTGTACCCACTACATTTCGTTGATTTTGGGGACGGTCAGGCTTTGTGTTCGCGCCAGTTGGGCGGGAGGGCGATG
>JAJECF010000092.1 GCA_022822125.1 Alphaproteobacteria bacterium
GCGCCGCTCCGATGTCACCAGACCGGCCCTTTGCAGCAGGCCGAGATGGGTCGAAAGCGTGGACGGCGCCGCGCCCAGCGCCCGCGCGATTTCGCCCGCCGGCAGCCCCGCCGGCCCGGCCCGCACCAGCAGCCGGAAGGCGGCAAGCCGCGTCTCCTGCGCCAGGGCGGCAAAGGCATCGGTGGCGGTCGCGATTTCCATATTTCGATAATTATCGAATTAAGGGAGGATGTCAAGGGTTTTGAGCGTTTTCTTGGCGAAGCAGCTGGAGGAATCAAAGTTAAGCTACTTCCTTCTTCGAGGTTGCGAAGGGTGTCACAAACAGGGCCGCCGAGACGGGTTTGGATATCCCGTTCGGCGGCCCAGCGTGACCGGTCGCCGCGGTCGGCAGCCCCTTGTGGAAGGGGGCTGCCGTGACATCAGACCGGTGTCGCCATAGCTCGAATGACATTTGCAATCCGTTCGGCTTCCGCTTCGGTTAGATCGAACGGCAGACCCTGAACGTAGATGGTGGTTTCTTGCCGGATTGGAATTGGGACGATGGAGTTGGACATCGGTGTTGAGAGCGTCTGAGGCTCGCTTTGCTTCTTGTCTTCCTCAGGTCGTCCTTTTTTCCCCGATTTTGGCGTTTCTGACTTACGCCTTTCTCGACTCCGGACATTCGGTTTGAACCCGAGTGGGTTGTTCACATACCTGTCAAAATCATCTACCGCCGACTTAATCCGACCGCGGTAGGTCGCCAAACTTCCCGGTGTGTAACCTTTTCCTTCAAGATTTTGGAAGCGCGACATTACCTCGTCCAAGTCGAGAAGCGTGACATCGCTAGCCTCTTCTTCAGAAAGAATTCCTAAAACTTTGCTTGCCGCAGCGCGCCGCGCACTTGCAGTGCTCTTGGCCATAAGCCCTTTGTCAGCTAAATAGTCCAAGAATTCCAATAGGTTGGCGCGAGATTTTTCGTTAGGCATGGTGATTCTCCGTCTCGATTTGAGGATCATATAATTCAGATTTCATTCGATCAACGTTGATGTATGCGATATAATGTCTCGTATATAGTATAGCATCTTTTTGTACATATACGAATCATATCTTGTGTCAGGGAGGTGATCTGACTTCTACCGGAGCGCCTCCCCATTGATTCAAAAAGGGCGGCCTGCAGGGCATTGCACTGTCGTCATTTCGACCGAAGCAGCCGCGAAGCGGAAAAATTTCTCCGCTCATGCGCCCAGTACCCACGCATCACGCGGGAATGATATCTCCGATCCGCAGCCCCCGGGCTGCTCCGGTCGATATGACGGGGCGAGGTTCGGCAGAATACGCGACGGCTGCCGATGGCAGGCTCGATACGGGATTCGGCAACAGGCCGGGGAAAGGCGAATTCCTACTCCGCCGCCACCGCGGCCCCGTCGCGCGCTGCCGTCATGGCGGCGATGGCTTCGCTCAGGCTTTCGCCCTCCGGGTCGGCGAGCGCGGCGGCGCGGGCCTGGGCGATGTCGCCGGCCCGGTCGGCGCCTTGCGCCAGGGCGGGTTCGATAACTTCGCCGACGATCCGGCGGTAGTTGCCGACGCCGCGCTTGTGGGTCTCCGAATAGCCCTTGATCAGCCGGGCGCATTCGACGGTCTCCAGCGCCATCGGCTTGCCGATTTCCGCTGCCCTGCGGACCAGGTCGAGCCAGCCCTCGATCAGGTCCTGCTCCTCGGCATAGCGGTAGCCGCGGCGGCGGAAGCGGCGCATCCCGGCGAGCGTGCGCACCCGGGCGAAGCCCCAGACGGTGTCGGTGCGGATATGCAGGCCGAAATGCCATTTGCGCGCCCTGGCCGGGTTGCGGTCGGCCCAGTCGACGACCCGGCGGCCCAGCCCCTTCGGCAGCACGGAGGCGAACTCGTAGGGCCCCGGCTTGAAATGCTCGGTCGTCCGGACGAGCTGGCCGTCCTGCGCCTGCACGTCGTTGCGCATCCGCTCGAAGCGCGAACGGCGGGTCTTGAGCTGGGCGACCCGCATGATGTCCTCGAAGGTCATGCGCAGGCCGAGATGGCGCGCCGCCTCGGCGGTGATCTTGAAATCGCCGTCGCCGCGGCCCTCGTCGATCGCCCGGACCGTATCGAGCCGGTCGAGATAGAGCCGGGCATAGGCGGCGTCCTGATAGTCGAGGCAGCGGCCGCAGGCTTCCAATACGACGGCATGGGTTTCCGACGGATAGTCCCGCTCGATCCGCGCCTTCAGTTCGCCGGCGGCGTCGCCCGGCCGCGGCGCCGGCGCCTTCGGCGGCGCCAGACCGGTCTGCAATTCGACGACATCGCCTTTGGCGTAGGCGAAACCGACATCGAAACCGGCGAGGTTGGACTCGACCGCCTTGCCCGATTCGCGGATGCCGTCCTTGAAGGTCTCGGGCTCGATGGGCAGGACGCCGGAGCCGGCCATGGCGCCGAGCAGGACGGAATTGACGATGGTGCCGGCGTCCTGGGCGGCGCGTTCGATATCGAACAGGATATGCTGTTTCGACATCTGCTTCGCGGCGTCGAGGATCTTGTCGCCGTCGTAGCGGCCGTCGCCCATCGCCATCTTCTCGGCGAGCGTATAGACCCGGTGGGTCGAGCCGATCAGCGTGGTCTTCTCCGGGCTGATGAAGCCCTTTTCCATCGCCCGGCCGACTTCCATCAGCTCGGTCGCGATCATCATGTCGATGTCGCCGGGGCCGGGATAGAGGTCGAGCACCGGTTCGATGTCGCCGGTCTCGGCATAGGGCTTCGGCACGATCTCGACATAGTAGGTCGTTGCGCCCGTGCGCTGGGCCACGCCGGGGATCGAGGTCGCCTGGACCGGCAGGCCGGAGGCGCGCGCGGCGTTGACCAGCCAGGCGGTCAGCACGCCGCCGCCCTCGCCGCCCATCGCCGCGATGACGATGGTGACCGGCCGTTCCTCGGCAGGCTTGCGCCGGGCGGTCTTGCGTTTCGGCGCCGCTTTGGGTCCGGCCTTGGACACGGACTTCGCCGCGGCCTTCGCCGCAGGCGCCTTCTTGCTCGTCTTGGCCATGGTCAGGCCGCCTTCGCCGCGTCTTCCTGCTCCATCGCGCCTTCCCGGCGCGGGGCGAGGCGCAGTTCCTCCGGGCTGTAGAACATGCCGATGAAGCGCTGGCGCACGCCGGCGAGCCAGCGTTCGAACGCGCCGGCGTTGTAGACGATCTCGGCCTTGTAGAAGGACGGGCACAGGATCGCCGCGTGGGCGACCTCGCCGCACAGGCCGCAGCCGACGCAGCCGGTGTTGACATGAGCGATCGGATCGGTGCGCAGCGGGTCCGGGTTCGCCTTGATAGTGAGCGACGGGCAGCCCGACAGGCGGATGCAGCTGTGGTCGCCGGTGCAGACATCGTCGTCGATGCCGAAGCGCGGGCGCACGGCGCGCTTGCCCTCGCGGATCAGCTTCGTCCGCTCGGCCTTCACCCGGCGCTGCTTGGCGAGCATGCACTCGCTTTCCGCGATGATGACCTTGAGGCCCTTCTGGGTCGTGGTCATCGCCTCTTTCAGGGTCTTGACCATCTTGGAGACGTTGTAGGTCCGCACCTTGCGCTGCCACTTCACGCCGAGGGCGCGCACCGTCTCCTCGATCGACATGTGGGACTGTTCGAAATTGCCCTCCTTGGGCGTCGACGGCACCCACTGCCAGCCGGTGGCCGAGGTGTAGCCGTTCTTCATCACGATCAGGATCGAATCGTTCTTGTTGAAGACGGAACTGGCGACGCCGGTGCTCAGGCCGTTATGCCAGAAGCCGCCGTCGCCCATGATCGAGATGACCCGCTTGTCGAAATTCGGCGCCACGCCGGTCGAACTGGCGAGGCCGAGGCCGTAGCCGAGCACGGTCTGGCCGATATTGAAGGGCGGTAGGGCCGAGAAGGTGTGGCAGCCGATATCGCAGCTGATATGCGTCTTGCCGAGATCCTTCTCCATCAGCTTGATGGCGCTGAATACCGGCCGCTCCGGGCAGCCGGTGCAGAAGGTCGGCGGCCGCGGCGGGATCGGGTTGCCGAGATATTTCGTGGCCTTGGTCTTGAGGCCGACGATGTACTCGATCCGCGCGCCGGCGCTCCCCTTGTTGGTGTCCGGCAGGCCGATGTCGTCGATCCATTGGGAGACGCCGTTCTGCACCACGTCCGAGGTGTACTGGCCGGCCATCGGCAGCGGGCCCTTGCCGTGCACCTTGGTCTGGACGTCGGCCTTGCGCAGGATGACGTTGACGTCGTCCTCGATATAGGCCGGGTGGCCCTCCTCCACGACCAGGACATGCTTCTTGCCGGCGCAGAAGGCGGAAATCTCGTCAGGCACCAGCGGGTAGGTGACGTTCAGGCAATAGATCGGCACCCGGGAGTTGCCGTAGATGTCGGCGAGGCCGAGATGGTTCAGGGCGCGTTGCACCGTGTTGTACAGGCCGCCCTGGCAGATGATGCCGAGGTCCTGCAATTCGCCGTCGAAGGTCTCGTTCAGCTTTTCCCGGCGGATGAAGTCGATGGCGGCCGGCACGCGCTCTTCCCACTTGTGCTTTTCCTGGGCGTAGGTGCCCGGCGGCAGCGCAATCTTCATCAGGTCGAAATTCGGCTTCTCCAGCTTGCGGTTGCCGGTGAATTGCCCGTGCCTGTTGTCCTTGGCCTCGAAGCGGCCCTGGACGTGGCAGGCCAGGATGCGCAGCTGGACCATGACCGGCTGGTTGGAGGCTTCCGAAAGCTCGAAGGCCTTCTCGGTCAGGTCGACGATCGAGGTCAGGTTGGGCCGCGGATCGAACAGCCACAGAGTCGATTTGAGCGCATAGGCGTGGCTGCGCTCCTGGATGATCGAGGCGCCTTCGCCGTAATCCTCGCCCAGGATGACCACAGCGCCGCCGGTCACGCCGACCGAGCCGAGGTTGGAGAGCGCATCCGAAGCGACATTCGTGCCGACCGTCGATTTCCAGGTGACGAGGCCGCGGATCGGATACTGGATCGACGCGCCGAGCATGGCGGCCGCGCCCGCCTCGTTGGCGCAGATCTCCAGATGGACGCCGTATTCGTCCATAATGTCCTTGGCGTCGTTCAGCACGTCGACCAGATGGGAGACCGGCGAGCCCTGGTAGCCGCCGACATAGGAAACGCCGGATTGCAGCGCCGCCTTGGTGACCGCAAGGATGCCCTCGCCTTCGAAAATCTCGCCGTCGCCCTTCTTCAGCGACTGCACTTCCTTCGCAAATGACCGTTCCATGACCGCAGCTTCGGTTTATTCGGGGAGAATTCGGGATATGTTCGCAGACATGTCTGCGCTGGCGTCGTTCCGCCGGGCATATTAGGGTCTTTCTCCCGCCAAGGCCAGCCGCGCGCATGTACACGCGCGCGGGTACGGCATGCGCCCACGATATCGACGCCTCCTGCGGACGCCGAAATCCCCGTGCCCGGCGCGGACGCGTCCGAAGCCCAGCCCCGGAATTCCGCCATGCTCCGACTCCTCGCTGTCCTTCCGGTCTGCTTTCTGGCGCTGACGGCCTTTTCCGACGGCGCGAAGAAGGAACTCGCCGCCGCCTGCGCCGACAGCCTTGCCAAGCGGCAGGAGCGTGGCCGGGAAACGCCCGAAGCGCTGGTGAAGAACCGCACGCCGATCTGCGCCTGCGTCGCCGACGCCGTCGCCGGGGAAGCCGAAATCCCGGACGGCGACAAGCCGAAGGTGACGAAGACCTTTGCGCTGGTCGCCGCCGGCGACATGGAGGCCGCCCGCAAACTGCGCCTCGCCCTCGACAAGCCGGTCCACACCGCCATGCGCCGCATCACCCGCGACTGCGCCCGCGAATTCGAGAAGCCGGCGGAGTAGGCGCGCGCTCCAGCTTTTCTCCCACCGTCATTTCGGCCGTAGCCGCGGATTTAATCCGCGGCCGGCGCCCGACGCCACCGTCGCCGATCTCGCGGAGCGCTTCCTCAGGAACCATGTCGAGGTCCGGTGCAAGCCGGACACCGCGAAGAATTACCGGAAGGCGCTGCGCAACCGCGTCCTGCCTGCCCTGGGGAGGAAGCCGGTCAGGGATGTCGCGCCTGAGGATATCGCGGCGGTGCGCCTGCCGATGCTGACCGGCTGCCGGTCGGACGGGATCCTGTCCCTGAAATGGGACGATGTCCGCCCCGAGCGGTTCGTTGATCGCGCGCCCGGCGGCACGATAGGGTGTCGGTCCCTCAGGTCGCCCGGTCTGCATGGCACACCCGGCAACGGACAAGGAGCGTGAGGCAGGATGGGCAGCACGCGATTCCGGACGGCGCTCCTGCCGCTTGTCGCGGCGGCGTGGCTCCTGGCGGTCCACGGGCGGTCCGCCGCCGCTGGCGAAGACCCCCGCGGAGCCGGGACCGCTCTCCCCGTGGCGGGGGCGAACGCCGCCTCGATCGCCCCCTACCTGAGCGCGGGCGTGGCCCTGGTCCGCCCGCAGGCCACCCGGTTCGTCGATGGCGCGGACACCGGCCATGCCGCGCTCTATGGAAGCCGGCAACGCTTCGACGCCGGCGCCCTCGACGACGGCCTGCAGGTTCATCTGGCGGCGGGCGTCCGCCTGCCGTACCGGCTGCGCGTCCAGCTGGAATTCGGCATGGCGCGTCGCCTCGACTGGCGGGGAAACACGAACTACCGGGCCTCGGGCGAGCGTCAGCCGTCGGAGGCGACCCTGGACACAAGGCAGTTCCTCCTCGTCGGGTTCCACGATTTCCCGGGATGGGAGATCGCCACGGGCCGCCGGGCGCAGCCCTTTCTGGGCGCCGGGCTCGGGATCACCGACTACCGTCTCGGCGGCTACGTCCAGCGCTTCCCCGAACCGGACGATCCGCAGGGCTCCCTGCGCCGGGGTCCGGGCGGCGAGGTCCCCTTCACCGCCCTTCCGGGCGGAAGCGGGCGGAACTTCACCTGGATGCTGACCGCCGGGATCGCGATCGCGGTCGGCGGCCGTACCCACCTCGACCTGAGCTACCGCTATACCGATGCCGGAGAAATCCGGACCGATGCCGGCGACATCGCCATCGTGCGCTACGGCGAGGACGGCGCCCGGCGGGAGATCCCGGT
>JAJECF010000119.1 GCA_022822125.1 Alphaproteobacteria bacterium
CTACACCGAGGCGGAGGCCGACGCGAAGATGTCGCGGCGGTTCATGTCGATCAACCTCGCCAAGCCGATGGAGACGGTGGAGCAGTTCCCCTTCGTGCTCTGCGCCTGGCCGTCCTTCGCCGACCAGCCCTATATCAACAACTACCGCATCTATGACGACCGTGTCGGGGAGACGACCCGCTTCACCTACCGGCCGGACCATGAGTGGTACTGGTTCCCGCGGCAGAAACCGAACGAGGTTTCGATGCTGAAATGCTACGATTCGGTCACGGACGGCTCCGTATCGCGCTGGTCGTTCCACACGGCCTGCCAGGACCCGACGGTTCCCGTGGATGCGCCCTGCCGCAAGAACGTCGTGGTTCGCTCCTACGTCTTCTTCTAGAAAGGCGCGGCAGGCCCCCAGGGGGATGGTGGCCTCCCGATTCCGCTCGCCGCCCTTCTCCCGTTCATGCTAACCGGACGCCATGAGCGAGGGAAAGAGCTGTCCAGACGCCGATGAGGGCGGACCCTTGGCCGCTCTGAGCCGGAGTCCGGCGCCTGCGGACCCGATTCCGGTTTCGCCCATCCCGGCGGTCAATGTGGCGTCCGTGCCGCAGCGCAGTCCGCTGCGCTATCCGGGCGGCAAGACATGGCTCATCCCGCATATCCGCCACTGGCTGAAGGGTATCGAACCCCGGCCGAAGCTGCTCGTTGAGCCCTTCGCCGGCGGCGGCATCGTCTCGCTGACGGCGGTGATGGAAGGGCTGGCGGACCGTTGCCTGATGGTGGAGCTGGACCGCGATGTCGCCGCCTTCTGGCACGCCGCGCTCCGCCACGGGCCGGAGCTTTGCGAGATGGTGCAGGATTTCGAGCCGACGCGGGAGGCGGTCGACGCCCTGTCGCGGCAGGCGCCGGCAAACGTGCTGGAGCACGGCTTCCGCACCCTCGTCCTCAACCGCACCCGCCGCGGCGGCATCCTCGCGCCGGGGGCATCGCTCATCCGCGCTGGAGAGAACGGCAAGGGGCTGGCCTCGCGCTGGTATCCGGAGACGCTTGTCAGGAGGCTGGCCGACATCGCCGCCTGTGCGGACCGTATCCAAATCCGGCGCAGCGACGGCATGGAGCAACCGAAAACCGTGCTGGAAGAGGCCGTGCTGTTCGTGGATCCGCCCTACACGGTCGGAGGCAAACGGGCCGGCAAGCGGTTGTATGCGCACAACGACATCGACCATGCCCGCCTGTTCGAACGGCTTGCGGACGGAAAATCCGACTTCCTGATGACCTATGACCGGACGCCGGAAATCGAAGTCTTGATCCGCAAGCACCGCTTCCACGCAGTCCAGATGCGGATGAAGAGCACGCATCATGCTCCCATATCGGAACTTGTGATCTCACCGCGTCCGGTGTTCGTAGGCTGAAGAGAAGATGCACGAAATTCGCCTGCATGAAGGCTGATGGTGTCAAAATCGGCGGCTGCCCTCACTTGATTCACCGGGACGATCATGCTAAACGAAGGATAGTAGCGGTTTGGAGAAGTCGAAAATGCCTGACAGAGGTCAGCATGTAGTCCCCCGGGATGGTCGCTGGGCTGTGCGCAGAACGGGCGCAGATCGTGTGACGCGGAGTTTCGATACCCAGAGAGAAGCTATCGATGCAGCAAGAGAAATTGCGCGCAATCAGAGAACAGAACTATATATTCACGGCAGAGATGGACGAATTCGGCAACGCGACTCTTACGGCAACGATCCGTTTCCTCCGGAGGGTTAATTTCTATTTTGGCCGATCTCGATTTTGATCGAAGTGTTTTTGTTAATTGCCCATTTGACGAAGAATATAAACATATTTTACAAGCGATTTTATTCTGCCTTATTCGATTTGGATTGTGGCCGCGTATAGCGAGTGAGAAGAGTGATGCGGGCGAGGCAAGAATAGATCGAATTTTCCATTTGATCGTGTCGTCACGGTACTCCATACACGATCTTAGCAGAAGCCAGGCCCGCGAGGCAGGTGAGTATTACAGGCTCAACATGCCCTTCGAACTCGGAATTGATTATTGCTGTCGGCGTATAGGAAAATCTCCACTTCGTCGGAAACAAATTCTGATCTTGGAAGAAAAACGTTATCGTTATCAAGCGGCAATTTCAGATTTGTCTGGTAGCGATATCGAAGTTCATGACGGAAATCATGAAGTGGCAGTCAGAAAAGTCAGAAATTGGCTTGTTGGTTCGCTTGGCTTTGAGAAAGTTGGACCTGCGCGGATTTTGGCGGAATATGAGGACTTTCAGCAATGGCATTACGAAAAACAGCTTGAAGACGGGTTTTCCGAAGAAGACATCCAAGACTATCCGACCGCAGAACTCTTGCAGAAGATGACTGCGTGGGTAGAGCAAGGAGGGCTTCAGCGGTAGTGCTTGCTTGTAGATATGGACGATACCGGCCGAAAGTCTATTCCATATATCGCAGCATTTGTGGATTTTACCTGCTGTATGTTCGGCTTCACCGAGCGGCCAGAACCGAATTTGCCGCCTAAATCACCCTGTCGGACTTGGGGTCGATCAGGTGCATGTTGTTCATGTCTATGGTGAACATCATGGTTTCGCCGGGATTGCTGACGGATTTGGGTGCGGCGCGGGCCGTGACCTCGACGCCGCCTATCTCCACGAACACCATGGTGTCGATGCCCATGGGCTCCAGCACATCGACGGTGCAGCCGAAATCCAGTTGCTGCTCGTTCGTATGCTGGCGCCGCTCGGTCAAATGCTCCGGACGGATGCCGAACACCATGTCCTTGTCGAGATAGTCGCGGTAGCGCTTCGACTGTTCGGCGGGCAGGTCCAGCGTGATGTCCTCCGACAGCCGGACGCCGAGCGCCGCGCCCCTCTGCACGACCCGGCAAGGCACGAAATTCATCGCCGGCGAGCCGATGAAACCAGCGACGAAGCGGGTTTTCGGCGTCTCGTACATTTCCTGCGGCGTCCCCACCTGCTCGATGATGCCGTGGTTCATCACCACGATCCGGTCCGCCAGGGTCATGGCCTCGACCTGGTCGTGCGTCACATAGACCACGGTCGTCTGCACCCGGCGGTGGATCTTCTTGATTTCGGTGCGCATCTGCACCCTGAGCTTGGCGTCCAGGTTGGACAGCGGCTCGTCGAACAGGAACGCCTCCGGATTGCGCACGATGGCCCGGCCCATGGCGACGCGCTGGCGCTGCCCGCCGGATAATTGTTTTGGACGCCGCGCCAGAAGCTCGCCGATATTGAGGATGCCGGCGCCATGGGTTACGCGCCGGCTGATTTCCTCCTGTGGAAATTTCCGCAACCGGAGACCGAAGGACATATTCTGTTCGACCGTCATATGCGGATACAAGGCGTAATTCTGGAAGACCATGGCAATATCGCGGTCCTTGGGCGGCACATTGTTAATCAGCCGGTCCCCGATAAATATCTCTCCGCCCGTGATTTCCTCCAGGCCGGCGATCATGCGCAATGTGGTGGTCTTGCCGCAGCCGGAAGGGCCGACAAGAACGACGAATTCGTTATGTTCGATATTCAGGTCGATGCCCCGCACGGCCTCGGTATCGTCATAGGTCTTGCGCAGGTTCTTCAGGACGATTTGGGCCATTTGCGTTTACCCCTTCACGGCGCCGGTCATACCGGACACGTAGTGCTCGACAAAGAACGAATACACGATTGCAACCGGCACCGAACCGAGCAGCGCGCCGGCCATCAGGGAGCCCCAGAAGAACACATCGCCCTTTATCAACTCGCTGGTTACGCCGACCGGAATGGTCTTGGTCTCCGGCGAGTGAATGAAGACCAACGCATACAGAAATTCGTTCCAGGAGAGCGTGAAGGCGAAAATGCCGGCCGACAGGATGCCGGGTATCGCCAACGGAATAACGATCTTGAACATCGCCTGCAGGCGCGTGGCGCCGTCGATGCGCGCGCATTCCTCCAATTCCTTGGGAATGGTCTGGAAATAGCCCATCAGCAACCAGGTGCAGAAGGGCACCAGGAAGGTCGGATAGGTGAAGATCAGCGACCAGGTGGTGTCCTGCAGCCCCATCCAGGTCACGACGCCGGTGAGCGGGATGAACAACAGCGTCGGCGGCACCAGATAAGTGATGAAGATCATGATGCCGAACATCGTCGAGCCCCTGAACACCAGGCGCGACATGGCGTAACCGGCAAGCACCCCAGCGAACAGCGACACGGCGGTCGAGGCGATCGCCACCCAGAGCGTATTGATGGCCCACTCGACGAACAGCGTGGTGCCGAAGAGGTTTTCCCAGTGCTCCAGCGTAGGTTCGCGGACGATGAACGGCGAGAGGCGCGGATTATACAATTCGGCATCGGGTTTGAGGGACGTGATGAGCATCCAGAAAAACGGAAACAGCATCACGAACACGAACAGGAACAGCGGAATGTAAAAGACTACCAGCCGCCGGAGATAGGTCTCGCCCACCATCGCATTCATGGCTATCGCACTCCCTCGCGGCGCAAATACCAGAGCTGGAACACAATAACGACCGCCAACAGGGGCAGCATGAACAGCGCCACGGCCGCGCCCTGCCCGATATTTCCCGATCCCATACCCAGTTGGTAAGCAAGCGTGGCAAGCAGATGGGTCTCATTGTTGGGACCGCCGCGGGTCAGGATATAGACCAGCTGGAAATCGGCGAAGGTGACCACAATGGAAAAGACGATCACCACAATCGCCACCGGCTTGATGAGCGGCAATGTCACATGCCAGAACTTTTTCCAGCCGGTAGCCCCGTCGATATCGGCTGCGTCGTAGAGGTCCGGCGGAATGGTCTGCAGGGCGGCGAGGAAGGAGATGGCGAAAAACGGCAAGCCGCGCCAGACATTGACCAGAATCACCGAAGTCATGGCCATGCCGGGGTCGCCCAGCCACAGCGGACCGCGGAAAAAACCCCAATTCTCTTTCAGGACCAGCCCGAAAATACTGATATCCATCTGCCACAGCCAACGCAGGGTCCAGTTGAACACGCTGAAGGTGGCGTCGAACATCCACAGCCATGCCAGCGTGCTCAGCACGGTGGGCACGATGAAGGGCAGCAGGACGGTGGCCCGGGTGATATTCGCAAAGCGGAACCTGCGGTTCAGCAGCACTGCCAGCCACATGCCCAGGACGGCCTTGAAGACGGTGGCGACCGTGGTGAAGAACACGGTGTTCCAGGCGGCGGTAAGGAAGATGTCGCTGGCGAACAGCTTGTCGTAATTGCCCAGCCCGATGAAAGACCCCGAGGTGCCGACGATCTTGTCGGTAAGCGACATCCATACGCCCAGCACGAAGGGATAGGCGATGAAAACCAGAATCAGCAACAGGGCCGGCGTCATCAGCACATAGCCGAGCACCCGTTGGTCTTCCAGACTGTTGGCGATCCTTGCCCGAAGAGAGGGCGCCGGCGCCGATGGCGGGGATTGCATCGCGTTATGGCAGGCCGTTGCGGAAGCGGACGGGTTCGGGCGCAAGAAGAAAAGCCTGCGACGGCCGGGGCCGCCGCAGGCCGATCATGCCTCGGGCGCTCTAGCCGTAGACATTCTCCAGTTCCTTCTGCCCCCAGGCGGCGATCGCCTTGGGGTCCTCGCCCTGGACGGCGCGGGCGAACATGTCCACGACGATGTATTTTTCCGCCGCTTCGCCGGAGGCGCGGTTCCACGGGCCGGCATGGCCGTAGCTGCGCCCGAATTTGGCGTTGGTGCTGAAGATCCCGAGCGCCGGGTCGGAGCTCCACACCGGGTGGCTCTCCCAGTTCGGCGTCAGGCCCTGCACATAGCCGCTGTTCACCGAAATGAACTGGCTGAAATTGTCCTCCTGGAACATGAAGCGGATGAAGTCCGCCGCCGCCTCCTTCTCCGGGGAGTAGTTCATGATCGCGGGACTGCGCGGACCGATGACATGGTAACGCCCGCCCGGGCCTTCCGGATTGTTGACATGGGCCAGCTTGTCCGCCAGGTCGGGGAACTTGCGCCGCGCGACGAAATAGATGCTGGCGCCGTTCAACGTCGCGCCGATGGTCTGGCCGAGGAAGGCGCGGTTGTTGCTGGTGTCGTCCCAGGCAAGTCCGCCCGGATCGCAGGCCGCGTCCCAGAACTCCTTGCAGAAGGCCAGCGCCTGATGCGTCTCCGGCGAGTCGACGACGACCTTGCCGGCCTCGTCCACCTCCATGCCGCCGAAACTCCATAGCAGCGGATAGGCGAAAGACGGGGCGTCGCCGAAGGTGTGGCCCAGGGTCTGCCCGACCGGCAGGTTGGCGTTCTTCAGCGCCTTGCCGACGGTAAGATACTCGTCCCAGGTATTGGGTGCGGCGAGGCCGAGCTCGTCGAACACATCCTTGCGATAGACGATGGCGTTGCCGATGTTGAACAGCGGCACGGCGCGGGCGACGCCGTCCACCACGACCGCGCCATTGGCCCAGTCGTAAAGGTCGCCGCCAGCCAGCTCGCCCATCAGGTCGCCATGGTCGGTAAGGCCGTTGGCAAAGAGATGCGGCTGGTTGTTGATGAGCAGCATGACATCCGCGCCCTTGCCGCTTTCGATGGCGGCCGTGATGCGCGGCGTCATATCGTTCTGGTTGATCATCTCCACGGTGACTTCGACGCCCGTGGCCTTGGTGAACTCCTCGGCCTGGCGCCTGATCTCCGTGTCGGCGTCGGGGATGAAGCTGCTCCATTGCAGATAGTGCAGCTTGCGGCTCTGCGCATAGGCCGGCGGCTTGCCGCCGAGAAACGACCCCGCAGCAACGACAGCGCCGACGGCGGTGGTCTTTTTCATGAAATCGCGGCGCGTCACGCCGGCGGGCGTCTGGGCAGGCAGGTGCTGCTCGGTCTTCTTCATGCGGTATCCTCCTCAATCCCGGGAAGGGAGGCATCGGCGGATGCACCCTCTTCCTCCCGGCAGAGCGTAGCTGTCAGGAGCAGAGCGGTCTATCGCCGATTTGCCGAGTTCGGCGGCGACGATCGGATGGCTGCTTACCTCCGCGCGCCTGGCATGGAGGAAAGCGTTGTAACCGGAGGGAGCCCAAGGGCGGCATCTGCCGGAGCCGCCTTCTCGACTTCGGAGCGGCGGGATTACCCCGCCCCGGCAGCCGCCTTGTTCATAAACGCCGCCAGCCGCACATCCAGCTCCGTCACACCGCCGGCGCTGTGGGTAGCGAGAGTGACATCGACGCGGTTATAGACGTTGAACCATTCGGGGTGGTGGTCCATGCGTTCGGCAGCGAGGGCTGAGCGGGCCATGAAGGCGAAGGCGGCGGTGAAGTCCTCGAACTGGAAGCTGCGCTGGATAGCGTCCCGGCCCTCGACCTCGCTCCAGCCTTCCAATGCCGCCAGCGCTTCGCGGCGCTCGCTACCGGTGAGCTTTTCGGCCATGATCCGCGCCTCCGAAACCGTGTACCCTCTGCCGTCCGACGATGCCTGAGAGAACCGCGCCTGTCCATCCGCCGAGCCTCGACGAGCTGGCCGCCTGGGCCGAGGCCGCCTATGCAGAACTGCCCGCATCGTTCCGGCGGCTGACGGCCGACATCGTCTTCCGGGTGGACGAGTTCCCGGACGAGGAGACCGAACGCGAGATGGAGCTGGAGAGCCCGTTCGACCTGCTGGGCCTCTATCGCGGCGTTTCGCTGGACCAGAAGAGCGTGTCGGCGGGTGCGGAGGATGTGGACTATGTGTTCCTCTACCGCCGCCCGATCCTCGACTACTGGTGCGAGACGGGCGAGGATCTGAAACATATCGTGCGCCATGTGCTGGTCCACGAGATCGGCCACCATTTCGGCCTCTCCGACGAGGACATGGAGGCCATCGAGGCGCGGGCCTGACCGAGGCGCGGGACAAACAACCGGGGAAACCATGAGCAACAAGGCCGCCGTCATCCACGAAAAGGGCACACCCGACGTTTTCCGCTGGGAGGACTGGCCGGCGGGCGAGCCGGGCCCGGGCGAGGCGCTGATCCGGCACGGCGCCATAGGCGTGAACTATATCGACACCTACAACCGGCGCGGCATGCCGCATCCCTGGCCGGCGCCGGCGCTGCCCTTCGTGCTGGGCATCGAGGGCGCGGGCACCGTCGAGGCGGTCGGCGAGGGCGTCACCGAATGCGCGGTCGGCGACCGGGTCTCATACGCCAGCCCGCCGCACGGCGCCTATGCGCAGCGCCGCGTGATGCCGGCGCGGCGGCTGGTGAAGCTGCCCGACGGCATCTCCGACGAGGACGCCGCCGGCATGACGCTCAAGGGCCTCACCGCCCAGTATCTGCTGCGCCGGACCTACCGGGTGCAGCCGGGCGATCCGGTGCTGGTCCATGCAGCGGCCGGCGGCATGGGGCTGATCCTCTGCCGGTGGGCAAAGCATCTGGGCGCAACCGTGATCGGCACGGTCTCGACCGACGAGAAGGCGGAACTCGCCAAAGCCCACGGCGCCGACCATGTCGCCATCTATTCGCGCGAGGACTTCGTGCCGCTGGTGATGGAGGTGACGGACGGCAAGGGGTGCCCGGTGGTCTATGAAAGCATCGGCAGGGACACCTTCACCCGCTCGCTCGACTGCCTGCGCCCGCTCGGCATCCTCGCGAGCTACGGCCATGCCTCTGGTGCGCCGGACCCTGTCGATGTGGTGGAGCTGGGCGCGCGCGGCTCGCTGTTCGTCACCCGCCCGGCGATCATGCACTATATGGAGAAGCGCGAGGACCTTGTGGCGTCGGCGGAGGAGTTGTTCGATGTCATGGCGTCCGGGGCGGTGCCGGCCACCGTCCGCCACCGCCATCCGCTGCGCGAGGCGGCCGAGGTCCACCGCGCGCTCGAAGAGCGGCGCACCACGGGTTCGATTGTGCTTCTGCCCTTCGCGTAGGAGCCGGTCTGCGCCCCTTGACGGGGGCGGTTCCCGGTCGCAGCCTCGTGTCAGCAGGAATTCAAGCGGGAGAACGAACCCATGGCCGATTATGCGGTCGTCTGGCCCCGGGGCGAGAAGGCGCAGGAACTGCAGGCGCTGGCGCCGCGCCTGGACAGCCTGGAGGGCAAGCGCGTCGCTTTCCTCTGGGACTATCTGTTCCGGGGCGACGAGATCTTCCCGATGCTGGCCGACGGGCTGGCGGAACGCTATCCGGGCGTCGATTTCATCGGCTACGACGTCTTCGGCTCCACGCATGGCGACGAGGAGCGCGAGATCATCGCCTCGCTGCCGGACCGGCTGAAGGAGTTGAAGGCCGACGCCGTCATCTCCGGGATGGGCTGCTGAGGCTCCTGCACGCCCGCCGTGTTGCGGGTGAGCGCAGTGGCCGAAACGGCGGGCGTGCCGTCGTCATCTCTGGTCTGCGAGGGTTTCGTCGGGCAGGCGGGCACCACGGCTGTCGGGCTCGGCATGCCGAACCTGCCGCTCGCGCCGGTGGCAGGCCATGTCGATACGCAGACGGACAACGAGCTCCGCTCCAATGTGCTGGGCGAGACGCTGGACGCGGTGATCGCGAACCTGACCGAGGCGCCGGAAGAGGCGGTTGAGACCGTCGAGCCCGAGGCGCGCGACATCGTCTTCGAGGGCAGTTTCGAGGAGGTGAACCGCCTCTTCTACGAGAACCGCTGGTCCGACGGGCTGCCGGTGGTGCCACCCTCGGTGGAGAAGATCGAGCGCTTCCTTGCGTTCTGCGACCGTCCTGCGGACACCGTGCTCGGCAAGCTTCCGCCCGACAACCGCGCGGCGACGGTCTGGAATGTCGCGGCGAACGGCGTCATGGCCGGCTGCCGGCCGGAATACATGCCGGTGCTGGTGGCGCTCGCCGAAGCGATGGCGGACCCCGAATACGGCGTCGAGCATTCCGGCAACACGCCGGGCGCGGAGACGCTGATTACCGTCAACGGCCCGATCGCGAAGGCGCTCGACTTCAACTACGAGCAGGGCGCGCTCAGGGACGGGTTCCAGGCCAACACCTCGGTCGGGCGCTTCTGGCGGCTCTATCTGCGCAATGTCGCGGGCTTTATCCCGCACCAGACCGACAAGGGCACTTTCGGCAACACCTGGCGGGTGGCGCTCGCCGAGAACGAGGATGTGCTGAAGCGGATCGGCTGGCCGAACACGGCGAGCGATATGGGCCTGCCGGAAGGCGCCAACGCCGTCACGATCTCCCGCTATACCGGCGGCGATGTCGTCACCTCCGTGTTCGGCCGCCGGGCGGAGGAAATGCTGCCCTACCTGGCGGACGCGCTGGTGAAGCAATCCGGCTGGGAACTGGTCTTCACCGTCGGCATGGCGACCGGCACCTACCGGCCGCTGCTGGTGCTCTCGCCGATCCTGGCCGAGACCATCGCCGGTTCGGGGCTTTCCAAGGACGACATGCGCGAGTGGCTCTACGAGCATGCGCGGATGCCGGCCCGGAAGTTCGAGCGCTATATCTCGGGCTGGACCAACCTGGTGCCGGGCCACCGTTCGCTGACGGAGCTGGTGGCGCTCGGCAAGGCGCCGGAGGTCTTCGCCGAGTCCGACGACCCGGACCGCATGGTGCCCATCGTCTGCGAGCCGGAGGATTTCGGGATCGCGGTCGCCGGCGACCCGCTGCGCACCAACGCCTATGTGTTCGCGCATAACGGCATTCTCGGCTTCCCGGTAACCCGCGAGATCGAGCTGCCGGCGGACTGGGAAGCCCGGCTGGCGGCTGCCGGTTAAAGGATTGCTCGTGTCCCTGAAACGGACTATGGTATGGACCACAGTCCGGCTGAGCCGGTGTGCGTTCTGGGAAGCAGGCCGATGCGGGTTTCCGTTACCGAGGCTAAGGGGCAATTGACCGAGCTCGTCCGACGCGCGGAGGCGGGCGAAGAGGTTGTGCTGACCCGTCACGGTCAGGAAACCGTCAAGCTGGCTCCCGTGCGGCGGCGGCCCGATGCAGACAAGCGGCGCGCCGTGATTGCCGCGGTGCAGGCTGCTGCCCGCAAGCGGATGGCTGAACTTGCCGAAGCTCGCGGCGAACCGGTACGCACGTTTTACGAACTCGGCGAAGCAGGCGAACGGGCCGCAGACTCCGATGCGGCCCGCAGTCAGGACTTCCTCTATGACGAGGACGGCTTGCCGAATTGATCGCAGTCGATACTTCCGCGCTTGTGGCGATTCTGCAGGACGAGCCGGAGGCGGCCGCCTGTACGCGTGCTCTCGCGGCGAATGACCGTCTCCTGATTTCCGCCGTAACGGTGGCGGAAGCGCTCGTCGTGGCCGAGAGGCGAGGTCTCGGCGAGGAAATGGCAGAGCTTGTCGATGGACTCGATCTCGAGATTGTCAACGTTTCTCCGGCGGTGGCGCGGCGTGTCGCCGATTGCTATGCACAATGGGGGAAAGGCATTCATCCCGCCCGTCTGAACTTCGGCGACTGCTTTGCCTATGAAGTTGCGAAGACGCACGATTGTCCCTTGCTGCACATTGGAACGGACTTTGCTCGGACGGATATTGCGCGGGTGCTGTGATTCCTGAACCGGAAGCCGAGACGGCGGCCCGTGCGGAACCGAGGGCATGAGCGGCGAAGCGCTCTGGCTGCTGATCCCGGCGGGCCAGCGGGCGAACGGGGCGTGGATCGACGACACGCTCGTCCGCCGGGCGCGCGAGAAGGGCATGACCGCCCGGCTGACGGAGGCCGGGCGCTTCCCCCGCCAGCGGGTGGAGGTGCTGCGCGGCGGCGATCCGTCGGCGCTCTATTACCGGCGGGGCTGGACGGACGGCCTGCCCATCGCGGCGCCGACGCTCGACCGGGTGGACGCCATGCAGCGCGGCTGCGGGCGCGGGCGCAATGAGAGCCTCGGAGAGCTCGACCCGCTGAAGGGCGTGGCGACGGTGGAGCGCGTGGCTGCCAATGCCGTCATGGCGGGCTGCGCGCCGGAGCATTTCCCGGTCGTCCTGGCCGCCGTGGAGGCGCTTGCAGACCCCGCCTTCAACCTGCGCGGCGTGCAGACCACGGACGAGAACGTGGCGCCGCTCATCCTGCTGAGCGGGCCGGTCGTCGAGCGGCTGGAGGCGAATGCCGGCTTCGGCATGCTGGGGCCGGGCTGGCAGGCCAATGCCGCCATCGGGCGCGCGGTCCGCTTCGTGATGAACAATATCGGCGGCGGCTGGCCGGAGGCGGTGTCCTTCGCCGGGCTCGGCCAGCCGGGCCGCTACACCCTGGTGCTGGCCGAGAACGCCGCCGCCAACCCCTGGGAGCCGCTGCATGAGGAGCTGGGCGGCGGGAATGTGCTGGCGCTGATGCGCGCCGAGACGGCGATCAATGTGACCGGCGGGCTGGATGACCTCGCGAGCGTCATGGGCTCCGCCGCCTCGGCCTTCAACATGGCGTGGGAGGGCAAGGCGGCGGTGGTGATGGCGCCCTTCGTCGCGCAGGAACTGGCGGGGCAGGGCTGGTCGAAGGCGGATGCAAAGGAAGCGCTCTGGCGGCGGGGCCGGATGCCGCGCGCCGATTTCGACAGGCTCTGGCTGCGCACCCGCCTCATCGGTGGCGAGCGCTGGCCGGAGTGGACGGCGGGGGAGGGCGCGGTGCCCGCTGTCGCGCGGCCGGAGGATATCGTGCTGATCGTGGCCGGCGGCGACATCCCGATCCCGCAATGCGCGTGGTTCCCGTCCTGGGGCTTCCCGCCCTGTTGCATCGTGAAGGAGATTGCGGCGTGAGGCCGCTCGACCTGGCGGTGATCGGCGGCGGGGTAGCAGGGCTCGCGGCGGCCGATGAGGCGGTTTCGCAGGGGCTCGAAGTGGCGTTGTTCGAGTCCGGGCTCTATGGCGGCCTCGTCGCCAATGTGGGCGCGCTCGACGGTTGGCCGGCCGCTGTCAGCGGCTCTGAGCTGGCCTATGGCTGGAAGGATCGGCTGGCGGCGGCGGGCGTGCGCTTCCACGAGGAGCATGTGGAGGCCGTCCGCGCGCAGGGCCGGCGGCGGATCGTCGAGACGGACAGCGGCCGCTACCGGGCGAGAGCCGTCGTGGCGGCGACGGGGGCGCGGCTTCGCCGGCTGGATGTGCCCGGAGAAGAAGCGTTGACCGGGCGCGGCGTGTCGCAATGCGCCTTCTGCGATGCCGGCTTCTTCCGGGATGCCGATGTGGCGGTGGTGGGAGGCGGCGATGCGGCCTTGCAGGAGGCGCTGCATCTGGCCGGCCATGCGCGTTCGATAGCGATGATCGTGCGCGGCGGACGGCTCCGGGCCAGGCCGGGCTACGGAGCGCGGGCGGCGGCCGACCCGAAATTCCGCTTCCACTGGAACAGCGAAGTGGCCTCCATCGACGGGGAGAGCGGCGTCGAGGGCGTGACGCTTGCCGGCGGGCGGCGGCTGGAGGTGTCGGGCGTATTCGTCTTCATCGGCCTCGAGCCCCGGGCGGCGCTGGCGGGCGAGGGCGTATTCGCCGCCGGCGCCGTCCGCCGCGCCGGTTCGCTCGCCGAGGCTGCGGCGGACGGGCAGCGCGCCGCGCGGGACGCCGCCGCCGCGCTCACGCGATGAGCGGGCGCACTTCCTCGGCGAAGCGATGCAGGCCCTCGATGCGCATGGGCTGGTCGCCGATGAAGTCGAGGTTGAAGTGGCGCACGCCGGCCTTGTGGAAGGCGGCGATCTTCTCGGCGATGTCGGCAGGGGTTCCGAGCGCCGCATAGCGCTTGGCGGGCCTTCTGAAGTCCATCGCATAGCGCTTCGAGAGCAGTTCCGTCGCCCGGTCGAGCGCCTTCTCGTAGGTCTCGTCGATGCAGCAGAAGAGGAGGTGGGACGTACCGAAGGCCTCGAGCTCCCGCCCTGCCTCCTCGGCAGCCGCGGCGATGGTGCCGAGGGCGTTCGCGAACATCTCCGGCGTGATGACATAGGACATGTAGCCGTCGGCCATGCGGCCCGCGCGGCGGAGCGCCGCCGGCTGGCGTCCGCCGCACCAGAGCGGCGGCCCTCCGGGCGTGAAGGCGGCCGGCTGCATATGCACTTCTGAGAAGGGGAAGAACCGGCCCTCATGGGCAACCGGCGCGCCGGCCCAGAGTTTCCGCAATACCTCGATTGACTCGGTCATGCGCGCGCCGCGCTCGCTATGCGGCACGCCGGCAAGCTCCCATTCGGGCGGGAACTCGCCGCCGACGCCGATGCCGAACACGAAGCGGCCCTCGGAGAGATGGTCGAGCGAGGCGGCCTGCTTCGCCACCCCCGCCGGATGGCGCATGGGCAGCAGGTAAACCGCGCTGCCGACGGTGAGCCGCGAAGACAGGGCGGCCGCATAGGAAAGCTGCACGAACGGGTCGAGGATCGGCGAGGTAAAGGCCAGATGGTCGCCGACCCAGATTGAATCGAATTCCAGCCGGTCCAGAAGCGCCACCGTCTTGCGGGCAAGCGCCGGCGTCGGCAGGCGTGTCATCAGGCCGAAGCGCGTCCGGTCGTCCAGCGGCAGGCTCATGGTCGTCCCCTTCATTCGGCAGCTATGCCATATTGGCATGCTCATATGCCGTATTTTACCGGTGGCCTCGGGCGCCGGGAGGGGGAGCGTATCATGCCGGACGGCCAATTCGATCTCGATCTGCGCCCGGGCGAAACGACCGCCGGGCAGGTGCTGGACCGCATCCGGCGCGAAAGCCGCGACGAGGTGGAGAAAGGCCGCTGGTTCGAGCAATTGTTCACGCGCATCGCGCTGCAGGACGCCGCGTTCGAAATCGACGGTATCTGGCGCTGGAGCGACTGGCCCGAGCGTGAGGCTCTTACCGGCCTTGACGGTCGCGATATCGGTATCGATCTCGTGGCCCATCGGACGGATGGCCGATGGATCGCCATCCAATGCAAGTGCTACGACGACAACCGTATCCTTCCCAAGGGAGAAATCGACAAGTTTCTGGGCGGCTCCCAGCACGCGATTTTCACCCTGCGCTGGATCGTGGCGACATGCCGGTGGGGGCCGAACGCCGAGCGCGCCATAGAAGGCGCCAATCCCCAAATCGGGCGCATCGACTTCGACGACTATCTGGATATAGAGGTCGAGGAGGAACACGCCGAACGACCCGTTCAGGAGCCTTGGCCGCTGCAGGCGGAGGCAATCGAAGACACGGTGGAAGGGCTGGCCCATAAGGACCGCGGATGCCTCGTCATGGCCTGCGGCACGGGCAAGACGTTTACCTCGCTGCGCATCGCCGAGAAGCTGGTCGCGGAAGGCGGGCGCATCCTGTTTGCGGCCCCGAGCATTTCGCTCGTCTCGCAAGCCCGGCGCGAATGGCTGCGGCAGACGACGCGCCGCCTCAAATGCGTCGTCGTGTGCTCTGATGCCACCGCTGGCGGGTACGGCGAGGAAGATATACGGATCTCAGAGTTGGAGTGCCCTGTCACCACTGACCCGGCCGCGATTGCCGCCAGTCTTGCTGGCGAGGGCCCGACCCGTGTTGTGTTCTGCACCTATCATTCGCTTGGGCGGGTTACCGAGGCGCAAGCGCATCATGGCGCGCCCGCTTTCGAGTTCGCCATTGCTGACGAGGCCCACCGCACGACCGGAGCGCAGATAGCGGGCCGAAACAGCGCAAGGAGGGTGGACTTCCAGGAAATCCATGACGGGATGCGGCTGCGTGCGCAGAAGCGCCTCTATATGACCGCGACGCCGCGCATATATACAGAAAGCTCCAAGCGGAAGCAGGCGGACCGCGGCGTCGATGTGATCGACATGGACGATACCCGCATCTACGGCCACATATTGCACCGGCTTCCGTTCAAGAAGGCCGTCGAACAGCACATGCTATCCGATTACCGGGTAATCGTGCTGGGCGTAAACCAGGCCAGCGTTACGCCCGGCTTGCAGCGACGGCTGGAAAGCCTTGACGAGGGCAAGAGCCGGAAGAACGCTCCAACCGTCAATGAGATGACCCGTGTGCTGGGCGTATCGCTCGCTGTGAACGGTGTCACCGAGGGCGAGGCGATCGACCGGCCGGGCAGGCTTCCGCGCACTATGGCCTTCGCCAATAACATCCGGCGCTCGAAGTGGTATGCCGACGCACTGATGGAAAGCGAACTTCTGCGGGCCACGACCAGGCGCATGCAGGATGGACGGGCCATGAAGGTCGTCGCTAGGCATCTCGACGCTTCCGCCAGCGCCCGGCAGCGGAGGCAGGAACTCCGGGCGCTTGCGCAGGCTGACCGCGAGGGCGAATGCCGGATCGTCTGCAATGTCAGGCTGTTCACCGAAGGCGTCGATGTTCCACAGCTCGACGCGGTGGCGTTCCTCGATCCGCGCGACAGCCAGGTGGATGTGGTGCAGGCCGTCGGGCGCGTCATGCGCAAAGCTCCCGGTAAACGCTTCGGCTATATCATCGTGCCTGTTGTCGTGGAGCCCGGTCAGGACGTCGCCCGGGCGCTTGAGCGGGGCAGCGAGGGCTATCGGACCGTCGGCAGGGTGCTGCGGGCCCTTCAGGCGCATGACAGCCGTCTGGCTGAAACGCCGGCGAATTTCATCCGGGTCTATGAAGACGACACGCGCCCGCCTCGCGACGACACGGAGGGCGGCGAGAGCCAGGCGGGCGAGCCGGGCGCCATCCAGCGCGAGCTCGACCTGAAAGAGGCCGAGCAGGGAATTTACGCCCATGTCGTGGCCGCTTCGGGTCTGGGACGCCCCGGCCAGATCGTTGCCGACGACATTTCCTACGCGGTGAGGCGCGCCAGCGCAGTGCTTCAGGGAGAGGAACTGGAAGCACCGCTTGCCGATGCGCTCGGTCTCGTCCCGGAGGACGATGGCGGGGCCAAAGGAGTCTGCACCATTGCGGCGCTGATGCTCTGCAATGCCTGTCTACTGCAACGCCGGCTGCGTGACACGCCGGAAATGCGGATCGTCACGCGCCTAGATAAGGTTATCGGCGCGCGCAATCCGGTTGAGATGCTTGAGGCGGCTTGGGAGTCGATCCTCGAGAAAGATTATGCGCCGGTGTTTGAGCCGGGACTTGCTATCCTGGAGGCTCTGCCCGACGGCAACGAGGTTGTGGACGACGCCGTCCGGAACGTTGCGGAATGCGCCAACCGGGTCGCGGACAGCCTGAGCGAGCTCGGCTACGACCATGCCGGCCCGCTCTACCATCGTATTCTGGGCTCGGCGAGGGCCGACGGCGCGTTCTACACCAACAATGTCTCCGCTCTGATGCTGGCCCGGCTGGTGCTTTCCGAGGATTTCATCGACTGGTCGGACGCGGAAGCAGTCGGGCGGCTGCGCATCATGGACCCCGCCTGCGGCACCGGCACGCTGCTGATGGCGGCGATGCAGACGATCAAGGCTCGCGCGCGCGTGAAGTTTGCGAACGGTACCCCCCCCCGGACGAGTCTCTTTTGCATCGTCGTCTGGTCGAGGACGTATTGTGCGGCCTCGACATCAACCGCCACGCAATACAACTCGCCGCCTGCAATCTGACGCTCGGCGCGCCGTCCGTCGACTACCGCCGCATGAACCTCTTCACGCTGCGGCACGGTCCGCAGGCGGATGGCAGCGTAAAGGCGGGTTCCCTCGAAATTCTCGGTGCTGCGGGCGGCCCGGCCTCGCTGGACAGCCTCGCTGCGCCGCTCAGGACACTCGGCGATCTGGAGGCGACTCAGGTCGATAGCGCGCCCGAAGCGGCTTTTCCGCTCGAAAATATCGACCTCGTGATTATGAACCCACCTTTTACGGAGATTGTAAATCAGGGCAGCAAGTTTTCTCGGCCCGTTATCGTTCAGATGCAACAGCATCAAATAGATATTCGGGACAAGATCAGCAATCGAGATTCGGAGGCCGGTAACGCAATCAATCACCGTAGCGTTCGTACATTCTTCACTCCGCTTTCCGAGAACTTCTTGCACCGGGAATACGGAGCATTGGCAATGATTCTGCCTGCAACTGCTTGCACAGGGGCGGCTGGTCTGGCCGAGAGGAATTTTTTGGCCGACCGTTTCCACATTGAATGGATCGTAACGTCGCATGACCCGCGCCGTATCAATTTTTCCGAAAATACCGCCATCCATGAATGTCTGCTTATCTGCCGCCGTTATCCGGATAAACGCCGTCAGTCGACAAATTTTATATCATTGCATAGAATGCCCAGCAATGCGGAGGAGGCTATGGAAGCCTCTGACTCCATCGTTTCCGGCAGGGGTGAAGATTGGGGTTCGGTTTGTATATGGCCTTCCAGTCGAGTCGAAGCTGGCGACTGGACACCAGTGCAATGGTTCGATGGAGCACTTGCAGAGGCGATTTTCGAGATCGAGCAGTCTAGCGGTCTGGAGCCGGCAGGGCAGCGCTTCAAGATTGGGCCTATTGGACAGGTCGTGCGGGTGAATTTTCAGGAATGTGGAGATGATTTTCCCGATGCAGTCCGGGTTTTCTACTCAGTCAGCGCCAAATTGCGGCGGACGATGCGGGGAGAGCCGGAGGCGTGGCGACGGCCGAAGCCTGGCAAGGAGGCGCTGGCGCAGCGCTACTGGGCGCAGCGCAGCCACCTTCTCGTGGCGCAGCGTTTCCGCACTACGAACGGATTGTTGACCGGACTCTGGTCGCCGGAGGCATCGATCGGTTCCGGATGGGTTCCGGTAGCAGTCGAATCGGGAGAAATTGCCCAAGCTCTTGCCGCTTGGTGGAATTCCACGCCTGCGCGGCTGATGTTGCTTAATCGCCGGAGTAAGACACTCGATTATCCCGCTTGGTCTCTGGAACAATTGCGCGAAATCCGCATCCCCAAGCCCGACAACCCGGCATGGGGCGCATTGAAGGAAGCCTTCGACGCCACCTGCGACGACGAATTGCTGCCCATGAAGCAGGCGGAGGAATGCGCGGTGCGGGCCGTGATCGACGAGGCGGCGGCGCTGGCGCTCGGCCTCGCCCCGGATGTGCTGGCGGACTGGCGCCGCCGGCTGGCGGCGGAGCCGACCGTCAGCAACAGGCCCGCCCCCGGCCCGGATGCGGGCTGAGCACGGCTATCCCGGATCGGCGCGGCGCCTCGAACAGGGTCCGGAGCGCGGCGGCCGGTCGAAGACGGATAAGAGCATTTTGTTCCTTTATATCATGAAATAATTCCGATAAAGGTCCAACCATGGGCAAAATGTGGTATGATGGATGCAGAGAGGCGGCTTCCGGGGCCGCCTTTCGCTTTTCTGCGCAGGAGAGCGGCCGGGGCCGAAAAAAGCCCCGGCGGGAGCGGAGGGGAGAACTGCGTCCGCCGTCTCGCGCACGGCAAAGGGACCCGCCGGCGGCGGGAAGATCGGAATGTAGCGGAAGGGAGGCGCGCTATGCAGGAACGGGACGACAAACCTTCACCGGAGGCATACAGATCATGACATTGCATGACACTTGGCGGGGGCCGCCCGTCCCTCGATACGCCGCTGCGCGGCTACTCGGGATGAGGAGAGGAACGGCCGCTGTGCGGCTGCCCGGATCGCGGGCGGCAGCGTGGCATCCTGCATGTGTCGGAACCTTGCGTCGCCGGCTTCATGCCCGAATCGACAACCACTCATACGCTTTCCGCATGCAGATCATGACATCCCATGACAGTTTGCGGGGGCGGCGGGATTATGCGAGGGCGGCGGCGCGCAGCCTGTCAGGCGTGAAGGGAATACGCCGCAGCCTGAGCCCGGTCGCGGCGTGAACGGCATTGGCGATGGCGGCCGCCGTGGGGCCGGCCGTGGCCTCGCCGGCGCCGAGGAAGGGTTGCCGGCCGGGGTCGATCAGGACGGTTTCGAACGCCGGCGCATTGTCGAAGCCCAGGATCGGATAGCTGTCCCAGTCCCGGCTCGCAATGCCGTCCCGGTCGAACGCCACGGCTTCGTGGAGGGTCCAGCTTGCCGCCTGGATCACCCCGCCTTCGAGCTGGGCCGTGAGGCCGGCCCGGTCCACAATCTCGCCCGCATCGGCCGCAATGACGCAGCGCTCCAGCCGGATGTCGCCGGCATCGCTGACCGAGACCTCCATGACAACAGCGGCATAGGCGGCGCTGTTCTTGTATTGCGCGAATCCGAGCCCGCGCCCGCAGCCGTCGGGACAGTCCGCGCCGGCAGGGTCGAGACGCGCGGCGGCAGCCTCGATCACCGCCCGGCCGCGCGGGTCGGAAAGATGGTCCAGCCGGAAGGACACGGGGTCGCGGCCCGCTTCCGCTGCAAGCTCGTCCATGAAGGACTCGATGGCGAACACATTGGCGTAGGCGCCGAGCGAGCGCAGCGCCGAGACCCGGAGCGGCATGTCCCGCACGAGATGCTTGACCAGGCGCTTGTCGGGCAGGTCGTAAAGCGGGTCCAGATTGCGGTGGATGCCCATATGGGGCGCCATCGCCGGGCCCATGACGGGCGGGGCCAGCGGCTCAGCCAGGAAACGCGCGGAGAGGAGGCGCGCCGCGCCCATCCTGTTCGGCCCCGGCCGGGGCCGCATGGAATAGGTGTCGCTGAAGGTCTCGTGAGACCAGGAGGCGATCCTGCCTTCGCCGTCGAGGCTCGCGCGAAGGTCCATCGAGGCGCAGGACCCGTAGGGCTCCCAGCAATGTTCCTCCTCGCGCGTCCATTTGAGCAGCACGGGCCTGCCGGGCAAGGCGCGGGCGATGATGGCGGCGTCAAACGCCGCATCGTCCGCGCCGTTATGGCCGTAGCAACCCGCCCCCGGCGCATGGGCGACACGGATGGCTTCCGGCTCCATGCCGAACGCCTCGGCGAGCGCAAGACGCAGGACATAGACGCCCTGGCTGTGGCTGTGGACCGTCAACCGGCCGCCGGCGAATTCCGCCATCGCCGCCGACGGGCCGAGCGAGCCGTGCATCTGGTACGGCCGCTCATAGCGGGCCTCGAGCGTGGCGACAGCGCCGGCCGGCGATGGGCCGGGCGGCGGCGCCGATGCATCGACCGGCGCGCCGTCAATGACAGGCAGGCTCACCCGCTCATTGGCGCGGAGGCTCTCATAGATGTCGCCGGAAGCAAGCCCGCCGCCCGAATTCCAGGATGCCGCGGCGGCAAGGCGCTCCGCCGCCCTGACAGCCGCATATTCGTCCGCCGCCGCCGCGGCGAGGAAACTGCCGTCGCGCACGACCTCGACGCCTTCCTCCGCGAGGCGCGAAACTGTCGCCTCGTCCAGAGCCGCGAGCCGGGCATGATAGTGCGGTGGACGCACGGTGCGCGCATGCAGCATGCCGGGCAGGCTCAGATCATGCAGGAAATGCGGGCGGCCGCGAACGATGTCCTCCAGCCCCCGTGCTCCTGCTGTCCCGCCGACATGGCTCAATGCCTCGCGCGGCCTGAGCCGCGCTTCCGGATCGACGTCGATGCCGAGCGGCCTGCCGGCGGCGAGCTCCCAGTAGTCGGTCCTCCGGTTGGTGGCGCGCGCATGGATGGCGCCGTCATCGACCTCCAGAGTTGCGACATCGACATCCAGCATAGCCGCAGCCCGCTCCAGCAGGTGACGCCGCGCCGTGGCCGCCGCCAGGCGGACCGCATTGCCGCTCTGGGCCATGGACTGGCTGCCGGAGGTAAAGCCTTCATCCGGCGAGAGGCCGGTTTCGACACGAAGAACCTGCACCCGGCCGGGGTCGATATCGAGTTCATCCGCAACCAGCAGGGCCACGGCGGTCGAGATGCGCTGGCCGATATCGACCTTGCCGCTGCGGACGGTGACCGTCCCGCCGGCCTCGAAGGCGAGCCAGTCATCGAGCGCCGGGTTGGCGGCGAAGCTCGGATTAGGCGCCATCGGCCGCCTCGGCCAGGAGCCGGTCCACCGCCCGCAGCACATCGGCATGCGCGCCGCAGCGGCAGAGATGGCCCCGAAGCGCCTCGACCGCCCCTTGCCGGGCCGGGCGTTCCGCCGCTTGAAGATATGCGGTCAACGCCACGATCAGGCCGCTCGTGCAATAGCCGCATTGCGCGGCGCCGGCTTCGAGGAAAGCGCGTTGCACGGGGTTGAGCGTCCCGCCTTTCGCAAGGCCCTCCACCGTCGTGATGGCGCGCCCCTCGAATTCCGAGACGGCCCGGACGCAGCTCAACACCTTTTCGCCATCGGCCATGACGGCGCAGGCGCCGCACTGTTCCAGCCCGCAGCCAAGCTTCGCGCCCATCAGGCCGAGCCGGTTGCGCAACACATAGATCAGCGGCGTTGCGGGATCGGCCTCGACCTCGCGGACCGCACCATTGACCTCGAGAACGACCTTATCCATTCACCGCGGCCGGACAAGCTCGTCCAGGCCGCCCGCAAATTCCCGGCTCGCCAGCATGTCGGGGAGCAGCGAGGCGAGCCATTCGGGATCGACCGACGCGGCGTTCCGCGCCAGCATCGGCTGGCTGCGCGCCGCCAGCGCCTGCCAGTCGCCGGCCATCCGCCAGCCGGCGAGCAGGTCCGCGCGCGGTTCGCCGCCAAGGGCGCGCACGAGGAAGTCGGTGAAGTTGACGACCGGCGGCCCCTGCGTCTCGGCGGCGGCTGACAGCTGCGCATGGCAGCCGTGGTAAAGCGAGACCAAAGCCTCCGCCCCCGTCTCCTCGGCCATCGCATAGGTCGCCCTGCGCCGTTCCGCCTTCAGGCCGGGAGAGCGGTCCTGGCCGGAGCCGCCGCAGGTATATCCCGACTCCCACGCGATGCCGGCGATTTCGAGCCCGGGCACATCGCCCAGCAGCCGGGCGACATTCTTGCCGAGGTCCGCCATGCCCTCATGCGCGTGAAGCAGGACCCGCATCGGGACTTCCGTCGTATAGAGGCTGCGCAACCGGTCCTCGTGCTCGACCAGATAGCCGGTCACATGTTCGAAGGCGAACGCCGCCTCCCCGTAGCCTTCCACCGTTTCGCCCAGGTGAAGCTGGCAGGAGGGGCACCAGCTCAGCACCCGCTCAGGCTGGAACCCCCCGAAGCGCTTCAGCGTCCCGTCGGTCACGCGTCCGCCGTCGTCCGTCTCGCCTTCCCACTTGGTGTGGATGATGCCGCAGCAGGCGGCCGGGCCGCCGAGGACTTCGTAATCGACCTCTATGGCGTCGAGCACATACATCGCGTTGAACAGCAAGTGCGGCGTGCGCACGGCGTTGCAGCCGACATAGAAGACCACCGGGACGGACCGGGGGCGCGGCGGCTGCAACAGCTTGGCCAGGTCCGCCGGCGCAAGCTGCATCGCCGCCATCAGGCGAATAGCGCGCGCCATCTTGCGGAAGAGCTGCGGCGTATCCGAGTGCGTTTCGGCGGATTTGCCGGCGGCCAGCATGACCATGTTGCGCGGATTGACGCCCTCCGGACAAGCGGGGATGCACGCGCCGCATCCGTTGCATTGATGCACCCAGCCCGCCGCCGCCCCGTCCAGCCGGCCGCCCTCCCGCAACACTTGCAACACGCCGCTCAGGACCGTTTGCGGGTCCGCGTTCGAAATCCCGACATGGGGAATGACGGGACAGGCTTCGACGCAGCCGCCGCAGCTTGTGCATGCCGCAAGGATTTCATCCGCCCGGTCGGCCAGGAAGGACGTCAGCGGATGGTCCGGCATCTGCGCCTCCCTAAACGCCCCGCCCGTTCAGGCCGCGGCCTCGGCCAGCACGCGGATCGCCTCGGGCGTCGCGCCGGTCAACGCAATGCCGGCAATGCGGCCGGCGGCGATTGCGTCCTTCCAGGCGCCCAGGCGGTCCCGGATACGCGCCTTGTCGCCGAGCAGCGCCACGCCGTCCACCAGTTCGTCCGGCAGCGCCGCCGTCGCTTCCTTGCGCTGGCCGGAAAGGAACAGGTCCTGCACCTTGCGCGCCTCGTCCTCATAGCCCATGCGCTTGACATAGTCGTTGTAGAAGTTCTTGTCGCGCGCGCCCATACCGCCGACATAGAAGGCGAGATGCTCGCGCACCGGGGCGCGGCAGGCCTCCAGGTCGTCGCCCACGCGGATCGGCACAAACGGCACGACCTCGAAATCCCCGGCAGCCTTGCCGTTCCCGGCCCTGGCGAGACCTTCGGCGATCGGCTCGCCGAAGACATCGCGCTCGGGGTCCATGAACACCGGGATCACCCCGTCGGCCACCTCCGCCGCGGTCCGCACGCCGGCCGGCGTGATCGCGGCGGTATAAATCTTCAGGTCCGGATCGGGATGCAGGATGGTCTTGAGCGGCTTGCCGAGCCCTGTGGCGCCCGGTCCGTGATAGGGGATGTCGTAATGTTCGCCGTGATGCTCCAGCACGCCGTCGCGCTTCAGGATCTGGCGGATGATCGAGATATATTCGCGCGTGCGCGCCAGCGGCTTGCCGAACGGCACGCCGTGCCAGCCTTCGATCACCTGCGGGCCCGACGGGCCGATGCCGAGCACGAAGCGCCCGCCGGACATCTCCTGCAGCGTCATCGAAGTCATGGCCGCAAGCGCGGGCGAGCGCGACTGCATCTGGATGATGGCCGTGCCCACCTTGATGCGCGAGGTCTGCGCAAGGAGCCAGGCGGCGGGCGAGATCGCATCCGTCCCCCAGGCCTCCGAGGTCCAGCACATCTCGTAACCGAGACGCTCGGCCTCCTGCACAAGCGCCACCTTGTCCGCCATGTCGCCGCCGCTGTAGCCGAGCGTGATGCCGAGCCGCATCGTTTGCCTCCCCCGAAATCGTCGCGGGCGACCTTAGCGGCAAACCGTCTTCCACGCTATCCTCGCTCATCGCAGACGAGGATGGCGGGCATGGCCAGCGAACGGGAACGGGCAAGCGCTGCGGGGCGGCGGCAAATCGGCAATGCGGAGGTGGCGCAGACCCATTGGGAGGGCTTCGAGGGCAGCACCCTCACCGGCTCGAAAACGGTCGTGGAGCCCGTGGACCCGGACCGGGACGCCGCCGGCCTTTACACCGCCGGCATCGAGGGCGAGGAGCCCGACCGCATATGGGATTATCTCGGCTACGGCCCGTTCGCCGGCGCGGACGCCGTGCATGAATGGCTCACCGGCTGTGCGGCGTCGCAGGACCCGCTCTTCATGGTCTATCGCGACCGCGACACCGGGCGGCCCGGTGGCATGGGCAGCTTCATGGAGATCAGGCAGGCCGCCGGCGTTGCGGAAATCGGCAATATCTGGTTCGGCCGCGCCTGGCAGCGCGACATCCGCGCAACCGAAGTGCTCTCGCTGATGATGCGCCATGTTCTGGAGACGCGCGGCTACCGGCGGCTCGAATGGAAATGCAACGCGCTGAACGCTCCTTCCCGCTCGGCGGCGCTCCGGCTCGGCTTTCGCTATGAGGGCCTCTTCCTCAACCACATGATCGTGAAGGGCCGGAGCCGCGACACGGCCTGGTTCTCGCTGACCGACGAGGAATGGCCCGCCGTCCGCGAAGCTCACGCCCGCTGGTTCGCACCGGGGAACTTCGACGCCGACGGCCGGCAGAAGGTCTCGCTCAGCGAGCTTACCCGCGCGCTTTGGTAAGGCGGGCGCCGTCAGGCAGCGCGATCGGGTTCAGAACTCCCCCTCAAGGCGCTTGTATCCCTGAACGAGAGAGTTATTGGTGCGCACGACATCCTCCGAGAACTCGGAGGCATCGGCCGTGACCTTCGGGATGGCGGCGAGATCGGTGCGGGGTCCGATGCGCTGTGTCGAGGGGACGCAGAAACCGGGCGGCAGGTCGCGGCCATCGACCACCGCATTGTGCTCCACGACACAGCCTTCACCCACGGCGCAGTTGAACAGCACGCTGTTGAAGCCGATGAAAACGCCGTCGCCCACCGTGCAGGGGCCGTGGACAATCGCGCGATGCGCGATCGAAGTCCGCTCGCCGATGGTGACTGCCGCGCCGGACTTGGAGTGGATGACTACACCATCCTGAATGTTCGAATGCGCACCGATGACAATGGCCTCCATATGGCCTTTTGCATCGACCTCGTCGGCACGGATCACCGCATAGGGTCCGATAAAGACATTCCCGTTTACGATCACGCGACCGCAGAGAATGGCAGTGGGGTCGACAAACGCGCTCTCATGGACGACCGGCATGTCGCCGCGCGGATTTCTGCGGATCATCGAGACGCCGCTCCCCCTCGCTGCGCCTTCGCAGGCGGTACCGGGTCCAGGCCGCCCGGATGCCAGGGGTGACAGCGCAACAGGCGGCCGACCGTCAGCCAGCCGCCACGGACGAGGCCGTGCTGCCGCAAGGCTTCGATGGCATAGGCCGAGCAGCTCGGCGTAAAGCGGCAGTTGGAGCCAAGCAGCGGCGACAATAGATACTGATAGATGCGGATGAGCAGGATCAGGCCCAGGGCGGGGAGTTTGATCATGTCCATACCACCTGCCCGGAGCAGACCGCGGCAGACCGCTGCTGCCTGGGGCCAGCCTCCGCAATTGCGCGCTGCAGCGCCTGGAAGGGAAGCGACGCCGAGCCATGGCGGCTGCGGAAGTCCGCCACCGGCAGGAATGGTTCGAGTTCGACCCAGGGTCCCGGCGGCGGGGGCGTCTTGTCCCGGAGAATGGCGCCCAGAATCCCTGCGCCCTCGTCCACCTCGTCGATGGTCAGACCAATGACGACCATGGCGACGGCGGAGGCGACCGCTTTCCCGATGGCGCAGGCCCTGATCTCGTGGGCGTAGTCGGTGATGACATCGCCGTCGAGTTTGAGATCGATGGTGATCCGACTGCCGCAAAGCCGGCTATGCGCGGTTGCTGACGCATCGGGAGCCGCCAGCCGGCCGACCCGGGGTATCGATGCGGCAAGCCGCAAGATCTGTTCGTGGTACAGCTTGCGATCCGTCATGCGCCTCCCCCGGTAGGGTTGCCCGGGGCATGCGCCATGGCGAACATGCGAATGCGCGCGAGCATGAGCGAGAGACCGTTCGCCCGATGCGGCGAAAGGTGCTCGGCGAGACCGATCTCGTCGATGAATGCCGGCGAGGCTGCCAGGACCTGATCGGGCTGACGCCCTGAATAGACCTTAAGCAGCAGGGCGATGAGCCCGGCGACGATGGCAGAGTCGCTTGTCGCCTTGAAATCGAGCTTGCCGTTGCGGTACTCGGCGATGAACCAGACTCCCGCCTGACAGCCCTGCAGCCTGTTGGCCTCGATCCGCTTCGTCTCCGGGAATGGCGGCAGCCGGCGCCCCAGTTCGACCAGATACTGGTAGCGCTCGGTCCAATTTTCGAGATACTGAAAGCTGTACACGATGGATTGCTGGACATCCGCCACAGTCTCCGTCGGTACGGGCCTCGCTTGTAGGGGAACCCCCACCTAACCGGTCCTCCGCCAGGCTGAACCGTCGGCGCGATCCTCGACGGTAATGCCAAGCGAAGCGAGCTCGGCACGGATGCGATCCGCAGTGGCGTAGTCTCGTGCCGATCGAGCGGCCGACCGCGCCTCAACCAGACGCCGGACCCGTGCCACGCCTTCGTCTTCTCCCTCGGTCTGTCCGAACCAGGCTGCCGGCTCCTCCTGCAACAGGCCCAGCACACCGCCGGCGGTGTGCAAGGCAGCCTTGCAGGCGGCACGGTCCGCTGCGGTCGTCGCCTGGCGCGCCGCCTTCGCTATTCGGAAGAGTTCAGAGATTGCTCCCGGGAAGTTCAGATCGTCCTCAAGGGCCGCCTCGAACGCATCGAGCAGGCCGGGCGGACAGGCAATATCGGGAGCATCGCCGAGATTGCGAAGCGTGCCATAGAGACGATCAAGACTGCGCTTCGCCTGAGCGAGCCCGTCCGCACTCCAGTCGAGCGGTTGGCGATAGTGCGCGCCCAGAAGCGCGAAGCGGATGGCCTCGCCCGGCGCTTCGCTAAGGAGATCTCGGACGAGAAGCACGTTGCCGAGCGACTTCGACATCTTCCGCCCCTCGACGGTGACAAAGCCGTTGTGGACCCAATAGCGGCAGTAGAGTTCTCCGTCATGGGCGCAGGTGCCTTGGGCGATCTCGTTCTCATGGTGCGGAAAGATCAGGTCCTGGCCGCCTCCATGGATATCGATCGTTGCGCCGAGGCGCCGCTCGATCAGGGCCGAGCACTCGATATGCCAGCCGGGTCGCCCGCGGCCCCACGGGCTCTCCCAGCCCGGCAGATCCGGTGTCGAGGGCTTCCAGAGGACGAAATCCGCCGGGTCCCGCTTGTAGGGCGCGACCTCGACCCTGGCGCCGGCGATCATCTCATCGCGATTGCGGCCGGACAGAGCTCCGTAAGCTGAATACGAGGGCACGTGGAACAGGACATGCCCCTCGACCGCATAGGCATGACCCCGCGCGATCAACCGTTCCGCCATGCCGATGATCTCGGGAATGTGCTCTGTGACGCGCGGTTCAAGATCCGGTGTCAGGACACCGAGCGCGGCCATGTCGGTATGGTAGGCCCCGATATAGCGTTCCGTGACGGCAGCGATCGGCTGGCCGGTCTCCTTCGCAGCGGCGTTGATCTTGTCATCGACATCCGTGAAGTTGCTCGCGTAGACGACACCCTCGAAGCGCCGCTTCAAAAGGCGATAGAGAACGTCGAACACGACTGCCGGGCGGGCATTGCCGATATGGGCGAAGTTGTAGACGGTTGGCCCGCAGACATACATCGTGACCTGATCGGGGCTCGCCGGAGAGAAAGGCTCTTTCGTCCGGGTGAGTGTGTTGACGAGGTGCAACGTCATGTCCGCGCCTCGAACATGGCGAGGTCGCTGTCACCGGTGTCGACCGGAAGGAGATTCGGCGGCTGGGCCCCGGTGGCGTTGAATATCCTCAGCGTGTCTCGCAGGACGGCCTCGTCGATGTCGCGGGTGATGAAGACGATCCGGGAGCGACGGTCTTCGCTCGGCCACTCCTTGAGCATCACCGACGGATGGAAGGTGTGCTGGACGCCGTGAATGACGACCGGTCCATCGAGATCCACCACATTGATGATTCCTTTGATGCGCAGAAGGTCCGCGCCCCGGAACAGGAGCATTGATTCGAGCCAGAGATCGAAAGCATCGCTGTCGACCGGCTCATCGACTGTGAGGCAGACCGCCTTGATGTGAGCGTCATGGCGATTGACGTCGTTGAGTTCGCAGGTGTGGCCGTGACCGGCCGTTTCGTGTTCATGATCGTGCTGCTCGGCATAGGCTTCCGCCTTGAGCCAGTTCTGCACGTCGAGGCTCTTGGTCTTAGGATTGTAAAGACCGGCATCGAACAGCAATGTCGGATCGACAGCACCGTTTTCTGCGATGATTTGCGGGGCGGCGGGATTCAAGGCCCGCAGACGGTCCTGCAATCTGCGCAGTGCATCGAGGTCGACGAGATCGGCTTTTGTGATCAGCAGGCGATCGGCCATTGCCGCCTGCTTGACCGGCTCGATATGGCGATCGAGCGTGCCGCCGCCATTGACCGCATCGACTGTGGAGATGACCCCGTCCAGGCGATAACGCTGCGCGACGGCCGGTTCGGTCATCAAGGTATGAAGGATCGGGGCCGGATCCGCGAGCCCGGTGGTCTCGATAACCACCCGGTCGAACCATAGCTTGCCCCCGCGCGCAAAGCGTCCGGGGGCATCGCGCAAGGTCTTGGCAAGGTCGCTCCGGATGGTGCAGCAGAGGCAGCCGTTCGACATCTCGATGACGACGTCATCTTTGCTGTGCGTTACGAGGTCGTGGTCGAGGCCGATCTCGCCGAACTCGTTGATGAGCACGAGTGTCCGTCTCAGTGAGGGTTGCTGGATCAGATGGTTGAGCACGGTTGTCTTGCCGCTGCCAAGGAAGCCGGTCAGCACCGAGACCGGCAGACGCTGCGATGATCCATTGAGAGGCCAGCATTCCATGGTGCGCCCTTACTTCTCCGTTCAGGCCGCGCCGGCCGCAATGCAACTCGCGCAGGTGCCCTCCACCTCGACCACGCGTCGCGTCACGCGGTACCCAAGGGCAGCGGCATTCTCGGCAAGTAACTGCTCGACCCGCAAATCCTCCAATTCGGCCGACCCCCCGCAGTCGTTACAGATGAAGAACAGGCAGTCACGCCGGCGCTCCGGATACGCGCAGGGGACATAAGCATTCCGGCTTTCGATCTTCGAGACGAGCCCCTGGGACATCAGGAACTCAAGCGCCCGGTAGACGGTGGGCGGCCCGACCGGGCGGGAGTTCCGAAGCCTGAGGGCTTCGATCAACTCATAGGCGCCCGTCGGGCGACCGCTCTCCCAGAGCAGTTCCAGTACCTGGCGCCGCAGTTCTGTAAGCTGCACCCCACGCGCGCTGCAGAGGGACATCGCCAGCGCAACCCGTTCAGCCGGCGCATGCTGCCCGCGACGGTCGGAATCGGTACAAGACTGAGGTTGGATCGACCGGGATGCCATGGCCTTACCCTTCTTGCGCTAAAGCAGGCAACGTTATAACATTTCTTCTCTCGATGACAACACAGCCAAGGGCTCCCGAGAGCTGGGCGTGGCCGCAGGAGAGGGTTCGACAATAGCGTCCGACGGGTCCTCCGGTAGCCGCCGCCTCGACGCCTGCCTTGTCGGCGACGCCGATGCCGAAGCCATGCAGCCCGCAGCCCGCAGCCTGGAAAAGGCTGAAGGAACCGTTCCCGGCTTGGAAGCGGGCCGAGCCTTCGTGACCGGTCCGACCGTGCTACCCTTCCGGGTGGAAGTGGTCGTAGAGGCGCTTTGCGACCGTTTTCGAGATGCCCGGCACGGCCAGCAGGTCTTCGAAGCCCGCGCCCTCGACGCCGCGGGCCGAGCCGAAATGGTGCAGCAAGGCGCGCTTGCGCGCCGCGCCGATGCCGGCCACCTCGTCCAGCGGCGAGCGGCGGACGGCCTTTGCGCGCCGCGCCCGGTGCGTGCCGATGGCGAAGCGGTGCGCCTCGTCGCGCAGGCGCTGGAGGAAATGCAGCGCGGGGTCGTGCTCCGGCAGGGAGAAGGGCGGCTTCTCCGCGGCGAAGAAGCGCTCGCGCCCGGCATTGCGCTCCGGCCCCTTGGCGATGGCGGCGAGCGGCAGGTCCTCGATGCCGAGTTCGGCGAGCACGGCCTGCGCGGACGACAATTGCCCCGCCCCGCCATCGACCAGCACGAGGTCCGGCCATGAGCCGCCGCCGCGCTCCGGGTCCTCCTTCAGCGCGCGCGAGAAGCGCCGGCGCAGCACCTCGCGCATCATGGCGAAATCGTCGCCGGGCGCGGCGTCGCCCTTGATGTTGAACTTGCGGTAGGCGTTGCGCACCAGGCCTTCCGGCCCGGCGACGATCATGCCGCCGACGGCGTTCCGGCCCTGGATATGGCTGTTGTCATAGACTTCGATCCGCTCCGGCGGACCTTCGAGGTCGAAGAGTTCGGCCACCCGCCCGAGCAGGTCGCGCTGGGTCGCATTCTCCGCCGAGCGGCGGGTGAGCGCGTCGCGGGCATTGGCGAGCGCGTGGTCCACCAGCTTGCGCTTGGCGCCGCGCATCGGCCAGCGCAGATCCACGCGGCGGCCGGCCTTGAGGCTCAGCGCCTCGGCCAGCAGCGCATCTTCGGCCGGGCGCGCGCTCAGCAGGATGCGGCGCGGCGGCGGCTTGTTGGAGTAGAACTGCCCGACGAACGCCGCGAGGAATTGCGCCGGGTCGTGGTGGCGGCTGCCGGTCGGGAAATAGGCGCGGTTACCGAAATTCTGCCCGGCGCGGAAGAAGAACACCTGGATGCAGGCCTGCCCGCCGTCGAAATGGGCGGCGATGACGTCCGCATCGCCGACCCCGTCCACATTGATGTCCTGATGCGCCTGCACGCGGGTCAATGCCCGGATACGGTCGCGGTAGAGCGCCGCGGTCTCGAATTCCAGCGCGTCGCTCGCGGCCTGCATACGCTCGGAGAACGCCTGCTGCACGGTATGGCTCTGGCCGGAGAGGAACGCGCGCGCCTCCTCGATGGCCGCCTCGTAATCCTCTCCGGTGACGCGCCCGACACAGGGCGCCGAGCAGCGCTTGATCTGGTGGAGCAGGCAGGGCCGGGTGCGGCTGCGGAACACGGCGTCGGAGCAGGACCTGAGCAGGAAGGCGCGCTGGAGGGCGGTCAGGGTCCGGTTCACTGCCCCGGCCGAGGCGAAGGGGCCGAAATATTCCCCCGGCCGCGAGCGCGCGCCGCGATGCTTGAGGATGCGCGGCCAGTCGTGGTCGCGCGCGATCAGAATATACGGGAAACTCTTGTCGTCCCGCAGCAGCACATTATAGCGCGGGCGCAACTCCTTGATAAGATTGATTTCCAGCAGCAGCGCCTCGACCTCCGTGTGCGTCGTCACCACCTCCATGGAGACGGTCTCGGAGATCATGCGGCGGATGCGGTAGGGCTGGTTGTCGGGCCGGACATAGGCGGCCACGCGCCGGCGCAGCGAGCGCGCCTTGCCGACATAGAGCACCTGCCCGCGCCGGTCGATCATGCGATAGACCCCCGGCGTGAGCGGCATGACGCGTAGATGCCGGCGGATGGCCTCGACGCCTCCGGCCAGCCGCTGCGGCGCCTCCGGTTCGGATTGTTCTTCCGCCATGCGCCTATCCCGCGCCGGCCGACGGTACATACTCAACGACGACATAGGCGCCGTAGACCGCCAGGAACAGCAGACCCGCCGGGCGCCCGAACCGGCCCCGGACCATCAGCCAGGAGACGAGCGCCACCGTCGCGGCCAGCATGACCCATACGGCGAGATCGAGCAGGCGCCCCGGAATGTCGAGCGGGTGGACGGTCGCGACCACGCCGCCAATTGCCAGCAGGTTGAAGATATTGGCGCCCAGCACATTGCCCACCGCCACTTCCGGATGGCGGCGATAGGCGGAGACGACCGCCGTGGCGAGCTCCGGCAGCGAGGTGCCGACTGCCACCACCGTGACGCCGATCACGGCTTCCGAGACGCCGATTTCGCGGGCAAGGCCGATGGCGCCCTCCACCAGCAGGTTCGAGCCTGCGATGACGCAGCCGAGGCCGATGGCCAATGTGCCGAGCGCCATCCAGAGCGGCTTGTCCGGCGCCGCCTCCTCCGCCTCCGGGGCGCTGCGGCCGCTCAGGGCGCGCCGGTAGGAGATGAAGGTGAACGCTGCGAGGCAGACCAGCAGCAGCACGCCGTCGAACAGGCTGAGGCTGCCGCTGAGCGCGAGCGCGAGGAACAGCAGCGTCACGCCCATGACCGCCGCGCCCTCGAAGCGGACCTCGCGCGGCTCGACCGCCAGCGGCCAGACGCAGGCCGCCGCGCCCAGGATCAGGAGCAGGTTGCAGATATTGCTGCCGACGATATTGCCGATGGCGATGCCGGGCGCGCCCCGGAACGCCGCCTCCAGGCTGACGAACAGTTCCGGCATGGTGGTGCAATAGGCGACCACGGTGAGCCCGATAATGAGCGGCGAGACGCCGAGCCGGGCCGCAAGCTGCACCGCGCCCCGCACCAGGAATTCCGCCCCGCCGAGGAGGAGCGCGAAGCCGCCGAGCAATTGCAGGTAGATCATCGAGGCTCCGATCGCGGACTGCCGCTCATTCGTATCGATCCGGAACCGACGGCAGCGGCAAGGCCCCGGTCGAAGGTGACGATATCCCGCACGCCTCGCCTGCGGCAGCTCGCCAGATAGCACAGATCCCTGGCCTGGAGGTCCTGGTGCTCGTCGCGAAGGCGTCTGGCCAGCAGCACATCCGCTTCCTCCAGGGGCCACACCTCCACGCCCGCGCGCGCGGCAAGGTCAAGAGCCGAGCCGAACGTCGCAAGCCGGCCCCGGGGCAGATAGGCATGGGCCAGTTCCTGAAGCACTTCGGCGGAGGTGCGCAGCGCCGCGCGGTCCCGATGCGCCTCGATGAAGAACCGCCGCGCAGCCGGCTTCAACGGGTGAGGTCGCCCGACCGCATACATGAAGACACTGGTGTCGACGAAGATCAGGTTCCGCTCTCTCCGCCGGCTCTGGAAGCGGCTATGACGTCCAGATGCTCCTGCCAGTCCGGCTCGATCTCCGGGCCGTCGTTGAAATCGCACGAACGAAAGAACGCCTCCAGCTCTTCCTCGAATGCGAACCGGCGAGTCCTTCGGCCGTCCTCCAGCCGGGCGCGGGCCGCCGCTCTCAGCCATGCGCTGAAGGTCATGCCCTCCCGGCGCGCCTGATCGGCGAACCGCTCCCGCTCGTCATCGGGGATGAGCAACTGGACCCTCGCCACCGCGCCCGCTCCTGTCTTCTCGTATGTGTATGCAATATACACATCGCCGCGTCTGCTTCAATGCGGGCGGCCGGGCGAAACCGTCGGACCCAAGGGCCCACTCCACAGGAGTGTCATGAAATGTCATGATTCTCATGCGGAAGGCGCATGAGCGGTTGTCGATTTGGGTATGAGGCAGCATGTATTCCCTCCGCCTTCCCCGGCTTCGCGTCTTTTGCATGGAGCTTTCCATATTGGACCATATTTGTTGCTTATTCGTCGCTGTCGGCGCAAAGTGGTGAAAGAATTTACCTCATGAAGATACCGTTTCTATAATATGGTAGCATGGATTTTCGAATGTTATGCCTTTCAAAGGAATAATTTCAAAATAATCGGGTGAAATCCTTCGTCCTGAATTTTACATGTGCATCGTGTTGTTATGTTATACTATCACATGCATGGCCCTGACCGGCGAAGGCCGGTCGCGCGAGATTAGGGCTGCGGGAGGGATATCGATGCGTAAAATCACTGCCTATGCGCGGGCGGCAGCCGTCGGGTTGCCGGTCCTGTTCGCCGCTTCGGTCGCCAGGGCGCAGTCGGAGCCGCCGACGGCGGAGCAGCTGGCCGCGCAGATCAACGCCCTGAAACAGGATTACGAAAAGCGCATTGCGGCGCTGGAGGCCCAGCTTGCCGGGATGAAGGCCAAGGCGCCGGCCGCCGGCGGGAAAGCCGCCCCGGCCTCGAAGCCGTCCATGAAGACCGGCGACAATGCCTTCAATCCGGCGCTCGGCATTGTGCTTAACAGCATGTTCTCCGATTTTTCCGAGGAGGAGGCGGCCGGGATTCCCGGCTTCCAGCTCGGCCATGAGTCCGGACGCCCGGACAAGGGCTTCGCGCTCGGCCACAGCGAAATCACGGCGTCCGGCAATATCGACGACAAGTTCCGCGGCAATCTCACGCTCGGTCTCGGCTCTCATGACAACGAAACCGAGCTCGAGCTGGAGGAAGCCTATATCCAGACCCTGGGCGGCTCCGGCATGCCGGACGGGGTGCGGCTCAAGGCGGGCCGGGCGCTCTGGACCTTCGGCTACCTGAACGAGCAGCACGCCCATGGCGACGATTTCGTTGACCGGCCGCTTCCCTACCGGACGTTCCTCGACGGCGCCTATAACGATGACGGGCTGGAATTGTCAGCCGTGCTTCCGGGCGACCTCTATACGGAAATCGGCGGCGGCGTCTTCCGGGGCGACGATGCGCCCTTCGGCGGCTCCGAAAGCGGGCGCGAGGCATGGTCCGCCTATGCGCGGCTCGGCGGCGACCTGGGCCGCAACACGGCATGGCGGATCGGCGGCTATGTCCTCGACGGCGCGGCCCATAAGCGGCCCGCCGGCGCCCACGACCATGGGGATGAGGATGAGCATGCGCACGAGCATGAGGATGAGCATGAGCATGACGGCCATGACATGGCGATGAATGGCCGCGAGGACGATCATGATGGGGAACACGAGCACGAGCACGAGCATGAGCATGACGAATATTTCTCCGAAGGCGCGTTCACGGGCGATACGCGGCTTTTCGGCGTCGATTTCCGCCTGACCTGGGCGCCGACAGGCAATGCGCGGGACAGCGAGTTGATCCTCCAGGGCGAATATTTCCGCCGCAGCGAAGAGGGCATGTACGAGCTGACGGAGCGCGAATGCACAGTCTCAGAACACGATATAGAGGAGGCGCAAGAGGACGCCGAGATCCCTGTAACCTGTGAACCGCATTCCGAAATGATGCGCTTCAGTGGTGACGCCAATGGCTGGTACGCGCAGGCGATCTACAAATTCCTGCCCCAGTGGCGGATCGGCGCGCGTTATGCGCGGGTCTCGCCGCCGAGCGATGCTGAACTCGGCTACGACCTCTCCACTGTCAGCACCATGCTCGACTGGACCAATAGCGAGTTCGGGCGGGTGCGGCTGCAATACAACCGGGAATCCTTCGGCCCGAAACGCGACGACCAGGTGCTTCTGCAATATGTCATGAGCCTCGGCGCCCACGCCGCCCACAGCTTCTGAGCCGGGAGGATGAAGCAGATGAAGCGAACGGCATTGGCCGCCGCGCTTGCGGCCGCCGCGCTCGCGGCCGCATCGCCGGCGGACGCGCAGCTGCGGATCCTCGCCTGCGAGCCGGAATGGGCGGCGCTGGCGGAGGAGATCGGCGGCGAGGACGCCAGCGTCCACTCGGCGACGCATGGCGGCCAGGATGCGCATTACATACGCGCCCGCCCGAGCCTGATCGCCAAGGCGCGCAGCGCGAAAGTCCTGTTCTGCTCCGGGGCGGACCTCGAGGTCGGGTGGCTGCCCGTGCTGCTGGAAAGGGGCGCCGGACGCATCATCCAGCCGGGCCAGCCGGGAAATATCATGGCGGCCGACCATGTGGAGGTGCTGGAGCGGCCCCAGGTCGTGGACCGCAGCCTGGGCGACATCCATCCGGGCGGGAATCCGCATGTCCATCTCGACCCGGGCAATATCGCCATCCTTGCAGAGGTGCTGGCGGGCCGCCTGGAGCGGATCGATCCGGAGCGCGCGGAGGCCTATCGGCAGCGCCTGGCGTCGTTCCAGACCCGCTGGGCGGAAGCGACGGCCGGCTGGCGCGCACGGGCGGAGAAGCTGCGCGGCATGAAGGTGGTCGTCTATCACAAGGCCTGGGTCTATCTGCTGCGCTGGGCGGGCCTGGACCGTGTTGCCGTGCTGGAGCGGGTTCCGGGCGTGCCGCCGACCGCATCGCATCTCGTCGAGGTTCTCGATCAGGTGCGGAACAGCGGCGCCAGGGCCATTCTCCGCGCGCCTCACGAGCCCGGAGACGCCTCGGAATGGCTGTCCGGCAAGACCGGCATCCCGGTGGTGGAGCTGCCCTTCACGGTAGGCGGCCGCCCGGAAGCGACGGACCTGTTCTCCCTCTTCGACAGCACGCTGGCCCTGCTTGAGGAGGCCAGAGATCGATCCTGACCTGCTGGATATCCTGGCGCCGGGCCTTGTCGTCGGGTTGCTGGTCGCGGCGGCCCATGCGCCGCTGGGTATCGAGGTTCTCAAGCGCGGCATCGTGTTCATCGACCTCGCCACCGCCCAGGTCGTCGGGCTCGCCGTCATCCTGCTCGACCTCTGGCTGGACGAACCGTCCTGGATCGTGAAGCAGGGGGCGGCGTTTACGGCCGGCATCGCCATCGCGCTGTTCTTCCGCTGGGTCGAGCGCAAGTCGCCGGACGAGCAGGAGGCGGTCATCGGCAGCAGCTTCATCGTCGCCGCCTCGGCGGCCCTGCTGGCGCTCGCCAACGACCCCCATGGCGGCGAGGCGCTGCGCCATGTGCTGTCCGGCCAGATCCTGTTCGCGTCCTGGGACCATATCGCGTCGTTCCTGCCGGTCTACGGCCTCTTCGCCCTGCTCTGGCTCTTCGCGCCGCGTCTTCGCGCCGGCGCCGGGTTCTTCGTGCTGTTCGCCCTTGTCGTCACGGCGTCGATGCAGCTGGTCGGCGTGTATGTGGTGTTCGCCAGCCTCATCCTGCCGGCTCTCGCGGCGCGCGCCGGCCGGGGCTATATCCACTGGCGCGCGTTCGCCAGCGGCGGGGCCGCCGTCATTGCGGCCATAGCGATATCCGCGGCTGCCGACCTGCCCGCCGGCCCCTTCCTGGTGGTGTGCTTCGCCGTGTCGGCGGCCGCGATGCGGCTGCTTTACCGAAAGAAAACGCCGCTGCTACCCCGTTGACGATCGCTGCCGCTCGCCGGCGACTGCGCGGACGGTGGCGGCGAAATGCCGGAATGCGGAGCAGTCCCAGGCCGAGAGGCGCGAAACGATTCCGGCGCGAAACGCCGCGCTGCCGAACGCGACCGGCAGGGGCTTGAGGCCGAGGCCGGGAAGCCGTTCCAGGAAGGTCACCGGGAGCCTGGACAGATAGGGGCCCGCGCCCATCAGGACCAGACCGGCGGGGCCGGCGCGAACCACGGTGCGCAGGCGCTTCCCGGTTCTGGCGAAGATTTCGTCGAGAAGCGCGGCGAGCGGCAGCCGCTCCTCGTCGTCCTGCGTCCTTGCAGGCGCCTCGCAGTCGATCCAGGGCCATTCGGTCAGATCGTCCCAGGAGATCGCCCCGCCGGCGTGAAGCGGATGGTCCGAGCGGGCGACGATGCCCGAGGTCATGTTGAGAAAGCATTGACGCCGGAGGATGGCCGGGAGGTAGCGTTCGGAATCGATGCGGCCGCAATGAAAGTCGCTTTCGCCGTTTACGAGCAGCCGGATGCCCTCGAGAAACGTCATGGCGTGGAGCTTCAATTCGACATCGGGGAAAGCGTCGTGGAACCTGGCGACGACCTCGGGCATGACCGCCTGCATCCATGTCGGGCCGGCCGTGACCCGCAGGCCGCTCGAATGGCCCGCCAGCGCCGAGCTGAGCTTCCGTTCGGCAGTCTCCATTTCGCCCAGTATGTGGCGGGACTGTTCGGCCACCAGGGCGCCGAATTCCGTAAGGCGAACGCCTGTGGGCAGCCGTTCGAACAGCTTTCCGCCGAAGGTTATTTCAAGCCGGGCAATGGCGCGCGACAGGGCGGGCTGCGTCATCGCGATCCGGTCCGCCGCGCCGAGAACGGTGCCGCTCTCGGCAACGGCAAGGAACTTCTTCAGGTCGCTGCGCCGTTCGAACATGGCCCGTAGTCTGTCCTTCAGGAGACCGGAGCGATTATTCGCAACAGTTACTTGGGGAGAACGGAATGATTAACCAATACCGAAACTGTCGGATTTTTCAGGAAAGATTTCGGATTTGTTCTGCAATCTTAACTTTCAGTACAGATTGGCTTTTCGCTGCCTTTCGGGACGATATCGCCACCTGTTGGCATCAAGGCGGTCTCCGGCCGGTTTGAAACGGGCAGGGACGCCCCCTTCGATGCGCACCCCCTTCGGCAAGCTCAGGACAGGCTGCCGGCGCAGGCGCTACTCAGGGTGAGGAAAAGGAACGAAAGAACAATTTCTTCATCCCGAGTAGCGGCGCCAGCCGCGTATCGAGGGACGGCAGGCGATGTGCGGCGCGAGGTCGGGCCGTTATCCGCTGCGAATGGCGGCGAGGATAGGCCGGATCGCGCGCTCGGCGATATCCGTCAACTCCTCGGGCGTGCGGTTCTGGATCGGGTGGTCCACGAACACCACGGCCGGGCGCACGCCCATGGCGTCCGCCTGCGAGGCGGCGGCGTCGCGGAACTCCTCGGTCGCAATGGCGCAGCCGGGCGTGCCCAGGCGGTCGAGCTCGATGATGTCATGCAAACTGCACGACGTGCATGAGCCTCAATCGGCAAGTCCTTCGACAACGATGTCGCAGCGCTCCACAAGGTTCTGGATGACGCCGCGCGGCGCGGGCTTGGTGTGCGTCGGCTTGGCGAAGCGCATCACCTTCAGGCCCTGCGCCGCCAGCCGCTCCTCCACCGCGTCGAGGAATTCCGCCGAGCGCTCCTTACCGATGGACAGCAGGCCGATGGTGAGGCCCTCGAGGCTCGCCGGCGGGACGACGGGCTGGCGCGCGGCCGGCTCCGTCTCCGCCGTCGGGTCCCGCATGGCATAGGGTTCCGTCATGGTCCGATCTCCTTCGTTACAGGATTGACTTCTCCGGTCATCCGCATGCCGGTCCACCCGCCTATCACCGCCGAGAAGAGGCCGGCCGGCCCGCCCGCCCGCGCGATCAGGAAGGTGGGCTCGCGGAACTTGTCGATGACCTCGTGCTCCCGTCCGGGCTCCATGCCCTCGGCAAGGCCGCCGGCGTCCCGTACAACCTCGCTTCCGGGCCGTTTCAGCGCGGTCCAGAGGGCCTCGTGGATGTCCGCCCGGCCCCAGCCTTCGGCCTTGTAGATGGCGTAATGCTCCGGCGCGAGCACCAGCAGCGCCCCGCCGAACTCGCAGAGCTTGGGGTGGTTCACATGCCAGAGATAGTGGGCGAGCGAGGTGGTCAACTCGCGGGCCGTGCGGCTCTTCTGGTCCACGAAGCCGCTCACCCCCTCGCCGTGGAACAGGGTGACGGCCGACGCGCCCGCCGGCATGCCGCGCGCAACGGAAAGCGGCGTCCAGTCCGGGTCGGTCTCGTCCTCGGCGAAGCAGAAAGTGTATTTGCCGGGATTGCCGAGCGCCGCGCGGTCGATCTCGCCCGGCCGGCCGCCGCCGACATTGCGGATGATGAGCTGGAACGCCCGCCCGATGGTGGCATTGGCGCGGTTGCCCTGGCCGAGCGCATTCAGGCCCCAGTTCATGCCGATGCGCCGCGCGACGGGGCCGTTCACGACAATGACGGGCCCGGCGAAATGGGTCGTGCAGAGCAGGCCGTGCATGGAGAAGGCAGGGTCCAGCGCCGCTTCGACGGCCGCCAGCACTGTCGGGAAATACTCCGGCCGGCAGCCGGCCATGACGGCGTTGATGGCCGCCTTCTCCACGGTGCAGGGTATGAGATTGGGCGGAATCTCGCCGATAAGCTCGTTCGCGGCCCGTGTCGTGCCGGCCAGCATCCGCGCGACGCGCAGATCGGTCGGCGGCGTAATCGGCAGGCCGTCTGTCCAGCCCCGGTCGAAGGCCGTCTCCATCGGGTCGTCATGGTCCTCCACGACGATCCGCCGCGCCTTGAGCGGGATATCGCCGAAGCGCACCGCCAGCCTTTCCGGCATGCCGAGCTCGACCGACAGCGACCCGCATCCGGGCCGGTTCTCCGGTAGGTCCTCGCCGAGGTCCGCGTGGCCTGTCAATGCGCGCCACTCCGCCTTGTTCCAGCCGATCGCGCGTTCGGTCTCGCTGCCGCCGCTGAAACGGATCAGGGTCGGGACGGTTTCGATGCCAAGCCGGTAGGAGAGCTCGAGGTCGCTGTCATGCCGGGGGGCCATGCCCTCGGGAAAGGCCGGATCGTCCTGCGTGACCGCCACGGCGCCCGCCGCCGCCAGTTCCGCCAGGACCGGCTCAACGAGGACACAGGTCGGGCAGTCCCGCTTGACCACCGCAAGCAGGCCGTCGGAAGGAAGTGTGTCGCGCCAGCCTGTCACTTGTCGATCTCCGTGCTCAACATTCCCAGTCTGCACGGAATCCGCTCCGGACTCCAATTTTCGCCGGTTGGAGTCCGTTTGAGAATTGGGGCGGGCGGTCGAACCCGGGTCATGCGTCCTGCTTGCTGAATCCAAATCGGACAGCAGTGGACTCGTTCCGGGCATGACGGAAGGGGCATCCGGCATGTCGACCCATTAGGGAGAGACGCCAATGACCGACGCGATGCTGAACCCGTCCCATCCGGGAGAGACGATCCGCGATTGCATCGAAGAAATGGGATGGACGGTGACCTATGCCGCCGGACAGTTGGGCGTGGCGCGGCATACCCTCTC
>JAJECF010000044.1 GCA_022822125.1 Alphaproteobacteria bacterium
CGAGGAAGCGCCGGGCCTGGGGCCGCAGCGGCGGATCGCGGGGCCCGGCACGGGCAGCCGGAGCCCGAGCCTGGCCGGCCATCTGCGCAGGCTGATGCAGGCCGCAAGCCTGCACAGGCTGAGCGCCTCCGAAGGGTTCGCGTCCCCCGGGGACTGGCTTGCCGGGATCGCGCGCGCGGCCGGGATCTTCCGCACCCCGGAGGATGTCATGGTGTCCGACCTTCTGTTCACGGATCCGCGGACATGGGCATCGGGCCATGTCGCGAAGGTCCTGGACCGGCTCCGGGCGGAGCGGCCGGAGACGGGCGCGCCGTTCGCGTGGCTGTGCTGGCTGGCGCGGGACATCGACGGCTGCGAGGTCAACCGGGCCCATCCGGCGCTCGGCCATGTCCGGGTGCTGACCGATGTGGTCAGCCCGGCCATCGGGCGCAACAGGGTGGACGGCCCCTGGCTCTTCCTCGGAGAGGTGGGCCCGTCCCCGGAAACCGGCAGATGGGAATGCCTGGAGGCCTGCGCCCAGCCGATCGCCACCGCGCGGTGCCCCGTCCCGGTGGACTCGCACAATGAGCGCCGGGCTCTGGAGGCGCTGCGCTCGCTGATCCAGAGCCTGGAGACCAATGCGGACCTCGGCAACGCGCTCGGCGGCGCCGTGCGTGTCGATCTCGAGAAGCCGCTCTTCGACATCGAGACCGTCGGCGGCCCCTGCCGGCCCGACTTCATCCTGACCGTCATGCGACCGGCTGGACCGGACGACGACCCCGCCAGCGGCCGGCACCTTCTCGGGGATTCCGCGCGCTACGTCATCGAAGTCATGGGCTTCGACGACCCGGAATACGAGAGCGGCAAGGCGAAGACCCACCGGCGCATGAGAAATCTGGGGCGCCTTTTCAGCATGGACGCCGGGCAATTCGACTCCCGCCGCAACGGCGCCCTGCAACAGGCTGAAAGGATCGCCCGGTATATCCGCAACGACCTGCTACTGCGGTGGCGCGCACATTGACCTGTTGTGGGACGCTACTCCTTCAAACGCAGGTCGGCGTTGACGCCCTCCAGAAGTTCGTTGAGAGACGACCTCAGTTCAGCCGGCATCTGGTCTCCGTCTCCCAGGGTGATGCGGAGATAGAGCTTTAGCGGGATACCTGCCGCCTTGGCGACGATGTCCGGCAGCACGTCGACCAGATTCTGCAGTTCGTGGGTTTCCAAATCGGCGGCGGCGGTAAGTGCGCCCGGCGGGGTCCCTTCGATTCCCTCCCCGTTCTCTTCAAGTCCTTCCTCCTTTTCGGGCGCGATCAGAGTCACGGCCGCTGCGCCCGCAGCGTCGCAAGGCCACGGCCCGCAGTCGGGCGCCCTCTCTAGCCAGCGCGAACGAAATGCGCCGTCGAGCGTTTGCCGAAGGATCGACCAGGGGAGTGGAGCGCCGAATTGCACCGATAGGGCAGCGGACAAAGCCAGTGCATTCGTGCGTCCGTCTTTCCAGGCCTCCGGAACGGCGTCCTTCGTTAACTGGTCCACAGGCAGCTGTCGCAGTGGCGGTCGGAGTTCGGCGACTTCGGTCAAGACGCCGGGCGGCACTGTTTCGCCCTGGAAACTGGCGGGTCCGTTAACGAGCCAGAGCGTGCCTTGGCTGACAGCCTCGGACACGGCATCTTCAATGGCAGCACGCGGGCAGGCAGGAATGGCGAACGGCTCCTCATAGCCCTCACGCTGCACGGTGACGGTCCGCCCGCCGGCGAAATATGCAAAGACATCCGCCACCGTGACCGCCTCGCCGTCCCATAATTCGGGCAACACGTTCGGCGCCAGGACATTCGGATCGAGTTGCGCAAGCTCTGCCTTTTCGGGCAGGGACAGTTCCAGAGCCGCCTCCGCGCGGGCGGCCTCGTCGACCGGCGTTCGCCACCAGGTCCTGACCGACTTGTCGGGTCGAACCAGGGACGCGACGAAGATACCGTTGCGAACTCCCTGGTCGATGGTGTCGAGAATTTCCTTGTGCCGAAGCATTTTCGGCAACCTCGGATTCTCGGCAAATGCACCCACCAGGTCCTTCACACGGCGCGAGGACTCGTCGGCGCGCCAAAGATCGTAAGGCCCCCCCGGCAGCATTGCCTCAGCGCTGACAGCGGTCTCCTGTATGCGGGCGCGCCGGTCGGCCTTGACGGTCGCAAACAAGGGTTCGGCGCCGACGGTAGCCTTGAATGCGTGAATGTCGCTGTGTTCGTTGACGGTAACGACGATCGACCAAGCCTGCCGGATCGCGTCGGGGATACGCCTGCGCGCCTGCTCCGTCGAACTGGCCAGTTTCACCTCCCGCACGGGGTCCGACGCCAGGTCTCCAAGCTGGCTGCGAACTTCCTCCCAGCCCAGATACTCGCGGATGCGCGCCCGAACGGCCTCCAGACCGTCCCGCGAGGGCGTGACCAGCACCACGGCGTTGCGACGGACCCGGGGACGGTCGGCCCCGGTCGTCTCTTCGATAAAGCGTTTCGCTTCGGCGCCGGGCTTGCCGGAATCGGAAACCGCCCCTGGCCCCAGGACAGCGAAATGGAAATTGCCGTCGTCTTCGATGTCCCGCGCCCGTTCCGGCAACGTATGCACGCGGACGCCAGCGGCTGTAGCGCCTTGAGTCAGGGCTCTCGTTCCCCGGACCTCGGTAAGCAGCCTCTGCTCGACAAACTCCGCTGTGACCCGATTAGCGCAGGCGTCGTCGTGCATTTGCTTGAGGTTGGGCCGGTTGCCCAGCCGCCACGCCTTGGGCAGTTCGCTGGCGGAGGCGGAAGCATCGGGAAACTCGGCCTCGTCGAGGAACCAGGACAGGTCCGTCCAGCGACGAAGGCCTTTTTCAAGCTCGATGCGATCCGGGCGGGTCGCTCCGAGCAGCGCCATCAGTTCCGGCGTATGCGCTTTCTGGCCGATCGGCTGCGAACTGAGGAACGCCGCGAATACGGCCTGCTCCGCCTCGCGGAACTTCAGCGCCGGCTGCTCATCCTGAATCGTCCGCGCCTTCGCCAGTTCGCCTTCGAGGACGGTGCTCCAGTCATTGCCGGCGCCGTCCGTTACCTCGCGGGTGGCCGTACCGGTAAGCTCGCGCGCCGCTTCGGCGAGAGCGCCGTGCCCGGGAGCGGCCAGGAAGATGTTGGGGCCAACCAGCGGCGCGGCGTCCCAGGCCTCGGCATCGCGCAGCGCGACCGCGAACGTCCTGAGAATACCGCGCGTGCGCTGGAAACCGTCGAGTTGCGTCCATTTCGAATAGAAGACATCGGTCAGATCCGGGTGGAAGGGGTAGCTGTCGAGGAACCGTTTTTCCGCCGCTGCCCTCTGCTTGCGCACGGCTTCGTCGACCCCGGCGATATTGGCCACCGCTGCGGTGACGTGCGGACGGAATGTGTCGGCATCGGCAATCGATGCAGGCTCGAAGAAGCGTCGGCGCAGCACCTCGGCCACATCCTGCTTCTGCACCGGCTGGATACCCTCCTCCCGCTGCCGATTGAAGATGTCGAAGACCTGTTGCGTCAGTTCCTTGCCGAACGCGTCGCTCTTTGCGGGATCGGATGCGAGCAGCGACGCGACCAAGGCGCAACGGTCCACCTTGACGGTCGCCTGGCAGAGATACTGGAAGAAGTCGATCAGCCGGGCCCGCCAACTGTCCCCCATCGCAGCCTTCTCGCGAGCGTACATGAGCACCTCGTCGATCAGCACCAGAGTCGCAAGACCGTCCGCTTGCGGCCGCGACAGCAAGTCGGTGAGCAGCGGCTCGGCGGGCGGCGTTTCCCGTTCCTCGTTCGCGCCGTCGGGATGGAGCAGGCGCAAACCGTCCGCGCCCGCGACCTGGAACGCAAGCACGCTCCAGGGATGCTTGAGCCAGCGGAGTTCGCCCGCTGGTCCGAGCACTTCCATACCCTTCTCGACGTCGAGCTTGTCGAAACAGAGCGCCGCGACGCGCGCCGCCGGCAGCGGGGCGCCGATGTGAGACCGAAACTGATCGACTGCCGGCAGGGCCGGCAGCGACTCCGGGTCGTGTGCGAGGTGGCGCAACGTCACCAGCGTGTGGGTCTTGCCCCCGCCATAGGTGAGTTCCAGCTGACGGATGGCTCTTGTGTTCTTGCCCGCGAGGCGGAGCGCAACATCGCGCGCGAGTTCGCGCAAGGGGACAGTCGGGTAGGTGAGCGCGAAGAACCGGCCCGGATCCTCATAGACGGGCCTCACGCCTTTCTGTGTCGCTACATCGTGAAGGTCGGCAGCGAAATCGGCGAGCGACAATTCTCCTGTGCGCACGTCCTCGCGCAGCTTCACGACGTTGTGCCATGGGGTCCAAGGCAGGTTTTGCGCCATATCGACCTCGCTAGACGAGTTTATGAGATTGCCTCTAGACGCCGGGCCAGGGCGTCAAAGTCATCAGGGCATTTCCCGCGGATTGCTGGAATATTGCGTGCGGCCTCCTTGCCCAGCGCTTTGCGCCCGCCTCCGGGGCCGTCGGCGACGCCGCGCTCATCGGCAAGCGGCTCGAAATATTGCTCCTTGACATGGATTTCCGCCCGCACATCCGCCCAACGCCAGTTTCTCGGCAGGTTCAGACCGGCAAGAACCCAAGTTTCGATCTCTTCCCACGCATTCTCGGCAAGGAATGTGCGCCCGTTGCGGAATGCGTCCTCGATCTGGTCCAGTCTCTGTCTGCGGCCTCGATTGCCGTCCCGGTCCACGCAAAGGATGAAGATGTCGGTCATCCCGCCATATCGTTCAACGATGTCCTGGATGCGTTCGGTTTTCAAAGCCTCTCCCACGCCGCCGAGCAAGGGATCTCTGCAGACCCGAACTTGAGCGCGCTCGCGGTCCATATTTGCGAAGAGCCTCTCGAACAACGGCTTAAGGATGTACTGGTCGTTGCGGAAGTCTTCAGGAATGACGAGGATGTTCACTTTGCTTCACCCCCGTCGCCGCCTTCGGCGAATGCAAGCGCGTCCTCCATCCAGCCGCCGGCGAGGAGCCGCCCCAAGCCTTGGGATTTCCGCAGTTTCGCGGCGTTTTGCAACTCGGAAACCGGGCGGATAATGGCGTCGTCGGTATTCTCCAGGCGACAGACAACGGACATGTTCCCGAAGGTGTCGTCGTTCACAATGGAGAGCAGTTCCGGTGAATGGGTCGTGGTAACAACCTGTACCGAACCCTTCGCAGTCTGCCGTTCGATCAGGTCGACCAAAAGATGAAGGCGGGCCGGGTGGATGCCGTTGTCGATCTCCTCGAAGACATAAAGGCGCGCCGGGTCTTTGTCCAACAACGCTGCCAGCATCGCAAGGAACCGCAAGGTGCCGTCGGATGCGCTGTAGGCGGATATTCGCCTGCCGCTGGTTTCATGAATTACGAGCTGAACCAGCCCTGTCGTGGGATCGCGCGGAAACTCGAAATTCGCAACATCCATCGGCGTGAGTTCGCGTACCCATTCCGAAAGAACATTCTTCCGCTCTTCGTCGGCGCAGATTTCCTGCAACACAGTGGGCAGATTCTCGCCGCTGTCGCCCAAAACCGTCTGTCCAGGGAAAGATGGTCTTCGCATGAGGTCTGGAGTAGGGTCGAGAAAGCGGCAATGCCCCAGCAGTTCCGAAACCTGCCCGGCAATATCCTTGTGCGCACGTATGACATGTCTGAAATTATTGAGTTGGGTCAGGGCGGGTTGATCCCATCGAACCGCAATCCGGTTACCATATTTCCTTTGAGCGCCAGTCTTCTCCATTCGAAGCAGGAGGTTGGCCTCGTCGTCCTGTTCATGAACGGGGTCGGGATAAGGAGGATGGCTCGTATAGATCGTGCGATACCCGACCTTTAGCGTTTCGAACGTCGTTCTGAAACCGCTGCGGTCTTTCTCGTCGAGCCTGACTCTGATCCGGTAGCCGGCGGTTCGTTTATTGGCCAACTCCAATGCGACAGCAATGGAAAACGTTGCCGCTCCAAATCGCGTTAGTTCCTTCGCGGCGCCGCGGATCGGCTGCCACTCGACCTGCCCGCCCGCTCCGTATTTTCCGCCGATGATCTCCGCCAGCGTATAGCCCCGGCCAATGCCGTGCAGGAAGCGGAAGGCGTCGCGGATGTTGCTCTTGCCACTGGCGTTGGCGCCGACGATCACGGTGAAGGGGCCGGCGCGGAGCGTTTCGTCGGCGAAGTTCTTGAAATTCCTTAGCCTGAGAGAGGTAATCATGATTGCGTCTCCAGCCCAAGCGCGCCCTGGCGCGGGCGGGAGAGGCCGGCGCGGGCGGCGATATGGTTGGACAGCGATTCCAGTATCGCTCGTTCTTCCGAGCCCGCCGGCGCGAGTTCGATCAGCGCCTGCAACAGCCGGGCGAACAGGGCGTGGCGCGCGAGGCCTTGATCGTCGATGTAGATGTTCACCCGCGCCTCGTCGCCAGCGCGCCAGAGATGCATCAGCCGGTGCGCCTTGTCGATCAGCGGCACGGACCGTCCGCCAGGCCCCTCATGGCCGAGCCATTTGGCCTTGCGCCGGCTCCATGGCAGCAGCTTCGCCTTGCCGCCCCCGCCGCCGGAGCCGGCATCGTCCTCGCCGTCGCCTGGTTCATCGTCCTCCAACTCGTCGAGCAGGGTTCGGCCGGGGCGTGAGAGGATATTGAAGCGGTCCGAAAGGTCCCGGTCCGACAGGTTGCAGGACAGCGCGTAGAGGATGCAGGCCCCGGCGGGCGCCTCGCCCAGGCCGAAGTCGCCCCGATGCAGCAGATAGTAGGTGGTCACATCGTCGAGCCCGCTTGCGGCGTCGGCCTCCCCATCCGCGGTCAATACGCGGCCGACAACGAAATCGACCACCATCCGGCGCACTTCGCGCAGGAATTCCGAGACCGCCAACATCGCGCCGGAGTCGTCCGCCTTCCTCACCGCCGGATGTCTGGAGAAGGCTTCGAGCGCCGGCCCCGTCGCCGCCCAGACGAAGTCCGGCCCGCGAATACCGGCGTCCCAGAAGTCGCGCAGTTTTCGTGTGATGTTCTCGCGCATTTCGGAAAGCACCGAACTGTCCCAGCCCGGCCGGCCCGGCGGGCGCTTTCGGCAGACCAGCCATACCGAAGATGCTAGGGCGGCGGAAGCCAACGAACGCTGCCGGTTCTGCATCTCTGTCTGGATCGGCCACGAGCCGTCGACGACAAATCCGGCGCGAATCAAGGCGGCGACCAGGGTTTCCCACGCATCGGGAGACTTGTTAGCAAAGACCACTACAAGCCGTCCGTTCGGGTTCAGCGCTTCATGGCACCTCTCGAAGGCACGCGCCATGCCGTCCTCGTAAGCTTGTTTTGACAGAGCTTTGTCCCCGCCGAACCGGCCGGCATCGTCAATGAGTTCACCGTCTCCGGCTTGGTTATCCCATTTGGGCCCGAGAGGCTCAGCAAAAACGGGATCGGACTCTGGCACGACGCCATGCAGCGTGCGACGCATCCAGACGTAAAAAAAGTCCATCAAGTCGGAATACGGGATCGCGTCGTAATAGGGCGGGTCGGTGCAGATTAGGTCGAAACCGTTCGGACCGGTTTCGATGGCGCTCTGATTGAGGATGGAGGGGGCGGGTGAAACTCCAACCGCTGTGAGTGCATGATCCAGATAGCGTCCTACCCACTCTGCCATGCCGGAGAAGCCCCCCGATCCGTCCGACAACGGATTGACTTCGCAATAGTCCCACACGATCGGCAGGGCGAAGCGAGCAAACGTATCGCGCAGCGTTTCTCTGGTGTTATCCCAAGAACAGACATTGCTGCTGTAGTCGGTGAGTTTGCTGAGGATGCAAAGGAGGCAGGCCGCGAGCGCCTCGCGCCTTTCTTCGGGCACGCCGTCCATGCTGTCGAAAAGGCGGCGTGTCTCGCCCACGAAGGTCCCCAGCGTCATTAGCTGTCGGTCTGTGAACAGTTTGGCCCAGCAGTCGAGACCGTAGTTCTCCACCGAGAAGGCCCTAGAAGCACCCTGTCCCTGGAGAGGTGTTGGCTCTGTCAGCAGTCCGAACGGAATGTCCGCGTAGAGCGCCTCAATCTCTTCCGACGACACCTCGGCTGCGATCAGTTCCTCGTCTTCCGGCAGTCGGTATTCCTTTCCCTTCAGTCCGCCCACGACCACCGTGGTCATAACAGCACCCAGCCGCCCCGCACGGCCTTCGAGGCGAATGTCCTCCATGGTCATGATCGTTGGGCAGCAGGGGCAGCGCGCGCCGCTGCGGCTCATTGTGCCCGCGCCGAGCCGCTTGTCGTGCTCACGCTGCTGAGCCGCATTGCCGCCCGCTCGAGGGACGTCGGTCTCGATGCCGAAATCGACGCCGGTCCCTTCTGCGTTCGGCGTCATCGTAAGCAGGATGCGTTTGTTGTCCTTCTTGCAGAGCCAGCGTGTTTTGAGCAGGGGCAATGTTGCCCGGCAGCCCTTGCAGCGCACTGTGCGCGCCCACAGATACGCCACAGTCGGCTTCGCCACCCAGCGCGGGTTGCGCGGGTCTTCCAGATACGTCCCGTCGAACCTGTCGTTCAGCGGCCCGGCGTCGGTCTCGCCCCTTTCGTCCGGCGCCAGCAGTGCAAGCGGCCGTTCCTCATAGGGCTTGCCGCCGGGCGCGAGCGCCTGGAATTCGGCATAGGCGGGATAGCGCTCCGCCAGCATCGCGCGGACGCGGGCCAGCACATATCGACCCCAGGCGCGCACCTGCCAGGCGAGATCGGCCTGGAGAAGATCGCCGCCGGTTTCCAGGGCGTCGTCGAGCAGCCCCGGCTCTGCTTCGCCGGCGTCCTTGCCGAGGCCGAGCGCGGCAAGCTGGCGGGCCAGGGTCTTGCCCTTGAACCCCTTGGCCTTGAGGAACGCCTCCATGAAGTCGCTGTCGGCGCGCGCAAAATCGGGCAGCGGAAGCGTCTCGCCGGCGAGGCGGCGCGGATAGTCGAGCGTGCATTTCAGAATGAACCAGGCAACCGGGTTGATGTCGATCGCGGTCGCCTCGCAGCCCAGACGCATCGCCTCCAGCGGGATCGCGCCGCCGCCGGCGAACGGGTCCAGCACCTTGGGCGCGCGTCCGCCATAGGTGCTGCGTATCTTCTCGCGGAACCAGTCGAGGTCGGGGCTGTCTTGGCGCCCCCAATGCAGGATGCCGCCGCTGGTCTCCCGCCTGCGCCGTTCGACCGTCCGCCCGTTCCGCCGTTCGGTCTTGACCGTCTCGACGACCTCTCCGGCGAGCCGGCGGTAGATTTCCTTGCGCTCGGCCGCATTACCGGGGTCCGGCAGCAGCGTCGCGATCAGCGCCGCCCGGCACGCCGCCAACGGCCGCCGCGCCGGCCAGATGTGCAGGGTCGAGATATGCCCGTGCCGGATGTTCTTCTCATGCACCGAGTCAAGAGAAACCTGCTCCAGCGGAAAATCGACCTCAATCAGACGGGGGGCGTCGGGGGTCATGGAGCAGCGTTCCTAGGCGCCTGGTCTTCCGGTTCGACGGGAACAAACGGGTTTGTGTGCAAAATACTCCCATCGGGTCGCTTCTCCAGAATATGGGCGTAGGACAACTCGCAACCCTTACTGCGTAGGAAACTCGCAAACGACTTCAGGTAATCTATATTGGGTTCGCATTTCGCGAATTGATGGAGTTCCTCACCCGCAGAAGTAAGGAGAAAATTGGGAACTTCCAACATCATTTCCTCCTTTGCCGAAATCCTCAAAAGTAAATTTTGGTACAAAATGTATTCATTGTGAGGATGTTTATTGAAACTGATCTTCCTGACAAGCATAGGACCTGCATTTATGAGGCCTGCATCTTGGAGAGAAAGTAAATTGTCATATGATAATTCTGGGTAATTCATTCTGGATTTATCGGAATTAAATATGAAACCTTGGATAACGTAGCCGGATACCTTCTGAAATACCTGAGCATCCGTGCTCGTCATGTTTTTGAGAACATCCAGCGTCCGCAATGATGTTCTCCCGGGGCTTTCGACTTGTCCCGAAAGGACCTGCGACCAGAGCTTCTGCATGTCATCGGAAGAGACATCCTGAACGTTGTCGAAAAAGCGCGCGGTCCAGTCAGGATCGGGTTCATGGTCGGGAACCTCCTTGTCGCCGAGCTCGGCGGCGGCGTCCCGAACCACAGCGGCGATATTAGCCTGGCGCTTCTGCTCCTGGAACGCGATCCGTTGCGTTATGCCGCCGTCCGGATCGATTTCCAGCATCTCCGACACTGCGCTGTCCGGTTCGACTAGGGACCGCCTCGCTTCGTTTCGCGCGTCAGCGATGAGCGTCAGGCTATCTGCCTCGGCCCTGGCCCCAATGAGCCGTGCCTCGGCCTCCTTACGCGCCCTCCATGAGGCCAGCATGGGCCCCGCCACCGCGCCGATACCGCTGGCGGCATAATCCAGGAGCTTTTCGATCGCCGGGACCTTGAGGTTCACGTCCACCATCGTCAGCCTGCCTCCGTCTCCGCCAACCGACGCCGGACTGTCGCGAGCAACGCCTCCACCAGTTTGATGGCTTGGAGCCGGTCGGGCGGACAGGCATCCGGATCGGCGCCCGCGTAGCGCAGGCGAACGGCGTAGCGGGTGTAGTCCACCAAGCCATCAAAACGGGCGATATCCGCTCCGCCGGCGCTCAGCATGTCCAGCAGGGCTGCCAGATCGTGGGACGGCGGGTAGGTCTCGCCCCGCAAAGCGAGCCATGCCTTGAACAGCTTCTCCGCCGCCTGCTGGACATGGACGCCGAAAATCTCGTCGGCGAAGACGACTGCATCGCCCATGCCGCGAAGCGCCGAAATGTCTCTCTCAGCCGCGCGGAACCCCATCTATAGGAAACGCCTTGTGTGTAATCCGCGTGTAGTCCGCGTCATCATCCTAGCGCCTTCAGGGAGGGCGGAGCGACACCGTTGAACCATTTGGCGGCGTCGCTTCGCGCGCGCGTCGGCCATCGCGCAGGCTTGGGAAGAAGCCGCCCCGGCGAGCGACTCCACATATTCGTCGATCAACTCCTTCTCGCCCGTCCACTCTTCCTTCACACCATAGTCCTCGATTTCCGCATACCGGCGGAAAATGAAGGCGAACAGGTCAGCCACCTGGACCAGTCCCGCATGGTACGACTTGATCGAGAATGTCGTGTCGATGATCTGGTCGAGCGGCGCTTGCTTCCCTGTCCTGCCGTAATAGTCGTCAGTCCAGGCCGGCGGTTTCCAGAGCAGGTCGCTGAGCTTGTCAGCCTTGACCTTATTGTCATCGAAGATCAGGAAGGTGTGGCCCTTGTGCTTGCCGCTCGTCTGATTGGCCTTCTGAATCTGTAGCGCCACATGCAATCCGGCGGCCAGCCATTCGTCATTCTGTTCCGCCGGTTCCTGCTTCGCCTTGTTTTCTTTCAGCTTTGCCCGATCTACGGCTGTGAGGATCAGTCGGTGTTTTCTTTGGGCGATCCAATTGCAGAAGTAGCCGGCGATCTGTTTTCGGACATCGGGATCGACCTTTCGCCACCGGTCGCGCCCGAGTATCATCTTCGAACCCTTCAACTCGCGCAGGTTCTCCTGGAACAGTCCCTGCACGATATCGAAGACCTCGGCGAACTCCTGCTGCGTTCTGTGCAGGCGCAAGGAATCGACCAAAATGCCGACCATCACGAGGCAAGGGTCTTGTGTGGTATTGCCGCTCTCATCGACATAGCAGACCTTCATATTACAGCCTCATCCATGCTCGCCGAGAGAATCTCGGACTCGGCGATGACAACACTGCCTCTAGCCCGGGCCAGCAACCGGCCAAACGGATCGCGGACCTTGACCAGTCGGGGGTGGGGCGTAGCGCAGTCGAAGACAACGTAAAGCCAATAGCGGTCCCGCAGGTTGCAGGCAGCCGCCCATTCGTTCTCGCTCACTTCGACGGGACCCGACGCCGCACGACCCTTGACCTCTATGGCCCGCTCCTCTTCGGGTCCTTTCGGGCTTGCCGGGCGCAGTGAGCGGAGGTCGAAGCCCGGCCAGTCACCGAGGCCCTGGCGGCGCGCAAGCTCCGGTCGGGATACGTCATGCACAATAGCTCCCGCTGCTTCCTCATGAGTGCGGGCCCGCTCGACGGCGATCGCTTCGACCTTGGCGTCGTGCCGCTGTCGTTCTTCCGGATCGTCCGTCGGCACCACCAGGGCGTGGGCGATCATCTTTATCTCGCCCGGCTCGATCAGCGACGCCTCAGCTTCCAGAAGTGCGAGGCCGTGCTTCTTGTCCGCAATGAGCTGGCTCTGCTCTTTCTTTACGAGGACCAGCTCCGCCTGCGCACGGGTATCTCCCTGGCTCGCATCGCCGCTTAAGTATCGGCGTTTCGCCATCAGTTCTGCGATCTTGTGATCGTAGCCGCGCGCTGCCCAGCGAAGCCGTTCCGGCAATTCCTGCTGAATGGTCAGGCGGGTCTCCTGTGCCATGTCGGAGAGCAGGTCTTCCTTCAGCCACGCTTTCGCGTTCTCCGTAAGCTGGCGCGCCTGCCGGGCCAAAGGCACGCTTCCGGGCGGGATGCCGCGCGCGCCGCGCAACAGGAGCAGATGCTCCAGCGGACAGGTTGAAATCGCGCCGTCGCTTTCCTGCCGCAAGCCGACAGGACGGCTCTCGACCGTCTCCAGCGCCTCCCCGTCACGGCGCAGAATCGACGTCTGCGCCAAGTGAAGGAGGTAGGGCGTTTCGGCATGAGGGTCGATGAAGATCGCGCCCCGCGTGGCCTCACCGGCCCGGCGCGCCAACAGGGCGGCGCAGAAGCGTTCGAACACAGGCTCGCCAGGATGCATCCAGATGGCGCTGTCGGCGGCTCCTGGGCGGTAGACCGTCAGGCTACCCCGCAGCGCTTCCGAATACATATCCATAGCTTCTCGCAGTCCGTCGGCAGCACCGGTTCGTGCGGGAGCGAGGTCGAAAAGACCATCCAGATTGCCTTCCAACCGCAGGTCGAGCAAGGGGGACGCCGCTTCGACGAAACGGCGGACATAGCCGGGAAGCAGGCGGCGGTACTGTTCCCGCTCCATCGCCGCCTTGAGCTCGGGAAGACGGCTCCGGACCTCGCCGCCGCTGTACAAGGTTCGCTCGCGCTCGGCGATGGCGGTCACTTGTTCGGGCGTCAGGCGGCTGTCGAGCTCTTCGATGGCGTCCCGCGTCCCGGCCTCCGTCGCCGCCATCTCAAGGTAGCCCTTGAGCGGGACGTTCTCGAAGAGACGACCGATGACGTCGAAGACCTTGTCCGAACGAAGCTGCGCGCGGATTGCCTCCAACTTCTCCAGAAGGACATTGAGAACCCGCCCTTCGCGCGTTTCTCCGGCGATCAGATTGACGATCACCACCGGGTCGCGCATCTGTCCGTAACGGTGGATGCGCCCCATACGCTGTTCAAGGCGCGCCGGATTCCACGGGACATCGTAATTGACCATCAACCAGCAGAACTGGAGGTTGATACCCTCGCCGGCGGCATCGGTGGCAACCAGAACGCTGGCGCCGCCCGTGTCGGCCGAACGCCGGAACAGCTCGACCTGGGCTTCCCGTGCGCGGTAGTCGAGTCCGCCGTGGATCAGAGCCACCTGCCCGGTGAAGCCCAGCCCTTCCAGGCGATGCATCAGGAACTCGGCCGTATCGCGGTGTTCCGTGAAGACGATGAGCTTTTCCTGGGCAAAGTCGGAATCGGCCATAACTGCGCGCAGCTTTTCGAACTTGGAGTCATTGCCGGCGTCAGCGAGGCGGCGCGCCTGGGAGAGAAGAACCTCGACCTCAGCCCGTTCTTCCCGAAGCCCTGACAACGCAGTCGTGACGAGACCGCCGAGCGCGGCCTCTTCGAACGCTTCGTGGCGCTCCGGTTCGCCGTCGTCTCCGGCGTCCTCGTCGGCGGTTCGGGTCTCGAAGAAATCCTGGGTATTGGCGATGCGTGTCTGGCGTCGTTCCAGTTCGCCGATGCGGCCGGCCCGGGCGAGTTCGATGGCCTCATCCAACCGATTGAGACGCCGTTCGAACGATCTCGTCAGGGCGTAAGTCGAACTGGCCAGACGACGCTGGAACACGCTCATTGCGAGACGCGCGGCTGAACGGTTCAGTTTCTGCGCCTTGTTGTAGGACTCGGTGATGTACCGCGTCGTTGCGTCGTAGAGTTCCTGCTCTGCTGCGCTCAGGGTGTAGCTCAGGGTATCGCAGCGCCGTTGCGGATAGAGCGGCCGGCCGTCGGTGCGAACCATCTCTTCCTTGGTCCGGCGGATGAAGTAGCGTCGGCGCTGTCCTTCCGGAAAGCTCTCGAATGCGTCGAAGGTTGCGAGCGCATCCGGCGCAAGAAGCCGCCAAAGGCAGTAGTAGGGGAAGTCCTTGCCCATATGCGGCGTCGCTGTCAGCAGCAGCAGGTTGGCCGCCGACCAGCCGAGCCGCCAGCGCGCATCCTCGACGGGCAGGCCGGCCAGCGCCTCGGCGAGGCGGTAGCGGTCGGTCTTGCGGACGTAAAAGTCCCGCTCCCGGTCGGCAGCCAGCTTGTGCGCTTCGTCGAAAACCACCAGGTCGTAGGGACGCGCGGCTCCGGAAGCTACGGCCTCGCGCATCCGTTCGAACATGCGCTCGCCGGCGAGGGTGTCGATGCTGACGATAAGGCGGTCGCTCATGGCGCCGACGAACGGATTGCCGGAACGTGCATCCGCGCCGCGCGCGATGCGGAAGGGAAGACGGAAAAGCGTGCGCATTTCCCGTTCCCAGTTGCCGACCAGGCCGGCCGGAGGGACGACAAGAACACGCTGGATAAGGCGGCGCGCAAGCATCTCGCGAAGATAGAGGCCCGTCATGATGGTCTTGCCGGCACCGGCATCGTCGGCGAGGAGGAACCGGAGCGGCGACTGGCCGATCATGTGTTCGTACACGGCGATACGCTGGTGCGGCAGCGGATCGATCGAGGATATCTCTGCGGCAAAGGCCGGGTTGGAAAGGTGTCCGTATGAGAGGCGGATTGCCTCGGTGACCGTGGCGACCATATCCGGCTCCGCTGCGAAATCGAGCGTGGGCGTGGGCGAAGCGGCGGCGGGTTCCATCCGTCGGGTCGTTGCCCGGACATCCGCCTCCAGTTCGACGAACCGCTGCCATGCGAGGCGGGTCGGCCTGGACTGGCCGTTCTCCCATCGGTTCACCGTCGCGAACGAAACGCCGATCCGCTCCGCCATCTGCGTCTGCGTCAGCCCGAGCCGTTCCCGCAAGTCCCTGACCCGTGCGGGATACTCTTCAGGAATGTGGTCGCCTGCCGGTCGCATCGCCTACCCTTGCAGAGATTGGTCGGGGCATGGCTGAATTCACCATAATATAACATATGCTATAGCGCACATGCAATATCAACATACTCTATCCGATATTGCGGCCGCCGCCTCCGTCTCCTCGGCATCGAAGCCCTTGGCGAATCACGGTCAGAACAAGTCTCCTTGGCGAGGCCGCTGGCTCGGCGGCGTTTCAATCTCACGTTCCTTCTGACGCCCTGGCGTCCGGGTTTCTTTCGGCTCGTCCGGCATGAGAGCGGCAGCGATCACCTCCGCGCGCGCCTCGCCGAACACGGTGCGAAGCCCGTCGAGGGCCTCCGCTCGCCGTCCCTCCCGAACCATCGCCTGCAAGCGCTCCCGAAGCAGTTCCACGGCCAGTGCGCCGAAACGGGCAGACACCTCGTCACGCGCGCCGTCGGCCATTTCTGCCGCAATGCGCGAAATGCGGCGCTGCTGCTCCTCATCCAGAACCAGCGGCGGGCCAGCGGACTTCTCCGGCGCCGACAGATCGACGGTCGTGACGCATTGGCCCCACCAGGCCGATGCCGACATGCCCGCCGCCTTCGCCCACGCCTTGATCGCCGCCCACTGCTCGTCTGTATAGGAGACCGAGTGCCCCGTGCCCGGCTTGCGTCTGCGCGCCTTCTTCATGCGTCCTCGCTGCCGCCCGGTGGACGAAGAAAACGAATGACTTC
>JAJECF010000103.1 GCA_022822125.1 Alphaproteobacteria bacterium
TCGGCGGCCTCCATGCACCCCAGCCAGCCGGCCCGAAGCGTCCTGAAGAACCGCTCGATCTTGCCCTTCCCCGCCGGCTGCCAGGGTCTTGCGTGGATCAGCGCCACGCCCAGCTTCGCGCAGACCAGGGCGAGATGGTGAAGATCGGCGAGGACCGCGCCGAGAGGCTCGACATCGTGCCGGCTCAGCTTCGGGTGATCGTCACGGTGCGGCCTAAATACGCCTGCCGCCGGTGCGAGGAAGGCGTCACTCAGGCGCTGGCGCCGGCCCGGCTGATCGAGGGCGCGCTGCCGACCGAAGGCGCCATCGCGCATGTGCTCGTCTCCAAATATGCCGACCATCGTGTGTCCTGAAGCACCGCCATGAAAGGAGGTGCGCAACTGCAAGAGAGATGAGGGTAGGCCCCTCGGGGTCGACGATCAGGCGTCGATCTCAAACCACCACGAGCTGCTGTCGTAAAGAGCGATGGTGGTGAGCGTCGTGGAAACGGCGGGACGACGATCCCGTCAGGTGCCATCGACCCGGGCGGCGCCATCGGGGCGGCGCGCACGGTATGGACCGTCGATGGCATGGAGGAGCCGCCGGGCGCGACGCCTCCGGCCTGGCGGGGAGAGTTCCACGATGCGGTGGACAGCGCGCCGACCGCCGTCACCGGCACATTCGAGGCCGCCTACGGCAAGACCCACCGCATGGCCGGCGCCTTCGGGACCTCAAGGGAATGACCAACGCCAACAGGAAGCCCAGGGCCGCAACGTGAGACGCCCGGAGCCGGGGCCGGATTCCATCATCAGCGAATGGAATACAGGTACAAGCGGTCGTCCGGCGATGTGCCTGACCGGTCAGGGCCTCATCGATGACAGATCCCGCCTCCCGCCTACTGCAGGTTCATAATGGCGCCGATCACCTTCCCAATCCGTTCGGCGGCCGCGGGGCGAGGATATGTTGCGTTTTCCGCTGTGCGTTTCGAATGGGCCGGACTCGAGACCAGGCGACTGAAGCGCCTTCTGTACGAAATCGGCGCCGGGGATGCCGAAGCCGACCGCCGCCATATGCCTGCTCCTCACGATATCTCGGACATCTTCGACGAGCTGCACCGTCGTAGCGACGTCGACCGGGACGAGATGGCGCAGCTTGAGTTCATGTATATCCCGGTGTTCGATCACAGCAGGCACGGCATTCCCAACCTGGAACGCAGGCTCGCCGGGTCTCCCATCGACTTCGTTCGATTTCTCGCCCTCATGTGCAACCGGGAAGACGACGGCCAGGATCCACCCGACTGGCGGATCGGGGATCCCGAAATGCGCCGCCACGTCGCCTCGCGCGCCTGTCGTCTTCTTCAACGGGCCAACCGCATTCCCGGAACCGGAGACGATGGTGCTGTCGATACGGAGGCATTGCAGCGGTGGGTCTCGGAGACGCGGCAGCTTTGCGCGAAATTCGGCCGCATCGAAGCCGGCGACGGGTTTATCGGTCAGCTGCTGTCGAGAGCGCCAGGCGGCGAAGACGGCATCAGACCCTCTCTTGCGGTGAGCGCAGTACTGGAGGAGGTCGGATCATCCGAAATCCGCCTGGGCTTCGCCATCGGCGTCTTCAACGGTCGCGGCGTCACGACAGGCGCTGTCGGAGAGGGCGGAATGCAGGAACGCGAACTCGCGCGGCAATTCGAGAACTGGGCAAGCCAAAGAGCGCCGGACTTTCCCTTCGTCGGCAGCATTCTGAAAGCTGTCGCTGCCGATTATGACCGGGACGCGCGGCGCGAGGACGAGAAAGTCCGCATCGAACGAAGACTGGGGTATTGACCGGGCCACGGGTTCCAACCGTCCCGCCGCCGTCCGCGCGATGTTTTGATCTCCACGCCTGGTAGCGACGGTTGCAAGCCTGCCTTGCTTCGGCGTCTGCGGCTGTCGGTTATCCGGATATCGCGGACAGCGCCCGCGCGGCCGCCGCATTGAGGCGCTCCAGCGGCACTTCGCCCGCATCCATTCGCGCCAGACCTCTCCGGCTCCAATAGCCGTAGCCCGCGTCGGGATCCAATGAATCCCATTCATCCCGGGGCAACAGTTCGGCGGCAAGGTCCTTGTTGTTCTCGTCCCCGAACCAGAAAGTGAGATGCGTTTCGCGAAGGTCAAGACCGGGGCCGAGACTGACACCGAGGTCAATGTGGAAATCCCCCTTCGTGTAGACCCGGGCAAAAACGTTCTCCCGAAAAAGGAACTCAGCATCGAACCTGACTCCAAACCAGCCTGCCGTGTCAGCGATCGACCAGGCTTGCAGGCCCTCACCGATCCCGGTCTCATCGATGGCCCGCTGCCAGACAGCATCCCAGAGGCCCTGCAACGCCGAGGCATAGTCGCAGCGCACCTGATGGGCCGCAAGAACGGCGGCATGAAAGTCCGGAAGCCGATCCCAGTCCAGTTCGTCGGGAACTTTCAGCGATCTGCTGTCGAGTATGTGCTCGACCGCCGTCCTGACGGCCGGGTCGGCGACATAGGAGGCATAGCTATCGGGCAGGGCGAAAGGCATCGTTGTCGTCTCCGAAGGACATGGAACGGGGATCGCGCTTGAGGCCGCACCGGCTGCTAGCCGGCGCGGTCCCACAGGGTGCGGCGAAACTGGCGGAACTCCTCGTCGTCGTGCTGCGGATCGAGAAACCGGTCCCAGGCGAGAAGCAGCGAGCGCCACGACTTCCAGCGCCAGTCCCTGTTTCCCCTGAGCGCCCGGGCGTCACTCTCCCGATGGCCCGGCGACACCACGAACAGGAGCGGAGGCTCCGGTTCCTCGATATGCCCGGCTCGTCTGTATTCCTTTTCAATACGGAGCAGATGGCGGCGATAAATCTTCAATTGCCCCCTGGTGACATCATGGCCGAACTTGGCCTCGATCACTGCACCGCGGTCGTACCCCTCGCCATCCTGCCACTCGATGAGCAGGTCCATACGCTGCTGCTTGCCGGCAACAGGCGCTTCCGCCGTCGCCCGGGCCTTGCCGGCAATACCCTCCATTCGACTGCCGAGCGCGGCCAGCAAGGCCCGGATCCGTCCCCCTGCGATGACGCAGTCTTCGGAACGCAAAAACCAGACGATCGCCTTCGTGACCTGCGGCTCCGTCAGCCTCACATGGTTTGTCCACCCAAGCGGCGCGACATGGAAGAAATGGTGGGCGCGATGGAACCCGAATATGTCCTCCATCGACCGGCGCGACTGTTCCCAATCGGGCAATTGCCGCACGCATAGCAGGCGGTCCCGGACGACATGCACGAGAGCCCCGGAGAGCGTCGCCGAGAACCGGCGCAGCGCATCCCGCCCGGACGGCCAGGCCGGCGGCGCAAAACCGGGTTTCCGGCATCGCACGGCATGCACGACGGGGCCGGCCAGCCGGGCGCCATGACGCTGCAGGGGACCCGCATCGAAGGGTTCGGGAGCGCGCAACCCCGTCTGCCAATCCAGTTCCATGTTGCAACTCAGGGAATGCCGACCCCGGATACTCACATATCCTTCTCGCGCGCAGGCGATACGGCGTCAAGCACCGCCGGGATCGACATTTCGAAGGGCTACGGTTTTCTGGTTCCCGAAGACGATGCGCCCGACATTTTCTTCCGGGCTTCGGTATTGACGGCGATGGGCCTCGGGACGCTTCTTCCCGGCGCGACGGTCGCCTGCGAGACGGCACAAGGCCTTCGCGGGCCGGAGGTCTCGCGGATTGACGAGGGCCGGATGGGCGATGACAGGCCGGTGGGGGCATGGGTGCGGCGCTGGCCGGACGGCTATTCGGAGAGGGGGACCTACCGGGCGGGCGAGCGTCACGGGCTCTGGCGGATCGAGTGGCCGGACGGGCGGCGCGTGGAGGCGCTGTATGAGGCGGGCGCGCTCGACGGCGAGACGGTGGTGAGGCTTGCGGACGGGACGGTCATGCGCCGGTTCT
>JAJECF010000243.1 GCA_022822125.1 Alphaproteobacteria bacterium
CCACGGTCTCCTGCGCCGGCGTCGCATCCGACCCCGCGCCCCCGACATCGCCGCCGAGGTCGTTCACGACCACCTGAGCGCCCTCGCGCGCCGCCAGCACCGCAACCTCCCGCCCGATGCCGCGGCCCGCGCCCGTCACCAGAACGACCTTGCCTTCCAATACGCCCATCCGATCCGGCTCCCCAATCTCTGCCGGCGCCAGCATAAGGCGCAGCGTCCGAATGAGCGAGCGCCGCGATTTGACGGGGCCGCCCGATAACGGCATAAATCCGGGGCCGGCTCGCCCAGCCGGCGGCCCGGCGGCTTGCCGGGCGAAAACATGGCGGCGGCGGGTTCGGGGCTGTCTCGACTATCGATGCGCCTGCGCCGCGCTGCGGCGGCATTCCGCGAATGCCGCTGCGGGGGATTCGACAAATCGCCCGTCTGCCCGGTGGGAGTTTCTGTATCGGACCGCATAGCCCATAAACGGAACCGGGACGGACGGCAGGGAGGACACAAACATGAAAGATATCCTGAAATTCCAGCAGATGGTTCGCGACGGCAAGATGGGCCGCCGCGATTTCCTCGCAGCTCTCGGCGCGCTCGGCGTCACCGGCGCCACCGCCACGGGGTTCCTGCACTCGTCCAGCGCGCTCGCTGCAACGCCGCGCAAGGGCGGCACGGCGCGCTACGCCAACAACCTCCACGGGCCCGACGACCAGATGGACCCGATCGTCTTCACCTCGGGCATCGACTACACGCGCGGCCGGGCCACCTATAACGGCCTCGTCCAGATGCGCGACAACATGGCGCTCGCGCCCGAGCTGGCCGAAGAATGGTCGGCCAACAAGGACGCCACCGAATACACCTTCAAGATCCGCAAGGGCGTGGAGTTCCACGACGGCGCGCCGCTGACCGCCGCCGACATCGTCTGGAGCATGAACCGCCATCTCGGCGAGAAGTCGCCTTCCACCGCCAAGGCGCTGTTCGCCTCGGTGCAGGAGTGGAAGGCGGTGGACAGCCACACCGTGAAGGCCATCCTGGGGTCCCCGGATTCCGACCTTCCCGCCAAGCTGACCGAGAAGCAGGCCAAGGTCGTCAAAATGGACACCGAGGACTTCAGGAAGGGCAATGGCACCGGTCCGTTCGTGCTCGAATCCTTCGAAGCCGGCGTGCGCTCCACCCATGTGCGCAACCCGAACTACTGGCGCGACGGGGCGAATTTCGAGGCGCTGGAAATCACCGCCATCACCGATCCGCTGGCGCGGGCCAATGCGCTGATCGCCGGCGATGTGGACCTCATCAACCAGGTGGATTCCAAGAGCATTTCCCGCGTCGAGGAAGCCGAGGGCGTGCGCGTCATCTCGACGCCGACCAGCGCCTATACCGGCATCTGCATACTGAAGAACACCGCGCCCGGCCAGAACGACGACTTCGTCAAGGCGATGCAGTATATCCAGGACCGCGAGCGCATCGTGCGCTCGATCCTGAAGGGCCACGGCACGGTCGGCAACGACCATCCGGTCGGCCCGGCCTTCGGTCCGGACCATTGCGCCGAGCTGGCGCAGCGCTCGTTCGACCCGGACAAGGCCAAGTTCCATCTGGAGAAGTCCGGCGTTACCTCGGCCGAGCTCTATGTGGCGCCGGTGCGCCTCGGCATCGAGGAAATCTGCCTTCTGATGCAGGCGAACCTGAAGAAGATCGGCTTCGATCTCCGGATCAAGAAGGTGCCGACGGACGGCTATTGGGGCGCGGTGTGGATGAAGGAGCCGATGAATGTCGTCTCCTGGAACATGAGGCCCACGGCGAACGCGCAGATGGCCATCCAGTTCGCGCCGAACGCGGCCTGGAACGACACCTTCTGGAACAATGACCGGATGGGCGAATTGCTGCGGCTCCAGCTCGCCGAGACCGACGAGGCCAAACGCCACGGCATGCTCTGCGAGATGCAGACCCTGATCCACAATGGCAGCGGCATGGTGATCCCCTGCCATGTGAACGAGGTGGACGGCGCCAGCAACAGGATCCAGGGCATCCCGACCGTGCCGTTCGGCTCGCTCGGCGCCTATGAGTGGGTCGAGTTCGCGTGGATGGCCGAGTAGATCCGGCCATGCCGTCGTCCGGATGAAGCGGGCCCGCGCGGTTCAGGCCGCGCGGGCCCTTCTTTCCGCCCGTATTCCGGGCGACGCATGGCGGCCCGCTCCGGACCGTCGATAGAATGACATTGCTGAACGCGATATTGCGCCGGACCGTGCTCGGCGTCGCGACGCTGTTCGTCGTGTCGGTGCTGATCTTCATCGGCACGAGCATCCTGCCGGGCGATGTGGCCAACATCATCCTCGGCCAGATGGCGACGCCGGAATCCCTGGCGGCGCTGCGCGCCAAGCTCGGCCTCGACGAGCCGGCGCATGTCCGGTACTTCATCTGGCTGAGCGACCTGCTGACCGGGAATCTCGGTTTCTCGAAGGCCGGCGCCGGCGCCGGGACCATCGGCACCCCGATTTCCGAAATGCTCACGTCCCGCCTGGTCAACACCCTGAGACTGGCGGGCGTCGTTGCGGCAATCGCTGTGCCCTTCGCGGTGACGGTGGGCCTGCTGGCCGCCATGTATCCCGGCACGAAACTCGACCGCACGGTCACCTTCACCACGCTCGGCCTCATTTCCGTGCCGGAGTTCCTCGTCGCCACCCTGCTGGTTCTGATCGTGGCGGTCCAGCTCGGCTGGCTGCCCGCCACGGCCTATATCAGCGGGCAGGAGACCGGCCTGAAGCTGCTCCGGGCGCTGGCGATGCCGGCGCTCACCCTGGTCATCGTCGTCTCCTCGCAGATCATGCGCATGACCAGGGCCACGGTGCTCAATGTCATGAGTTCTCCCTATATCGAAATGGCGATCCTGAAGGGCGTGCCGCGCAGGCGGATCATCCTCCGCCATGCGCTGCTCAACGCCGTCGGACCCATCGCCAATGTCATCGCGCTCAACCTCGCCTATCTCGTGAGCGGCGTGGTCATCGTCGAGACGGTCTTCGCCTATCCGGGGCTGGCCAAGCTCATGATCGACGCCGTGCAGACCCGCGACCTGCCGCTGGTGCAGGCCTGCGCGATGATCTTCTGCGCCACCTATGTGCTGCTCATCTTCATCGCGGACATGGTCTCGATCCTGTCGAACCCGAGACTCCGGCATCCGAAATAGAGGTATCGCCCATGGCCGAGAACAGCGACAGGACCGACGCGGGGGCCGTCTTCGAGGAGCTGCCCGATGCGCCGCCCCGGCGCCGGATGCGCCTCTCCTGGACCGGCAAGCTCGGGGTCTGCGTCGTGGCGTTCTGGATGGCCATCGTGTTCATCGGCCCGTCGATCTCGCCCTATCACGAAGCCGATATCCTGGACGAGGCGCTGTTTATCGTGCCGGGCAGCGACAACCCCTATCCCGAGACGGACTACCAGTCGCCAAGCTCGATCGCCTGGCTCGGCACGGATTATCTCGGCCGCGACATACTCTCGCGCACATTGTTCGGCGCGCGCACCACCATCGGCATCTCGCTCGCCTCGACGCTGCTCGCCTATCTTGTGGGCGTCACGCTCGGCATTGCGGCGGCCGTCGGCGGGACCGTCATGGATACATCGCTGAGCCGGCTCAACGACGCCATATTGTCGATCCCGAGCATCATGCTGGCGCTCGTGGTGATCGCCGCCATAGGCAGCACCATCCCGATCCTGATCTTGCTGACCGGCCTCATCTACGCCTCCACCGTGTTCCGTATAGCGCGGTCGCTCGGGCTGGATGTGAAGGTCAGCGATTTCGTCGAGGCGGCGCGGGTGCGCGGCGAGGGCCTGTGGTGGATCGTCACCCGCGAAATCCTGCCCAATGTCGCCATGCCGATGGCGACCGATTTCGGCCTGCGCTTCGTCTATGTCATCCTGTTCATCTCCAGCCTGAGCTTCCTCGGCCTCGGCGTGCAGCCGCCGCAGTCGGACTGGGGCAGCATGGTGCGGGAAAACCTGTCCGGCCTTCCCTATGGCGCGGTGGCGCCGCTGGTGCCGGCGCTCGCGATCGCCACGCTGACCATCGCCATCAACCTCATCGTCGACGATGTCTCCGCCCATGCCGGCGGCCGCCTGGCCAAGAGGATGATCTGATGCCCGCGCTCCTCGAAGTCGACGGCCTGACGATAGACGCGCGCAAGGACGATGGCGGGCTCGCGCCCATCGTCAAAGGGGTGAGCTTCGCTATCGAACGGGGCGAGGTGGTCGCGCTTATCGGCGAGTCCGGCTCGGGCAAGACCACCATCGCCCTCTCGGCGCTCGGATATTCCAAGCCCGGCCTCGAATTCACCGGCGGCGAGGTCCGCCTGGACGGGCGCGACGTGATCTCCATGCCGCCGGACGAGAAGCGCGACATGCGCGGCCAGCGCGTCGCCTATCTGGCCCAGAGCGCCGCCGCCACCTTCAACCCGGCGCTCACCATCGGCGAGCAGGTGACGGAATCGCCCGTCCTCCACGGCCAGATGACCCGCGAGGAGGCGGAGGAGCGGGCGGAGGAGCTGTACCGGGCGCTGGAGCTGCCCGACCCGGACCGCCTCGGCAGGCGTTATCCGCACCAGGTGTCCGGCGGGCAGCTGCAGCGGCTGATGGCGGCCATGGCGCTTTGCGGCAAGCCGGACCTGCTGATCCTCGACGAGCCGACCACCGCCCTCGATGTCACGACGCAGATCGAGGTGCTCAAGGCGTTCAAATCCGTCATCGAACGCGAAGGGGCGGCTGCGCTTTATGTCACCCACGACCTGTCCGTCGTCGCTCAGATCGCGGACCGCATCGTGGTGCTCTATGCGGGCGACATCCTGGAGCACGGGGACGCCGACCAGGTCATCAACCGGCCGGCGCACGACTATACGCGCCGGCTGATGGCGGCCGTGCGCCCGCCTCCGGCCGCAGGCCAGGGCGACGAGACGCTGGCCGAGCATTTGCGGGACAGTCCCGCCATCGAGGTGAAAGGCATCAATGCGGGCTACGGCCGGCGCATGGACGGCTCCGTGGCCGTCAAGGTGCTGCGCGATGTCAATCTGACCGTGCAGCGGGGGCACACGGTCGGGATCATCGGGGAATCGGGCTGCGGCAAATCCACCCTCGCGCGGGTGATGTCCGGCCTGCTGCCCGCGACCGAGGGGGATATATTGCTGGACGGGGAGACGCTCCGGCCGGCCCTCCAGCAGCGGGACCGCAGCGAGCTGCAGAAAATCCAGTTCGTGTTCCAGATGGCGGATGTCGCGCTCAATCCGCGCCAGAGGATCGGCGGCATTCTCGGCCGCCCGCTTGAATTCTATTTCGGCCTCCGGGGCAGGGAGAAGCGCCAGCGCATTGGTGAACTGCTGCAGATGGTGGAACTGCCGTCGGAATTCGCCGGGCGCTATCCCGAAGAGCTGTCCGGCGGGCAGAAACAGCGGGTCAATCTCGCCCGCGCGCTGGCGGCGTCGCCGGAGGTGCTGCTCTGCGACGAGGTGATTTCCGCGCTCGACACCATTGTCGGCGCCAACGTCATCGAGCTTCTCAAGCGGCTCCGGCGGCAGAGCGGCGTGTCTTTCGTCTTCATCAGCCACGACCTGTCCACGGTCGCGTCCTTCGCCGACGACATCGTCGTGCTCTATGCCGGGCGGGTGGTCGAGCAGGGACCGACCGACCGCGTGCTCTCGCCGCCCTACCATCCCTATACCCGGCTGCTGATCGCTTCCGTGCCGGAGCTGCGCATCGGCTGGCTTGAAGAGACGATGGAGAGCCAGGAGGCCCAGGCGGGCATAGACCGCGTCGTCACCATGACCGATACGGGCTGCCCCTTCTTCGACCGCTGCCCGATCGCCATCCCGGGCACCTGCGACCGCGAAACGCCGCCTGTCCGGCGCCTCGGCGGGCGGCACGCCATCGAATGCCACCGCACCGAGGCGGAATTCCTGGAGGGGGCGCCGGCAGCCTGATGCCGGGGCAGCACGATTTTTGTTCCTTTATTTTGATATAATTCCTGACAAAGAGCTTGGCTCAGGGAAATTCGTGACAAGATAGGATGAGAACGCAGCAGGCGCAGCAGAGCGACTGCCTGCAGGCAAGCCGGCCACGGACACGGAACGGACTTGTATGAGCAGCCCACGAAGAAAACAGGACCGGTGCCCGGAGCGTCTGCCCGGCGGCGTCTCCATACCGGAACGGGACGTGGCTTATACGCCCCGCGCATGCAGATCATGACATCGCATGACACATCATGACATCCTCGCAGCGCTGCCTATCCCGCCCCCTCCTCATCCTGAGTAGCGGCGTCAGCCGCGTATCGAAGGAGCCTGTCTCGAGCGGGGCCTCCTTCGATACGCGCCTGCTGGCGCAGCCGCTACTCAGGCCCAACTTCAACAGTGACGATTAAAAGTATTTGATAGAACAGGGGGTTACACCGGCGTCGGCGGGTGTACCCACTACATTTCGTTGATTTTGGGGACGGTCAGGCTTTGTGTTCGCGCCAGTTGGGCGGGAGGGCG
>JAJECF010000014.1 GCA_022822125.1 Alphaproteobacteria bacterium
CCACGGTCTCCTGCGCCGGCGTCGCATCCGACCCCGCGCCCCCGACATCGCCGCCGAGGTCGTTCACGACCACCTGAGCGCCCTCGCGCGCCGCCAGCACCGCAACCTCCCGCCCGATGCCGCGGCCCGCGCCCGTCACCAAAACGACCTTGCCTTCCAATACTCCGCCGGACATATGTCCCAGTCCTTCCTTGCTGTGTGAGTTGAGACCGGGCAGTCATAGCCCGGCGCGCGCTCCGCTAAAACCGGCGAAGCAGCCTTTCGATATAATCGCGCTCCGGCGGCGGGCGGTTTTCGTCGCCGACGCGCCGGCGCAATTCGTCGCGGATATGGCGTGCGCGCTGAAAACCGTCCTCCCCAGGCAGGATGACATCGCTGCCGTCCGGCATGAAGCCGCCGTCGCGCCGGCCAAGCGGGTCGAATTCGGATTGCCCGCCCATCATGTCTCCCGGCCCGCCGCCTTCGCGCGCAAAGCTCTCCAGCAACGCATCGCCCGCCTGCTGAAGGTCTCGCAGGGCCCGGCCCTGGGCTTCCAGCGCCTCACCCCGATCGCCGGCCCGGAGCGCGCCGGAAGCGCCGCGCATCGACCCGTCGGCCCGGCCGAGCGCCTCCGGAGCCTGTCCCGTTTCGGCCCCGAGGCGGCGCATATAGTCCCCGAGGCGCCGGCGCAGCGCCTCCTGGACCTGCCGCAGGTCCGGATATCCGCTTTCCGCGCCCGTTCGCCCGTCCTGCGGCCCCCGGCGCTGCCCTTGCGGCCCCTGGCGCCCGTCCTCCGGCGGCTGGCGGTCCTGCCGGAAGGTACGGTCGAGCAGGCGCTGCTGGTCGCGGCTCAGCTCCCTGAGTTCCCTGAGCCTGTCCAGCATGTCCGCCTGGCGCTCTGCCTGGCCCTCGCCCATACGGGCCATACGGATGTTTTCCAGTATGTTCTGGAGTTGCGCGAGCAGCTCCCTTGCGTCGTCGCGCGCCCCCGCCTCCCACAGCCGGCGAATCCGCTCGACCATCTGCTGCAGCCCGTCCCGGTCCACCAGGCGGTCCTGCGCCTGCCCGTCCGGGCCCGGCTGGGCGTCGTCTCCGTTTTGTCCCGCATTGGAGGCCAGCTCCTGCAACAGGCGGTCGATAGACCGGCGCAATTCGTCGAACAGCCTGTCGATTTCTTCCGCCGGCGCGCCCCGTTCGAGCGCCTGCATAATGGCGTGCTGCGAGGCGCGAAGCTCGCGGTCGGCAAGCGCGAGGCCGCCATCCTCCAGCCTGAGCGCCGTTTTCCACAGCAGGCTCCGCACGCCCGTGAGCACCGGCCCTTCCCGCAAGGCTCCGCGAAGCCTTGCGGACGCCACGGCGAGCGCCAGCGTCACCGCCGCATCCCCGTCATACAGCTCGGTGCCCGCCGCAATGCCGTCCAGCCGTTCGGCAGAGGCGTCCTTGCCTTCCCAGCGCAATACCTTGCGCTCCTCGACGATGGCGCGCGCTACGGGGTGAGTGAAGGCCCGTTCGGGCAGCGCGAACCGCATCGGCGGCCCTTCACCTTCCTGCCCGGCGCCGTCCACGGCGAACACCTGCATCGTCACCTCGCGGCCGGCCCAGATATGCGCGGTGAGGTCGAAATAGGCATTGCCGCGCGGCGCCGCAGCCTCGCCCAGCACCGGAAGGGGCAGGACCAGCGGCTCGGCGGCAGGCTCGTCCGTCGGGACCGCCTCGACCCGCATGGCGGCGACGCCATAGTCGTCGCTGCCGCCATAGTCGATGCGCAGCGCATGCCGGCGCGTGGCGAGCGGCGGCATTTCGAAGCGGGCGGAGGGCGGGCTGTCGGGGATCACCGCAACCGGCCAGCCCGCCAGTTCGCGATCGCCGGCAAGCACGGAAATGCGCCCGCCCGTCCGGATCGGCATGCTGCCTTCGGCGACCGCGCCCGAAATTTCCAGAACCGCGCGGTCCGGTCCGGCGGTCAGTACCACCTCGCCATTAACTCCGGTGACGCGCGCATGGACCGCGCTTCCCTCCGGCAATTCGAAGCTCGTCTCCGCAGCTCCGGCGAACAGGGTCGGCCGTCCTGTATAGGCCGGCGGCTTGATCCAGAGATCGACGGTGACCGGCGCCGTGCGCGCAACGGCAAAGGACGGCGTCACGGCCCGCCCGAGCCGTTCCCCGGCTTCGCCGCCGGAAAGGCCGAACGCCGCCGCCAGGCAAACCAGCGTCAGGATTCTGAGCGCCCAGGGGTCCCGCGCCGGCATAACGCCCGGCGGCAAGCCGGCCCGCAGTCGGCGAACCCGGCGGGCGATCCGGGCCAGATGTTCGCCCCAGAGCTCCTGCGCCGCCGGCCCGGTTGCGGCAGGCCGGTCCCGCAGGCTCTCAAGAGGGCGGTGCTCCAGGCCGCTTGCCCGTTCGATCTGGCGGTCAGCCGCCTCCGGCGGCGGCGGCCGGAAACGCCGCCGGGCCTGCCAGAGCGTCCAGCCGAGCGCGGCCGCCAAAGCGGCGAGCACGGCCGAATGGGTCCAGCCGTCCAGACGGGACAGCACATCGCTCAGGGCGACCAGCAGGAAAGCTCCAAGGACCATCTGGCCTGGCCAGAAGGCCGACCAGAGCGCCTGGACGAGCAGCGCCAGGCGCGCCTGACGGCGCAGATAGGCTATACGCTGATGGAGAGTCACCCGTCTCCGCCTGGACCAGCGAGCCAGTCGGGTATGCGCTCCAGCGCCAGGCTTTCCTCGAAGGCCGGACGGGCGCGCACAATGTCGAACCGGCCGCCCCGCACCAGCACTTCCGGCACGAGCGGGCGCCCGTTATAGGTCGAGGCCATCACGGCGCCGTAAGCCCCGGCCTCACAGAAAGCGACGAGATCCCCTGCCTCCAGCGGCGGCAGCAGACGTTCATCGGCGAATTTGTCCGTGCTTTCGCAGACCGGTCCCACGACATCGGCCGGTCGATACTCGACCCCTGCCGGCGGCGCATCGAGAGGCAGGATATCGTGCCAGGCCCCGTACATCATCGGGCGAACCAGATCGTTCATGCCGGCATCGACAATAACGAATCGCCGCGCCGGCGTCTCCTTGACGGCCACCACTCGCGCCAACAGCACGCCGGCCGGCCCGACCAGCCGCCGGCCCGGCTCCACAACGATCTCGCAGCCGAGAGCGCCGACCTCTTCTTCGACGACCCTTGCATAGCCAGCGAGCGGCAAAGGCGTTTCGTCGTGGTAGCGAATGCCGAACCCGCCGCCGAGGTCCAGACGGCGGATGTCGATACCGTCGGCCTCCATGACGCGCGCAAGCTCGGCGACGCGGCGAAACGCGCTGCGGTATGGCTCCAGGTCGCCGAGTTGCGAGCCGATATGCACCGCAATGCCTTCCATCGACAGGCCGGGAAGCCCGGCGGCCTCCCGGAACAGGGCCGCCGCCTCGGTCCAGGCGACGCCGAATTTATCCGTCTTCCGGCCCGTGCTGATCTGGTCGAGCGTGCCGGCATCGACATCGGGATTGATCCGGATCGCAACCGACGCCGTCAGACCCAGACGCGCCGCGATGCGCGAAAGGCTACGGACCTCCGATGCACTCTCGCAATTGAGCTGGAGGATACCGCTGCGGAGCGCGGCTTCCATCTCCGCATCGGTCTTGCCGACGCCGGAGAAGACAATCCTGTCCGGCGCAATGCCGGCCGCAAGCGCGCGCCTGAGCTCCCCCTCCGACACGACGTCCGCGCCCGCGCCAAGCCCGGCCAGGAGGCGCAACACCGCCAGATTGCCGTTCGCCTTCATCGCATAGCAGATGCGCGCCGGGGCCAGCGCCGCCTCGAACTCGCGGTAGGCGGCCTCGATGGCATCGGCGGAATAGACATAGACGGGCGTGCCAACCTCGGCCGCAACGTCCGCCAGCCGCAAGGGACCCGCTGTCAGAGAGCCGTCGATATAGTCGAACGGCCTCATTTGGCGGGATAGGTCCTCGGGAAAACCGCTTCGGAGTCCGGCGGATGCTCGAGGTCGCTCTTGCGCCCGCAAGCGGCAAGCGCCGAGGCCAGCGCGGCGAACAACAGGACCCAGCGCAGTGTCTTCAAAGGAAACGCTCCCGCGCGGCCGCTGCGGCGCGGCGGACATTCTCCGGCGCCGTGCCGCCATAGCTGGTCCGCGCCGCCATCGACCGTTCTATGGAGAGGGCATCGTACACGCTTTCGTCGATGCCGGCTTCTACTGCCTGCATCGCGTCGAGCGGCAATTGCGGGAGCGAGAGCCCGCGCCGGTCCGCCTCGGCGACAAGCGCCCCGGCCGTCCGGTGAGCGTCCCGGAAGGGCATGGCAAGCCGCCGGACGAGCCAGTCCGCAAGGTCGGTAGCGGTCGGGTGGCCGGTCTCCGCCGCAGCCCGCAGCCGTTCGGGGTCCGGCTCCATGTCGCGCGCCATGCCGGCGGCGGCGGCGATGGCCAGCATCAGCGAGTCGGCCGCCTCGAAGGTCGGTTCCTTGTCCTCCTGCATGTCCTTGCCGTAGGCGAGCGGGAGTCCCTTGAGCATAGTGGCGAGCGAGGTGAAGGCGCCGAGCAGCCGGCCCGGCTTGGCCCGCACCAGCTCCGCCGCGTCCGGATTGCGCTTCTGCGGCATGATCGAGCTGCCCGTCGAGAAGGCGTCGGTGAGCCGCACGAAGCGGAACTGCGCGCTGGTCCAGAGCACGAGCTCTTCCGCAAAGCGCGACAGGTGCAGCGCGGTTATCGCGCCGGCCGCCAGGAATTCCAGCGCGAAGTCGCGGTCGGAGACGGCATCCATCGAATTGGCCGCCGGGCGGTCGAAGCCGAGCGCGGCGGCGGTCATATCCCGGTCGATGGGAAAGGGCGTGCCGGCCAGCGCCGCCGCGCCGAGCGGCGACTCGTTCAGGCGCCGCCGCGCATCGGCGAAGCGCCCGCGGTCGCGTCCCAGCATCTCGACATAGGCGAGCATGTGGTGCCCGAAGGCGACCGGCTGACCGTTCTGCAAATGCGTGAAGCCCGGCATGGGCAGGTCCGGCCAGGCCTCGGCCTTCCCGATGAAGGCAGCCTGGGCATCGGCAAGCGCCGCGTCGACGGCGTCGATCTCGTCCCGCACCCAGAGCCGGAAGTCCGTCGCCACCTGGTCGTTGCGCGAGCGCGCCGTGTGCAGCCGACCGGCAACGGGGCCAACCAGCTCGGCGAGCCGGGCCTCGATATTCATGTGGATGTCCTCAAGCTCCGGCTTGAAGACGAAGCGCCCCGCCGCTATCTCCTGCTCGACCCGGTCGAGGCCCCCGCGGATCGTCGCGGCGTCCGGCGCGCTCACAATGCCTGCGGCTTCGAGCATGTCCAGATGCGCGCGCGAACCGCGGATGTCCTGGGCGTGGAGGCGCCGGTCGAAGCCGATGGAGGCGTTGATCGCGGCCATGATCTCCGACGGCCCGCCGGCGAAGCGCCCGCCCCACATGGCGTTGGCGGGCGGGTCGGAACTTTGGGGAGGCGCCATGCTGCGCTCGCTTCTCCTGGTCTTCTGTATCGCCGCCGGAACAGCCGCGGCGGCGGAAGGCTGGCTGCAAAACTACCGGAAGACGGACCCGCCGGCACCCGCGCCGGATGCCGCCTTCACCGGCCCCGACGGCGGCGAGATAACGCTCGCGCGGTTCGGCGGCAAGCTGGTCGTCCTGAATTTCTGGGCTACCTGGTGCGCGCCCTGCCGGCGCGAAATGCCTTCTCTCGACCGGCTGCAGGGCGAGCTCGGCGGTGAAAAGCTGGAGGTCGTGGCGCTCTCCATAGACCGGGGCGGGGCCGAGCGGGTGGACCCGTTCTTCGAGCAACTCGGCATCGGGCGGCTGCAGCGCTATCTCGACCCCGGCAATGCCGTCGGCCGCGCCATGAATGTCCGCATCCTGCCGACCACTCTCCTGATCGACGCCGGAGGCCGCGAAATCGGCCGCCTCGAAGGCCCGGCGGAGTGGGACGCGCCGGAAATCCTGGCCTTCCTCCGGGATCAGCTTTCCGGCGCGGCGTCCGGCGGCTTGCCGCCCCCGAAATAAACGGTCCGGTGCGGGAACGGGATTTCGATCCCGAGCTCGTCGAAGCGCTTCTTCATCCGGCGGCGGAATTCGCGCGCCACCGCCCACTGATGCATGGGCGGCGTCTTGAAGCGGCAACGGACGGTGACGGCGGAGTCGCCCAGTTCCTGCACGCCGAACACCTCGAAGGGCGGGATAACCCGATCCCGCCAGTTCCTGTCGCTTTCCATGCCGGCTGCAATCTCGCGCAGCACGTCGCTTACCCGGTCGGTGTCCTCGCCGTAGCCGATGCCTGCGTCGATAACGGCATAAGAGTAGTCGCGCGTCAGGTTCTCGACCGTGCCGACCTCGCCGAACGGCACGACGTGGACGGTGCCCGAGAGGTCCCTGAGCCGGATGGTGCGGATCGACATTCCCTCGACGATGCCGGCATGGCCCGCGAGGGACACATACTCGCCGACCGCCACCTGATCCTCTATCACGATGAACAGGCCGGTAATGACATCCTTCACCAGCGTCTGCGCGCCGAAGCCGATGGCGAGGCCCGCAATGCCGACGCCGGCCAGCAGCGGCGCAATGTCGATTCCGAGTTCGGAGGCGGCGGTCAGCGCGCCGACCGTCAGCAGCAGGACGGCGCTGGCCCGGCGCAGCAGCGGCAGCAGCGTCCGCGCCCGCCCGCTGCGCTCCATTCGGTTGCCGTCTTCGTCGCGCGCGTCCAGATAACGCTCGATGGCAAGGCACAGAGCCTCCCACAACACCAGGAAGAGGCCAAAGACCAGGGCGATCCTCACCAGCGCCCCGATAATGCGCTCGCCCGCGGGCGAGGCCAGCAGGTCCAGCGCCGGCGCGCGCCATGCCTCCAGCACGGCGATCGCGGCGACGGCCCAGACCGCTGTGCGGAGGGATTTGCGCAGCACCGGCATATAGCGGTCGGCGCGCGCCTTCACGCCGGGGAAGCGGCTGTCGGCACGGAACTCCCATCGTGCCGCGGCATCGACCAGCCGCAGGACGCCGAGGTCCGCCAGCCGGCCGGCCGCGACAGCCGCGACCGTCCAGGCGGACGCCTCGCCCATATAGGCGAAGCCGCCCTCGACCGACGCCGCCCAGACCAGGAAGACCGCAGCCAGATAGGCGAACGCGACAACATGCCAGATGTCTACGAGCCGCCCCCCGATCCCGCTTCCGCCGCTGTGCAGGCGATCGCGCACCGCCTTGCGGTTGCGGAACACCATCGCCACCGCCACCGTCAACACAGCCACACCGGCGAGATCGACCAGAAGCCGGTACGGGGCCGGCGGCAACGCCAGGATGCGCGCGGCTTCGCAGACCAGCCAGCCATAGGCGACCGCGAGGACCAGACGGCGCAGCCAGGCAAGCAGGCCGGCAGCAGCGCCATCGTCCAGAGGCGCGAGCCTTGCTCCCGCAGCCGCCGGGGCCAGAATGGCGCGCATCGCCAGAATCGCCAGCCGCGCCGCGCTGCTCGTATAGACGACAGCCAGCACCAGCTCTGCTGCGGTTTGCGGCAGCGCCGCCGCAGAGAGCGCGGCGAAGCCGGCGGCGGCGAATGCCGCCAGCGGCGCGGTCCCGAGCAGCAGAGCCACCGCCGCCGCCAGCAGCCGTTCGCCGATAGTCCCCGATTCGGGCCGTTCCGACGCGCCTCGCAGGCCCGCCATGAGGCGTCGCACCGCGATTTCGACGACAAGCGCGGCCAGCAGGACCAGCAGCGCCTGGCCGAGCACGGTCCAGAAGGGCGCGCCACTCGCCGGATCGTTGAAGCCCCGCTCCAGCCACTGCCGGAACACGCCCGGATCGAACGCGAAGGCGAGCGACCCGGCGACATCCCCCCCGAAAGCCACAATCCTATCGGTGACGGAGGCAAGCGGCCCGCGCGCAGGTGCCTCCGCTGTCGGCTCGGCGGCCTTCTGCGCCGCCGCCAGCGCCTCGATGCGCCGGATAATCTCCGCCCGCTTCGCCTCGTCCCGAAGCTCGTCCGCCAGCGCTTCCAGTTCCGCCGCATTCGGTCGGGCCGGCACCTCCTGGGCAGCCGCCCCGAGCGGCCAGCCCCAAAGGACGGCGAGGATCGCCAGAAGCCCAAGCGCGCGAGTCATGCCGCCATTTTACACGAGGCGGCGGCCTCCAGGCGCAAACTGTGGAAACCGGCCGGCGGACGGCTGCTGCTGCCTCCAACTCTCGTCGGCCGGCGCCGGGTTATCTCTTCTGCACGCTTGCATCTCGACACTGTCGCAAGTGGTTGAATTGGAGTCTTCGCGCGACGTATCGTTGGTCCGACCGTGGCTTCAGCGTCACCCGACTGAGACAGGAAAACAGAGATGAAGGTATATTTCGCCCCCCGATCGCGTGCTGTTCGCACGGTCTGGCTCCTGGAGGAAATTGGCAAGACATATGACCTGGTGCGGTTCACGCTCGGCCAGAAGGAAATGCGTGGCCCCGAATACGCCAGGATCAACCCGAACGGCCGGGTGCCGACCCTGGTCGATGGCGACACGACCATTACGGAAAGCACAGCCATCGCGCAGTATCTGGGCGCAAAATACGCGCCGGAACTGACCCCCGGCCCGGACGCGGCGAATTTTGCAACCTATCTGCAATGGCTCAATTATGCGGAAGGCATGATCATGCCGCCGATCAACAATTATGTGGTCGAGACGATCCTGCTTCCGCCGGAGCGTCGAAACGCCGAAATCGCCGCGCGCTCGTTGAAGCTGTTGAATCGGACGCTCGGCGCCGCCGAGGCACATATGGAAGGGCGGGATTTCCTCGCCGGCGCTTTTACCGTCGCAGACACGATCACCGGTCATGCCGTCATCATGTCCCGTCGTCTCGGCGCCGATTTCAGTGGATGTCCGAACCTTGCCGCCTATGCCGACCGGCTGGAAGCCCGGGAGGCGTTCAAGGCTGCGGACTCAGCCTGAAGAACCGGAGATCGTTCCGGAATCTCCCGTATCCCGGCAAGTTGTTCGGTCCGGCAAGGAGCAACGATCCCAGACCCCGCGCCGCCGTCTTCCGCCCGTTCCTCGGCGCGGCTATGGTAGCGGTGTCTTCCGGGGGCCTTTTCGGGGAATGCTTGCATCATGTTCCGGCGGCTGCTGATCGCCAATCGGGGCGAGATCGCCTGCCGCATCGCCCGGACCGCCCGGCGCATGGGGCTTCGCGTCATCGCCGTGCATTCCGAGGCGGATGCCCGCGCGGCCCATGTCCGGGCAGCGGACGAAAGCGTGTGCATCGGCCCAGCGCGCGCGCAGGCGAGTTATCTCGATATCGATGCGCTGATGGACGCGGCGCGGCGCACCGGCGCGGAGGCCGTGCATCCCGGCTACGGTTTCCTCTCGGAGAACGCCGAATTCGCCGAGCGCGCCGCCGCGGCCGGCCTGGCCTTCGTCGGCCCGCCGGCGGCGGCGATCCGGGCGATGGGGTCGAAGAGCGCCGCGAAGACGATCGCAGCCGAAGCCGGCGTGCCTCTCGTGCCGGGCTATCACGAGGCGAACACCTCGCCGCAGCGGCTGGCGGAGGCAGCGGAAGAGATCGGCTACCCGGTGCTCGTCAAGGCCTCGGCCGGCGGCGGAGGCCGGGGCATGCGCATCGTCGAGCGGGCGGAGGATCTGGCCGGCGCGCTTGCCGCCGCCGGCCGCGAAGCCGCGGCGGCCTTCGGCGATGGCGCCCTGCTGCTGGAGCGCTATATCGCGCGGCCCCGCCATGTCGAAGTGCAGGTGCTGGCCGATGCGCATGGCAAGGTGCTGCATCTGCTCGACCGGGACTGTTCGATCCAGCGCCGGCACCAGAAGGTGATCGAGGAGGCGCCCGCGCCCGGTTTGCCCGGCCCGCTGCGCGCGGACATGGGCGCGGCGGCGGTCAGGCTCGCCCGCGCCATCGACTATGCCGGGGCGGGCACGGTGGAATTCCTGGTCGATGAGGGCAGCGCCTTTCACTTCATCGAGATGAACACACGCCTCCAGGTCGAACACCCGGTGACCGAGATGGTGACCGGGCTGGATCTTGTGGAATGGCAGCTTCGCATCGCCGCGGGAGAGCCGCTGACTTTCTCGCAGGAAGATATCGCCGCTGCGGGCCACGCCATCGAGGCCAGGCTTTATGCCGAGGATCCGGCCAGAGGCTTCCTGCCGCAGACGGGCCGGCTCGCCCATCTCGCCTTTCCGGAGGATCGGCCGGGCCTGCGCATCGACAGCGGCGTCGAGACCGGTGACGAGATCACGCCCTTCTATGACCCGATGATCGCCAAACTCGTCGCCTGGGGCGAGGACCGGGACCGGGCCCGCCTCGCGCTTGCCGACGCGCTGGCGGAGACGCGCATCGCCGGCCTCAACACCAACCTCTTCTTCCTCGAAACTCTGGCGCGCCACCCCGCCTTTGCGGAAGCCGCTCTCGATACGCATTTCATCGAGGAGCACGGCATTGCCGCCGTCGAACCGCCCGCCGGCGACACGGACACCATGCGGGCATTCGCGGCCATCACCGTCCTCGAAGACCGGGAAACGCAGTGGACGGCGGAACGGGAACGGGCGGCCGACCGCCACTCGCCCTGGGGCCGCAGCGACGCCTGGCGGCTCAACGGCCGGGGCAGCGACCGGCTCATATTCGACGACAATGGCGAGACGGTGACCTATGAAGCCGCCCGCACTGCCGGCGGCTACCGGCTGGGCAACGGCGAAGGCACCATATCGGTCGTCAATGCCCTGCGCGGCGCGGAGGGCAGCCTGACAGCGGAGATCGACGGCAGGCGGCAGAGTGGCGCGGTAATTGCAGACGGCAACCGGTTTGCGGTCTTCCTCGGCGGCGCGCGCCGGGACATCTTTCTCGTAGAGCCCGGCGCGGCGGCGATGAGCGCCGAGGTCGGCGGCGGCAGGCTGACCTCACCGATGCCGGGCACGGTGGTGCGGGTGATGGTGGAGGCCGGCCAGACGGTGCGCAAGGACGAGCCGCTGGTCGTGCTGGAGGCGATGAAGATGGAGCACACTATCGCCGCCCCGGCCGACGGCACGATTGAGTCCCTGCCCTTCGCCGTCGGCGACCGCGTGGAGGAAGGCGTGGAACTGGTGGGCTTCAGGGCCGCTTCGTGACCGATCCGCGCGACCGCCTGATCGTCGGCCTCGACACGCCGGACTGCGACAGCGCCCGCCGGACCGTGGAACGGATCGGCGACGCCGCCCACTTCTACAAGATCGGCCTCGGGCTATTTTATATTGGTGGCATCGAACTCGCGCGCGACCTCATCGCGGAGGGTTGCCGGCTGTTCCTCGACGCCAAGCTGTGGGACATCGACATGACGGTGGAGAACGCTGCGCGCGGCGCCGCGGCGCTCGGCGCCGACTTGCTGACCGTGCATGGCGACCGGCGCGTCATGGAGGCCGCCCGGCGCGGCCGGGGCGCGGCTGCAACCCGCCTGCTTGCCATCACCGTGCTTACCAGCATGGACGAAGCGGGCATCCGCGAGCTCGGCTGGCGCGGCACGATCCAGGAGCTGGTGCTGGCCCGTGCGAGACATGCGAAGGCGGCCGGGATGGACGGTGTGGTCGCCTCGGGGCAGGAAGCCGCCATGCTTCGCGAGGCGCTGGGGCCGGACATGACGATCGTCACCCCGGGCATCCGCCTGCCCGGCTCCTCGACGGATGACCAGAAGCGCGTCACGACCCCCCGCGACGCCATCGTCGCCGGCGCGGACCATCTCGTCGTCGCTCGCGAGATCCTCCGCGCGCCCGACCCGCGTACGGCGGCGCTAAGGTTCCAGGAGGAGATTGCAGGGGCTTAAGGCGGAAAGATACTATCTGTCGGCAAGCGTCTCATCGGGGATGAGCTTCGCGGTTATCCGGCTGCCGACTGCTCTCGGCCTACCGGAAGCGTGACCCGCACCCGGAGCCCGCCACCCGGCCTGTCTTCCAGGGCGATGTCGCCGTCATGGCGCTGGACGATGGCGCGCACCACGGCCAAGCCGAGGCCGCTGCCGCCCGTATCCCGGCTCCGCGACGCCTCCAGGCGAAAGAAGGGGTCGAACACCCGCTCCCGGAGCGCTTCCGGAATGCCGGGTCCCCTGTCGTCGATCCGCGTTTCCACGCGTCCGTCCGGCTGCTGCCGCAGTGAGACAACCGCTTCCCCGCCGTAACGCAGCGCATTGTCCAGCAGGTTCTCGAACAGGCGGCGCAGCGCCACTGGCCGGCCTCTGAGCGCCAGACGGTCCGGGCCGCCATAGGAGGCAGCGCGTCCTGCATCGGCGAGATCGGCGGCGAGGCTCTGCAACAGCGCCGCCAGATCGACGGCCACCGGGCGCTCGTCGGCCGCATCGTCGCGCGCGAAGGCAAGCGTCGCCTCCAGCATCGCCTGCATCTCGTCGAGATCGGCCGCGGCCTTCTCCTTCTGCTCGCCGTCCTCGATGAATTCGGCCCTGAGCCGCAGGCGCGTCAGCATGGTCTTGAGGTCGTGCGAGACCGCCGCCAGCATCAGGGTGCGGTCATCCACGAGTCGGCGGATGCGCGCCGTCATGCGGTTGAAGGCGCGGGTGGCGTTGCGCAATTCGCGCGGGCCTCGCTCCGGCAAGGGTGGCGGGTCCGCATCCAGCCCGAGCCGATCGGCTGCCTCGGCAAAGCGGCGCAGCGGGCGCGTCATCCGGTGCGCGCCCCAGACCAGCGCCGCCACGACCATCAGCGCCGTCAGGCCGAGCCCGATTAACGGCCCGGCGCGCGGCCAGTAGCCCGGACGGACGGAGAATTCCGCCCACACGCCTTCCTTCAGCCCGACTGCAATCAAGATGCGGTGACCGTGGCGCTCGCCGGAGGACCTGCCTCCGACGCGCATGAGCACGGGGCGCGGCCGAAGCCGCTCCAGATGGCGGCCTGCATCCTCATCCACGTTCTCCGGCGGACGCCACCCGGTTCCCTGGGGCCGTTCGAGAAGCAGCTTGATCCGCAACCGCCGGTCCGACAGCGCCGTCAGCAGCTTTAGCCGTTCGCCCGGCGTCGCTTCTTCCAGCAATTCGACGATGGCGAGCATGCGCACGGACAGCACCCTGCCGAAGTGCTCGACCGCGCGGTCGCGCCGCTCGTCCAGGTAAAACAATCCCGCGACGACGCCGAATATCCCCAGCCCGGCGAGCAGCAGGAGACCCAGCCTGGCGGCGATGCCCTCCGGCCAGAGGCGCAGCAGCCAGCGGGTCATCGGCGTTCCTGCACTTTGCCGGCGAACACATAGCCGCCGCCGCGCACGGTCTTGATGAGCGCCGGCTGTTTCGGGTCGTCCTCGATCTTGCGGCGCAGGCGGCTTACCTGGACATCAACGCTGCGGTCAAAGGGCCCCGCTTCGCGACCGCGCGTGAGATCCAGAAGCTGGTCCCGGTTCAGCACGCGGCCCGGATGCTCGATGAGCGCAAGCAGCAGGTCGAATTCGCCGGCGGTGAGTTCCACCAGCGCGCCGTCCGGCGCATGCAGGCTGCGCCGCCCGGCGTCGAGCGCCCAGCCCTGGAATTCGAGGGCCCGGGACGGGTCAGCATTCGGCCGTCGCCGCTGCATATCCGGTGCGCGGCGGAGCACAGCGCGGATACGAGCGAGCAGCTCACGCGGGTTGAACGGCTTTGCGAGATAGTCGTCGGCGCCCATCTCCAGGCCGACGATCCGGTCCGTGTCCTCGCCTATGGCGGTCAGCATGACGATCGGCAGATCGGACTCCGCCCGGACCTTTCTGCAAAGGGTGAGGCCGTCTTCGCCCGGCAGCATGAGGTCCAGCACCACGAGGTCGAACCGCCCTGCCGACAAGACCCGGAACATCGCCTTGCCGTCGGCGGCCGTGTCGACCCGGAAGCCGTGCTTGCGCAGGAAGCGCGCGAGCAGGTCGCGGATTTCTCGGTCGTCATCGACGACGAGGATATGCGGCCCGCTGTTCATGGCAGGGAGTTTAGGACCGGACGGCGCCCCTTCGCCGGATTTCTTGTAACGAAGCGTAACGGAGCGGCGTCCAGCAACGCATCGTTGCCGAATACCGGGAGCCGGGACATGGGCGCGTTACGCAGAGGCCCCATACAAGGGGCGATCCGGCTGCGTTGGCCGGCAGAACCGAAGGAGGGACACCCTATGAAACTCAAGGTCATCCTCATAGCCGGCGGGCTGGGCGTCGCAAGCCTGGGCGCGGTCGGCGCCTATGCCCTCTCCACCGATGTGCGCCAGGGCGTGGAAGCCGGCAGGGCCGCCGTCACGCTGGTCGGCCATCGTCACGGCTGGGGTCATCGCGGCCACCGGCGCGACCCGGCGCGCATGCTGTGCAGCGACGCCCGCAGCGACCATATCGAAGCGGCGATCACCTTCGCCGAGACCTTCATGGCGTTCACGCCCGAACAGCGCACGGCTTGGGAAAGCCTTACCGGCGCGGTGCGGGCCGGCGGCGAGAAGGTCGGCAAGACCTGCGCGGAGACCGAAGCGCTCAGGGCCGAGAAGACGCTGCCGGCGAAGCTCGCTCTGGCCGAGGCCGCCACGACGACGGCAGCCGCTGTGCTCGGCGATGTCCGACCAGCCTTCGACGGCTGGTACGCCACGCTGAGCGATGAACAGCGCAACGCGCTTGACGGCCTGTTGCAGCGCCGGAAGCAGGGCCGAAAAGACTGACCGGCTACAAGCTGAGCGGCTCCGGCTCGCCCTCCGGGAGTTCGACGCCGGAGACGTTCAGCGCCATCGACACCAGGCAGTAATAGCCCATGATGCCGATGGTCTCGACGACGCCCGTCTCGCCTATGGCCGACACCACGCGGTCATAGGTGGCGTCGCTCACGCGCTTCGTCGCATAGAGCTCGGTGGACAGGTCGTAAACCGCGGCCTCGTCCGCCGCCATGCCTTCCGGACGCCGGCGCGCCTTGATCGCCTCGATGATCTCGTCATCCAGCCCTGCCTCGCGCGCGAGCCGCGCATGGGCATACCACTCGTATTGCGCCGTCCACTCCCGCGCCGTCACCAGGATTGCGAGTTCCGAGAGGCGCGGGCCCAGGCTAGTGCCGAACCGGCAGAACGCCCCCAGCAATTGGGCGCGCTCGCAGAGTTCCGGGCTGCGCAGCAGGGCGGCAAAGGGCCCCCGCGCGCCGCCGCGCGGACCGGCAGAGATCGCGTCGAGGACCTCCTGCTGGCGTTCGGTCAGGGTTTCGGGCATGGGCAGGCGCGCCATGGCGGTCTTCTCCTTTTCTGAATTCGGACAGTGCTGTGCCGGGCCTAGCCGGCGGCGCCGATTCGCGGTGAACGATCCCCGCTGCGATCCTCGCCGCCGCGCTCGCCCAGTTCGCGCTCCAGTTCGGCCACCCGAGCCTCCAGCCGCTTCACCGTCTCGGCGAGCGTGCGGATCGAATGGCTGTCGGGGTTGGTGACGCTCTCCGGCGTGCCGTAGGCGACGAAGCTCTCCGGCTGCTTGCGGCTGCGCGGCTGCGCCATCTTCGCCGGAATGCCGGTCATGGTCGCACCGGCGGGCACGGCCTTGAGAACCACCGCATTGGCGCCGATTCGCGCGCCTTCGCCCACCGTGAAGGGCCCCAAGATCTGAGCGCCCGACCCGACGATGACGCCGTCAGCGAGCGTCGGATGGCGCTTGCCTTTCGCCGTCGAGGTAGTGCCGAGCGTAACACCCTGGTAGAGCGTGACATCGTCGCCGATCTCGGCCGTCTCGCCGATGACGACGCCCATGCCGTGGTCGATGAAAAGCCGCCGGCCGATAATCGCGCCCGGATGGATTTCAATGCCGCTGAACCAGCGGCCGAGATGGCTGACGAACCGGCCGATGAGATAGAACCGCTTGCGCCAGAACCAGTTGGCGATGCGATAGAAGATCAGCGCGTGGAAACCCGGATAGGCCAGCACCACTTCCAGGCGCGAACGCAGCGCCGGGTCGCGGTCCATATAGCTGTCGATTTCCTTCAACAGGCCCATCTACGCGCGCCCTTTCTCGCCGCCTCCAATGCGCTTATATGACCTGCACTCGGCGTGCGGCAAGGGTTGGAGAACCATGAACATTCGCGACGGCTTCATCGACACCATCGGGAACACGCCGCTGGTGCGCCTCCGGAAAGCCTCCGAATTGACGGGCTGCAATGTGCTGGTCAAGCTGGAATTCCTCAATCCGGGCGGGTCGGTGAAGGACCGGGCGGCGCTGGGCATCATCCGCGACGCCGAGGCCAAAGGGCAGCTCGCACCCGGCGGCGTCATCGTGGAGGGCACGGCCGGCAATACCGGCATCGGGCTGGCTCTGGTCGGCAATGCGCGCGGCTACAGGACGGTCATCGTGATCCCGGAAACGCAGTCGGAAGAGAAGAAGCAGATGCTGCGGCTCTGCGGAGCGGATCTGCGCGAGGTGCCCGCCGTGCCTTACCGGGACCCGAACAACTATGTGCGCGTTTCCGGACGGTTAGCCGAGGAACTTGCGGCAACGCATGAACAGGGAGCCATCTGGGCCAATCAGTTCGACAATGTTGCGAACCGCCAGATCCATATCGAGACCACAGCGCCCGAAATCTGGTCCCAAACCGACGGCAAAGTGGACGCCTTCGTTTCCGCCGTCGGCACGGGCGGCACGCTCGCCGGCACCGCCATGGGCCTTAAGGAGCGCAACCCGGACATCAAGATCGGCCTTGCCGACCCCGAGGGGGCGGCGCTCTACGAATGGTATGCGAATGGCGAGCTCAAGTCGGAAGGCAGCTCGATCAGCGAGGGCATCGGCCAGGGACGCGTGACGGCCAATCTGGAGGGCCTCGAGGTCGATTTTCCCTATCTGATACCGGACTCCGAGGCGCTCCCGATTGTTTTCGACCTGTTGAAGGAGGAGGGGTTCTGCGTGGGCCTTTCCAGCGGTATCAATGTCGCGGGCGCCATCCGCGCGGCGAAGGCGCTCGGCCCCGGCCACACGGTCGTCACCCTGCTTTGTGATCTCGGGCAGCGCTATTCCGCCAAGATCTGGAACCCGGCTTTCCTGAAAGAGGCCGGCCTGCCCGCTCCCGACTGGCTCTGAGGCGCGGCGCCGATGGCTCAACCGCTTCAAACGCCGCTCGCCGTGCATAACGGCATGCCGGCTCCGGAGCGGGCGGAGTTCCGCATCTCCTCCGACTTCCAGCCGGCAGGCGACCAGCCGGAGGCCATTGCCGAGCTTATCGACGGGTTGCGCCGGGGCGAGCGCGAACAGGTGCTGCTCGGCGTCACCGGCTCCGGCAAGACATTCACGGCTGCCCATGTCATCCGCGAAATGGGTCGCCCGACGCTCATCATGGCGCCCAACAAGACGCTTGCAGCCCAGCTCTACGCCGAGATGAAGAGCCTCTTCCCGGAGAATGCCGTCGAGTATTTCGTTTCCTATTACGACTATTACCAGCCGGAAGCCTATGTCCCGCGCACGGACACCTATGTCGAGAAAGAAGCCTCGATCAACGAAGAAATCGACCGAATGCGCCACTCGGCGACGCGCGCCCTGCTGGAGCGTCGCGATGTGGTGATCGTCGCCAGCGTTTCCTGCATCTACGGCATAGGCGCCGTCGAGACCTATGCCGAGATGACGGCGGTGGCGACGGCCGGCAAACGGCTCGACCGAGACGCCTTCCTCAAGCGGCTCGTCGAGTTGCAATACCGGCGCAACGACAACAATTTCCATCGTGGCGTATTTCGGGTCCGGGGCGACAGCATCGAGATCTTCCCGGCGCATCTGGTGGACCGCGCCTGGCGGCTGACGCTCTGGGACGACGAGGTGGAGGCAATCCACGAGTTCGACCCGCTGACGGGTGAGCGCGCGGCGGCCCTCGGCGCCATCCGCGTGTTTCCCAACAGCCATTATGTGACGCCGAAGCCGACCCTGATGCAGGCGGCCCAGAGCATCCAGGTTGAGCTCAAGCAGCGCCTCGAAGAACTGACTGCCCAGGGCAAGCTGCTGGAAGCCCAACGGCTGGAGCAGCGCACGGTGTTCGACCTGGAGATGATCGTCTCCACCGGTTCCTGCGCCGGCATCGAGAACTACTCCCGCTACCTGACTGGCCGCGCCCCCGGCCAGCCGCCGCCGACCCTGTTCGAATATCTGCCGCCCGACGCGCTGCTGATCGTGGACGAGAGCCATGTGTCGGTGCCGCAGGTGGGCGGCATGTTCCGCGGCGACTATGCGCGCAAATCAACGCTGGCCGAGTTCGGGTTCCGCCTGCCCTCCTGCATCGACAACCGGCCGCTCAAATTCGAGGAATGGGACGAGATGCGCCCGCAGACGATGTTCGTGTCCGCGACGCCCGGCCCCTGGGAACTGGAGCGGGTCGAAGGCGTCGTCGTCGAACAGGTGGTCCGGCCGACCGGCCTCATCGATCCCGTCTGTATCGTGCGGCCGACGGAGCATCAGGTGGACGACCTGATGGCCGAATGCCGGGACGCCGCGCAAAAGGGGCAGCGCGTTCTGGTCACCACGCTCACCAAACGCATGGCGGAGGACCTGACCGAATACATGCACGAAGCCGGCATCCGGGTGCGTTACCTGCATTCCGACGTGGAAACGCTGGAGCGCATCGAGATCATCCGCGACCTGCGCCTGGGCGCCTTTGACGTGCTGATCGGGATCAACCTGCTGCGCGAGGGGCTGGATATTCCGGAATGCGCACTGGTCGCCATCCTGGATGCGGACAAGGAGGGCTATCTGCGCTCCTATACCTCACTTATCCAGACCATCGGCCGGGCGGCGAGGAATCTGGACGGGCGCGTCATCCTCTATGCGGACCGGGAAACACACTCGCTGGGCTCGGCGCTGGAGGAAACCAGGCGTCGGCGCGAGAAGCAGCACGCCTACAACGAAGCCAACGGCATTACGCCCGAAAGCGTGCGCAAGGATATCGCCGATATCCTCAAGAGTGTCTATGCGCGCGACAGCGTGACCGTCGAGGCGGGCTTCGCCGAGGAGCCGGCGGTCTTCGGCCACAATCTCGAGGCGACCGTCGCCGATCTCGAGAAACAGATGCGCGCCGCCGCGGCGGACCTGGAATTCGAGGAAGCCGCAAGGCTCCGCGACGAGATCAAGCGCCTCAAATCCATGGATCTCGGCCTGGAAGCCGCTCTGGCCAAACCGATAAACCGCATCGCAAGAGGCGCCGTCGCAGGCCGGAAAAAGCGTGGTCGCGCGCGGCGGTAATACTGCCGAAACCACGCCCTATCCTGCCAGCCGTTCCGCCCTTCCCAGCGAGGCTGCGAGATAGCGCGCCGTGTGGCTTTCGGGCGCGTCGGCCACCTCTTCCGGCGTGCCGGAAGCCACGATGCGACCGCCGCCGGCCCCGCCCTCGGGGCCGAGATCGACGATCCAGTCCGCCGTCTTGACGACTTCGAGATTGTGCTCGATGACGATCACCGTGTTGCCGGCGTCCACAAGCGCATGCAGTACTTCGAGCAGCTTGCGCACATCCTCGAAATGCAGGCCGGTGGTCGGCTCGTCGAGAATATAGAGCGTGCGCCCGGTCGATCGTCGTGACAACTCCTTGGCGAGCTTGACGCGCTGCGCCTCGCCGCCCGAGAGCGTCGTCGCCTGCTGGCCGATCTTGATGTAGCCGAGCCCGACCCGGCGCAGCGTCTCCAGCTTGCCGTAAACCGCCGGCACCGCCCGGAACAGCTCGGCACCTTCCTCGACGGTCAGGTCCAGCACATCGGCGATGGACTTGCCCCGGAAGCGCACCTCAAGTGTCTCGCGGTTGTAGCGCCGGCCCTGGCAGGTCTCGCACTGGACATAGACATCGGGCAGGAAGTGCATCTCGATTTTGATGACACCGTCGCCCTGGCAGGTCTCGCAGCGTCCGCCCTTGACGTTGAAGGAGAACCGCCCGGGCTTGTAGCCGCGCGCCTTGGCCTCGGGCAGTCCGGCGAACCAGTCCCGTATCGGCGTGAACGCGCCGGTGTAGGTGGCCGGGTTCGAGCGCGGCGTGCGTCCGATGGGCGACTGGTCGATGTCGATCACCTTGTCGATGAGGTCGGCGCCCTCGATCCCGTCATGGGGCGCCGCCGCCCCGCGCGCGCCGTGCAGCAGTCGCGCCAGCGCCTTGTAAAGCGTCTCGATGACCAGGGTGGACTTGCCCCCGCCCGAAACCCCGGTAACGCAGGCGAACACGCCGAGCGGGAAGACGGCGTCAATCTTCTGGAGGTTGTGGCCGGCCGCGCCCCTGACAACCAGCCGATGCCCGTTGCCCGGCCGCCGCCACTCAGGAATCGCGATCTGTTTTCGACCGGTCAGGTATTGCGCCGTCAGGCCCTCTCCGCGCCCGACCACCTCCTCCGGCAGGCCCTCCGCCACGACATGGCCGCCATGCACGCCGGCGCCGGGCCCCATATCCACCAGGTAATCGGCGCTGCGGATCGCCTCCTCGTCATGCTCGACGACTATGACCGTGTTTTCGAGGTCGCGCAGGCGGCGAAGCGTCACCAGCAGGCGGGCATTGTCCCGCTGGTGCAGGCCGATGGACGGCTCGTCCAGCACATAGAGCACTCCGGTCAGGCCTGAGCCGATTTGCGAGGCGAGCCTTATGCGCTGGCTCTCCCCGCCGGAGAGCGTGCCCGAGGAGCGGTCAAGGGTGAGATAGTCGAGCCCGACATCGTTCAGAAAGCCCAGCCGGTCGTTGATTTCGCGGAGGATGCGGGCGCCGATCTCGAGCTGCTTGGGCGTCAACGTCCGTTCCAGGCCGGCGAACCAGCGTCCGGCCCTGCCGATGGACAGCGCGGCGACCTCGGAAATGTCGCACCCGTCGATCCTGACCGCGAGCGCTTCGGGCCGGAGCCGCTTGCCGCCGCAAGTCTCGCAGGGACGGGACGAGAGATATTTCGACAGCTCCTCCCGCACCCAGGCGCTGTCGGTTTCCCTGAGACGGCGCTCCAGATTGTTGACGACCCCTTCGAACGGCTTGGTCACGCGGTAGTTCCGCATGCCGTCGTTATAGGCCATCGTCACCGGCTCGTTCCCCGAACCGTAAAGCACCGCGCGACGGACCTCTTCCGGCAAGTCTCGCCAGGGCGTGTTCACATCCACCCCGTAATGGCGCGCAAGGCTCCTCAAGGTCTGCTGGTAGTATTTCGCCGTCGTGTTCTTCCAGGGCGCGACCGCGCCCTGGCGCATGCTCAGCCCCTCGTCCGGCACCACAAGTGCCGCATCGACATGCCGCCGGCTGCCGAGGCCGTCGCAGGCCGGGCATGCGCCCGCCGGATTGTTGAAGGAGAAGAGACGCGGCTCGATTTCCTCGATGGTGAAGCCCGAAACGGGACAGGCGAACCGGGCGGAGAAAAGGATGCTCTCGCCCGTCCGCGCATCCTCGACCGAGGCCAGCCCGTCGGAGAGTTCGAGCGCGGTTTCCAGACTGTCCGCCAGCCGGTTGCCGAGACCGGGACGCACGATGAGCCGGTCCACCACGATGGAGATATCGTGCTTGACGTTCTTCCGGAGCGCCGGAACCTCCTCGATGTCATATAGTTGGCCGTCGATCTTGACCCTCTGGAAGCCGCGCCGCTGGTATTCCCGCAGTTCCTTGCGGTATTCGCCCTTGCGGCCCCGGACGACCGGCGCCATCAGCAGCAGCCGCGAGCCTTCCGGCAGCGCCTCGATCCGGTCCGCCATCTGGGCGACATTCTGGCTTTCTATGGGCAGACCCGTCGCCGGTGAATAGGGGATGCCGACCCGCGCCCACAGCAGACGCATATAGTCGTAAATCTCGGTGACGGTGGCGACGGTCGAGCGCGGATTGCGCGATGTGGTCTTCTGCTCGATGGAGATTGCCGGCGACAGGCCCTCTATCGAGTCGACATCGGGTTTGCGCATCAGTTCCAGGAATTGCCGCGCATAGGCGGAGAGGCTCTCCACATAGCGGCGCTGGCCCTCCGCATAGATCGTGTCGAAGGCGAGCGAGGACTTGCCGGAGCCCGACAGCCCGGTGACGACGATCAGCCTGCCGCGCGGCAGCGATACATCGACGGATCTTAGATTGTGTTCCCGGGCGCCGCGAACGACGATCCGGCGGGGCTGGGACGCGCCTGTCATGATGGGCGGGAGTTTAGCCCGGATGTCCCGCTGAGGTCACGGCTTACGAGCACATCCCGCAGCATCCCGGATGGCGCGCCAGATGCGGAACGGGCTCGCCGCTCCCTCGAAGCGCCTCACGCCGAGCGGCGCAAGCGCATCGAGAATGGCGTTGGTGACGGCGGGATAACCGGCGACGGCGCCGGCCTCTCCGCAGCCCTTCACTCCGAGCGGGTTCGTCGTGCATCGCGTGGGCGTGAATGCGATGTCGAAGGACGGCAGGTCGTCGGCGCGCGGCATGGCGTAGTCCATGAAGGAGCCGGTGAGCGGCTGGCCGGTCTCCGGCTCGAACACCGCCTCTTCCATGAGTGCCTGCCCGACGCCCTGCGCGATGGCGCCATGCACCTGACCGGCGACGATGGCATTGTCGATATGCTCGCCATAGTCGTCGAAGGCCGCATAGCGGACAAGGCGCACGGCCCCGGTTTCCGGGTCGATCTCGACTTCCGCCAGATGGGTGCCGTTCGGAAAGGTCATCCATTCCCGCGCCCAGTGGTAATAGGTATCGAGCATGCCGTCTCCGGCGAGTTCGAACAGGCCGACCGCCCGGTCCGTGCCGGCGACGCGGAACGCGCCCGCCTCGTATTCGATATCCGACTCCGCCGCCTCCAGCCGGTCCGCCGCCAGGGCCCGGCCCTTCTCGATCACGATTTCGCTCGCACGGAAAATCGCCGTGCCTGCCATATAGGTCGCGCGCGAGGAGCCGTGGCCGCCTCCCATTGCAATCTCGTCCGTATCCCCCTGGACGAGGCGGATGCAGGCGCTCGGCAGGTCGAGGCAGCGGGCCACGATCTCCGGAAAGGTGGTCTCATGCCCCTGGCCGATATGCTGTGTGCCGGTCACAAGGTCCACACGGCCGTCGCCGTGGAAACGCAGTTCGACATTCTCCTCCGGGTAGCCGCCGGTCGCCTTGATGTGGCAGGCGAAGCCGAGCCCGCGCAGCAGGCCCGCCGCCTCGCTCCCGCGCCGGCGCTCGGCGAAGCCCTCAGCAGCCTGCTCGGCACGCGCAAACCCCTCCCGGAAAGCGCCGCTGTCCACTGTGAAACCGAGCGCATTCGTCATCGGCAGGCGGGACACGAGATTTCGCCGGCGCAACTCCTCGCGGGCAATGCCGCTCTCCGCCGCCGCCTTGTCGATCAGGCGTTCGAGGATATTCACCATTTCGGCGAAACCCGGCCCGCGCGTCACACCCTCGGGCGGCGTATTGGTGAGCACGGCGCGTATATGAAGGGCAACGGCCGGAATGGTGTAGACCGAGCCGGCCAGATGGACGAATTGCCCCGTCTGCACGCCGCCCGCGACATTGCCGAACCAGGCACCGACATTGGCCGTGCTCGCTATCCTGAGCGCGAGGAAGCGCCCGTCCTCGTCTAGCGCGAGCTCGGCTTCGGCGCGTTGGCCGCGGCACTGGTGGTCGCTCAGAAAGACCTCGGAGCGCGTCGCCATCCAGCGCACGGGACGGCCCAGCCGACGGGCCGCCCAGAGCAGCAGCACATGCTCGGGATAGGCGAAGTTCTTCACGCCGAAGCCGCCGCCCACGTCTTCCGCCACGAAGCGCAGCCGCGCTGGCTCCACGCCGAGACTGGCCGCCACATGGTCCCGGTTGACATGCAGGTTCTGGCTGGAGAGCCGGAGCGTGTAGCGCTCGTCGGCCGGATCGTAGAAGGCAGCTGCGCCGCGCGGCTCCATAGGATTGACGACCACGCGATGGTTCAGAAGCCCGATCCGTACCCGGTGAACGGCCTCTGAAAACGCCGCCTCCACCGCGTCGGCGTCGCCGGTCCGCCAGTCGAGGCATATCCGTTCCGGCTCCGGGTCCAGCGCTTCATAGACAATCTGCACCCGGTCGGCCGCATCCAGCGCATCCTCCGGCGTGGCTCCGGTGACAAAGGCGACCGGTTGGCCCGCATAGCGCACCCGGTCCCGCGCCAGGAGCGGCTGCGGCTCACAGTCGAATGGCTCGCCCGTTTGCATATTGGCGGGCTGGTAAGGCCGCAAGCCCTTGAGGTCGGCGATGTCCGCCGCGGTGAAGACCTCTACCCCATTGCCTTCGACCGCCCGGATGCGGGCATGGGCGTGCGGGCTGCGCAGGAACGCCGCCCAGAGCGCGCCCGGCACTTCGATGTCGTCCAGATAGCGGCCCCGTCCCGTTACGAACCGGGCGTCCTCGCGCCTGCCTGCCACGTTCCCCACTCCTGCTTTCGGGCTATAGTAGCGGCCTTGCGAGGGGAGAGTCCCATGGCCGAACTCTGGGAGACGTCCGCTGAGGAAGCGGTCGGTCTGCTGACTGCAGGAAAGGTGTCGCCGCTGGAGCTTGTGGATGCGTCCATTGCCCGGATCGAGGCCGTGGACGGGGCGGTGAATGCGCTGCCGCTGCACCGCTTCGAGGGCGCCCGCGACGATGCGAAGCGACTCGGCGACCTGCCGCCCGGCGAACGCGGCCTTCTCGCCGGCCTGCCTGTCGCCATCAAGGACCTTATCGACGTTGAAGGCATGCGAACGACCTATGGGTGCCCGCTTTATGCCGACAATGTCGCGGCCCGGTCCGACCCGCTCGTGACCCGGCTGGAAGCACGCGGCGGCATCGTCGTCGCCAAGTCGAGCTCGCCGGAAATGGGCATGATGCCGGTGACGACCAACCGGGTCTTCGGCCACACGCGCAACCCCTGGAATCTCGAAACCACGCCGGGCGGCTCGTCGGGAGGCGCGTCTGCGGCACTGGCGGCGGGCGAAGTGTCGCTCGCTCACGGCTCGGACATCGGGGGCAGCCTGCGCATTCCGGCCGCCTTCGCAGGCGTTTGCGGCCTGCGCCCGAGCCCCGGCCGCGTGCCGCGCACCCACTCCCACCGTTGCTTCAACCTGATGTCGGTGCAGGGCCCGATGGCGCGCTCGGTGGGCGACATCGCGCTCTTCCTCGACGCCATGGCCGGTTACCTGCCGAGCGACCCGCTGAGCCTGCCGGACTACGAGGGCTCCTTCCGAGCCGAAGGCAAACGGCCGGCCCGGATCGGTTATGTCGCTGATATCGGCCTCGGCGGTGTCGAACGGGAGATTGCCGCCGTCGTCGAGACGGCGCTCGGCAAGCTGGATATCCCGGTCGAGCCGCTCGCGCTCGATTTCGGCGACATGGCCCGGCTGTTCTCGGTGATGATCGGCCACAACACGCTGATCGAGCGCGCCGACTTCATCGCCGAGAACCGCGAGAAGCTGGAGCGCGTGCTGGGACTGCTGCTCGACTATGCAAACACCCTCACGGCCGAGGACTTCATCTGGGCCGAGCGGGAGCGCGCCGCGGTGTTCCAACGCCTTTCGCAGGCGTTCGAGCAGGTCGATGTCATCGTAATGCCTACGGTCTGCTGCACCGCCTTTTCCGTCGAGGAGCGCGGCGCCCGGGTGGATGAGTGGTCAGAGGCGCCGCCGCCCTGGTTCCAGCAATGCTGGGGCACGGTGCTGACCTCCTGCCCGATCCTGGCTATCCCGGCCGGGCTGGCTCCCAACGGCATGCCGGTCGGCCTCCAGATCGTCGCCCCGGTCCGGCGGGAGGACATGGCGATTGCCGCCGGCCGCGCGATTGAGGAAGCGGTTGGCTCCCTGCCAGCCATCGACCCGCGGCCGGCATCCTGACATCAAACGCCCTTTCCCCCAAAAGTGGAGACCCTGTCATGGCCGGACAGATCGACGCCCGCCTCGCCGAACTCGGTATAGAACTGCCCGAAGCGCCGGCGCCCGCCGCCAATTACGTGCCCTGGGTCCGGAGCGGCAATCTGCTCTTCGTGGCGGGGCAGGTGTCCGGCAACAACCAGGGCGTCCACAAGGGCCGCCTCGGCGACGATCTCGGCCTTGATGAAGGCGTCGCTGCTGCAAGGGCTTGCGCGCTCAACCTCATCGCGCAGGCGAAGGCCGGCTGCGAGGGCGACCTCGACCGTGTGACGCGGGTCGTCAAGCTGGGCGGCTTCGTTACCAGCACGCCGGACTTCGTCCAGCATCCCCAGGTCGTGAACGGCGCCTCTGACCTCATCGTCGAGATATTCGGCAACAAGGGCCGCCATGCCCGTTTCGCCGTCGGCGCTCCGGCATTGCCGATGGGCTTTGCGGTCGAAATCGACGCCGTGTTCGAGATCGACTGACCCCCCGTGCCCGACGGCAAGGAACCGATCTCCGTTCGTATCGCGTCAGGCATCGACGCTGTCCCGGCGCAAGACTGGGACGCCTGCGCCGGAGACGAAAATCCCTTCATCTCGCATGCTTTTCTGAAGGCGCTCGAGGACGGCGGCGCGGTCGGGGCCGATACCGGCTGGCTGCCGCAGCATCTCGTGGTCGAGGACGAGGGAGGCCGCGTCTCCGGGGTCGCGCCGCTCTATGTGCGCGGCGACAGCTATGGCGAATATGTCTTCGACCATGGCTGGGCGCATGCCTATGAGCGCGCCGGCGGGCGCTATTATCCCAAGCTGCTTTGCGGCGTGCCCTTCTCGCCGGTGCCGGGCCCGCGCCTTCTGGTGCGGCCGGACGATTTCGCGGAACAGGCCCGCGCGGCGCTCGCCTCGGCGATGATCCAGGTGGCGAGACGGAGCGGCCTGTCGTCGGTCCACGTGAATTTCCTCCCGAAGGAGGAATGGGACTATCTCGGAGAACTCGGCTTCCTCAAGCGGCTCGGCCAGCAATATCACTGGCACAATGAGGGCTATGGGAACTTCGAGGATTTCCTCGCCGCGCTGAACTCGCGCAAGCGCAAGACGATCCGCAAGGAGCGCCGGACGCTCGAGGAATGGGGCCTCACCTTCGAGGCGCTCACCGGCGACGACCTTCGCGAACACCACTGGGACACCTTCTTCCGCTTCTACCGCAACACGGTGGACCGGAAGTGGGGCGGCGCTTATCTCACGCGGGAGTTCTTCTTTCGCCTGCACGAGACCATGGCCGACAGGACGGTGCTGATCGTCGGCCGGCGCGAGGGCCGGATCGTCTGCGGCGCGCTGAACCTGCTGGGCGCAAACACGCTCTACGGGCGCAATTGGGGCTGCGACACCCGCTTTCGCTTCCTGCATTTCGAGGCTTGTTACTACCAGGCGATCGACTATGCGATCCGCGAGGGCCTGGCGCGGGTCGAAGCCGGGGCGCAAGGCCAGCACAAGATCCAGCGCGGCTATGTTCCTGTCGAGACCTATAGCGCACACTGGATCGCCGATCCCAATTTCCGCCGCGCCGTTGCGGACTATCTGACACGCGAACGCGACGCCGTCGGCGAGGAAATTGAATTCCTCGCGGATTTCACGCCGTTCAGGAAAGAGGGATAGCCGCCGGGAACGCGATACTCAGCCGAGCCGGGCGAGCGCCCCCTCCAGCATCGCGCGCCGGCCGGCCAGTTCGCTGCGTTGCTCTCTCTGGTCCTCGACCACCTCTGCCGGCGCGCGGGAGAGGAACCGTTCGTTGGCGAGCTTCTTGTCGATCCCCGAGATTCGGGACGCTATCTGCGTCATTTCGCGGTCCAGGCGCTTGCGTTCCTGGTCGAAATCGATCACCTCGGCCAGCTTGAGCGCGACCGATGCGCCGGGGAGCGCCACTTCGACCGAACCCTCCGGCGCCGGACCTTCGGACAGGTTCTCCAGCCGCGCCAGGCGGAGGATCTGGGGCGCATTGCGGCGGACGCGGGCGATGGTTTCCCCGTCGGCGCCTATGAGCGCGGCGTCGATCTTCGCGCCGGCCGGGACATTGAGTTCGGACCGCACGCGGCGGATCTCGGAAATCAGCAGGATGGTCCAGTCGATCTCGGCCGGCGCGTCGCCCGCCTCGTCGTCGGGCCAGGCCGCACCGATCAGGCCCCCTTCGACCAATCCGAGCGCCTCGTTCAGCTCTTCGGTGACGAAGGGCATCAGTGGATGCAGCATCCGCAGGATGCGGTCGAGCGCCCATGCGGCGGTGGCGCGGGTTTCATACGCGGCCTTGCCACCCTCGGCGAATACCGGCTTGGCGAACTCGATGAACCAGTCGCAGAACTCGCCCCAGACGAACCGGTAGAGCACGTCCGCCACCTCATTGAAGCGGTAAGCGTCCATGGCCGCCTCCACCTGCCGGCGCGTCTCAACGGTCCTGGCGACGATCCAGCGGTTGAGCGTTTCGTGAACGGCGCCGGGATCGAAGCCGGACCGGGGCGCGCAGCCGTTCATCTCGCAGAACCGCGCGGCATTCCAGAGCTTGGTGGTGAAATTGCGGTAGCCCGCGACGCGGCTTTCGGAGAGCTTGATATCGCGGCCGGGCGCCGCAAGCGCAGCCAACGTGAACCTCAGCGCATCCGCCCCGTAGCTCGCGCACATGTCCAGCGGGTCGATGATATTGCCCTTGGATTTGGACATCTTGGCGCCGTGCTGGTCGCGCACGAGCGCATGGATGTAAACGGTGCGGAACGGCACCTCGCCCATGAAATGCAGGCCCATCATCATCATCCGGGCGACCCAGAAGAAGATGATGTCGAAGCCCGTCACCAGCACATCGCCCGGATAGTAGCGCTCGAGCGCGTGTGTCCGCTCCGGCCAGCCGAGGGTAGAAAACGGCCATAGCGCGGATGAGAACCAGGTATCGAGCACGTCTGGGTCCTGCCGCAGTTCCACGCCCGGCCCGAAGCGCGCCTCGGCCTCGGCCCTCGCCTCGGCCTCCGTCTCGGCCACGAACACCGAGGCCTCCGGGCCGTACCAGGCCGGAATCCGGTGCCCCCACCAGAGCTGCCGCGAGATGCACCAGGGCTGGATGTTGCGCATCCACTCGAAATAGGTCTTGGCCCAGTTCTCCGGCACGAAACGCGTGCGCCCGGTCTCGACGGCCTCGATGGCCGGCTTGGCGAGCGTCGCGGCGTCGGCGTACCACTGTTCCGTCAGGTAAGGCTCGATGGGCACGCCGCCGCGGTCTCCATAGGGAACCGTATGGCGGTGGCGTTCGACGCGCTCCAGCGCCCCCGCCGCTTCCAGATCGGCAACGACCCGCTCGCGCGCGGCGAAGCGCTCCAGGCCGCGATAGACTTCCGGCGCCGAGTCGTTCACATGCGCCTTGCGGTCGAAGATATTGACGGTCTCCAGCCCGTGGCGTCGTCCGACCTCGAAATCGTTGAAATCATGCGCCGGCGTGATCTTGACTGCGCCGGAGCCCTGTTCCGGGTCCGCATGAGCGTCGGCCAAGATGGGAATCCGGCGGCCCACCAGCGGCAGGATGCAATGGCCGCCGACCAGGTGCTTGTAGCGCGGATCGTCCGGATGGACCGCCACGCCCGTGTCGCCCAGCATCGTCTCGGGCCGCGTCGTGGCGACGGTAAGGCTCTCGCCGTCCCTCCCCTCGACGGGATAACGGATATACCAGAGATGGCCGTCCGTCTCGGTCTGCTGGACCTCCAGATCCGAGATCGCGGTTTCCAGCGCCGGGTCCCAATTCACCAGCCGCTGGTCCTTGTAGATCAGGCCTTCGCGGTAGAGCTGCACAAAGACCCTGACGACCGCTTTCGACAGGCCTTCATCCATGGTGAAACGCTCGCGCGCCCAGTCGGCCGAAGCACCGAGGGAACGCAATTGGCGGGTGATCTGTCCGCCCGACTCCGCCTTCCACTCCCACACCCGGTCCACGAACTTCTCGCGCCCGAGGTCGGTCCGCCTGAGTCCTTCCTCGTCGAGCTGGCGTTCCACCACCATCTGGGTTGCGATCCCGGCATGGTCCGTGCCGGGCTGCCAGAGCGCATCCCGGCCGCGCATGCGGTGGTAGCGGATCAGGATGTCCTGGAGCGTGAAGGTGAGGCCGTGGCCCATATGCAGGCTGCCGGTGACATTCGGCGGCGGCATCATGATCGTATAGGGCGAGGCTTCCGACTTCGCGCCCGCGGCGAAAGCGCCGGCACGCTCCCAGGCGTCATAACGCGGCGCTTCCACCGCGTCCGGAAGGTAGGTCTTCTCCAGCATGGGAACTTAAACCCTGTCGGGTGGGGGAAGGAGCCGTCAGCGCCTGCCGGCGCGGGACAGCCGCCGAATTTCCTCTTCGACCAGGCGCTCCACGATGTCGGGCAAGTTCGCGTCGAGCCATTCATGGAGCATCGGCTTCAGCATGCCGCGAACCATGTCCTCTATCGTCTCTCCACCCTCGCGCACGGGCAGTCGCCTCGCATCGGCCTCACCCTGCTCGATCGCTTGCGCCAGACCGGCGAACGCCTGCGCCGAAGCAGCCGCTGCAACCGTCGAAACCAGCTCGTCCTTTCCGGTATCGGCGCCGGCCTCGCCCTCCGGCGTTTCCTCGTCCACGAGTTCCAAAATATCGTCCTCCTCCGCGTCCTGCGGCGCTGCGCCTGAATGCTGTCTCTCGTCGGAAACGGCCTTGCCTATGGACGCCATGATCTCCTCCATGGTCCGTTCGTCTTCGCCGCGTCCGGCGCCGCGAACAGGTTCCCTCATTCTTTACCGCTCCCGCCGAATATTGCGCCCGGGTCCCACCGGATAGCGCGGACACGGTCGTAATGGACGCGAACATCATAGGGCGTCACGGGCACCTGCTGGGCCTCAACGATCAGCCGGCCCGTCGCGGCGGCCAACTGGTAGCTGGCCACCGCTTCCGCCCGTTTCGTGCGCACGACATTCACGCGCGCGTCCAGAAGGTCCTGCTCCGCGTCCAGCACGTCGAGCAGCGTGCGGGTGCCGACCTCGGCTTCCTGCTGCAGGCCGTCCAGCGCAATCTCCGAGGCCCGGACCTCTGTGGTGAGCGACTCCAGCCTCGCGCGCGCCGATTGGAGATTTTCCCAGGCCGCAACCGCCTGCTCGACGGCATCCCTCCGGTTGCTCTCGATCAGAGCGCGGGCGCGTGAGGCCAGTTGTATGGACTGGCGACGGCGCGAGGTGATCCTGCCGGCCTCGTAAAGCGGCACCGATATCGTCGCCGACAGGACGGCATCGTTGTTCCTGAGGCCCCGGCGGCCCTGGTCGTTCGAATGCGCCACGGTGCCGACCAGATTGACGGTCGGCAGCAATTCGCCCCGGATCGCCTCGATATCCTGCTGCACGGCGCGCTCGTCGAACCTGGCCGCGGCGATGTTCGGATTGCCGTCCGCTGCAGCCTCGACCGCCTCATCCTTGGTTTGCGGCAGGCCGGCAAGGGGCAGCGGCTGCTCCAGCCGGCCCGGCAGCTCGCCCACGACATGCTGGTAGCGCGCCCGCGACGCCTCCAGTGCGCCTTCGGCGGACACCCGCTCGGCGATGGCGCGCGCCAGCCGCGCCTCGGCCTGCGCCACATCGGTGCGCGTCACCTCGCCGACCTCGAACTGGTCCTGCGCCGCCTGCAGCCGCCGGCGCAGGAATTTGACATTGTTGACGGTCAGATCGACGACGGCCTGGTCGCGGACCACATCCATGAAAGCGATGCCGGTGTCGAGGAACACCGCCTGCTCCGTGGCGGCGAGCCGCGCGCGCTGGGCCGAAACGCGATGCTTGGCCGCTTCCAGCATGGGGGCGTTCCGCGCGCTGAACAGCGGCTGCACCGCCTGGACTTGCACCCGCGAGGGGTTGCGCGATTCGGTGACGTCCCGAGAGGGGGGGGGGGCCTCGCTTTGGTACCGCCCGTAGCCGACATTGCCCGACGCCGTCACGGTCGGGCGCCAGCCGGATAGCGCCTGCGGCACGCCTTCGTCGAGTTCGCGCAGCCGGGCGCGCGCGGCTTCGAGTTGCGGATTGGCGGTATAGGCTTTGGCCATCGCCTCCAACAGCGTATCGCCGGCGGTCGCAGCCCCGGGCAGGGCGAACGCCAGCGCCGCCGCCGAAAGACACGCAAGTCGGAATCGTCGGGCGCTCAAAACACGAACTCCTGCCTGGGCTCGAAGCCCGCGAGATAAGGGGTGCCGGCGTCGAAGACGATACGCGAGGAGACCACCCCGCCCCGCTTCGCGAAGATCGTTGCGCGGCCGGGCCCGCCGCCGGACCTTACCACCGCCGCCAGCCGTCCGCCTTCCGCCAACTGGTCCAGCAGTGCCGGTGGCACAGCCGCCACGGCGCCCTGAACGACGATGAGATTGAACGGCGCCTCCTCGGGGCAGCCCGCCTCCAGCGGTCCTTCGATCACCAGGACATTGTCGCTGCCATCGGCCGCCAGCGCCTTGCGGGCGCCCTCCGCGAGGTCCCGGTCGCTCTCCAGGGCAACGACAGCGCTCGCGACCCGGCCCAGAACGGCGCTCGAATAACCGAGCCCGACGCCGACATCGAGGACATAGTCCTCCGGGCCGGGTTCGGCGGCCTGCGCTAGCCGCCCGAAGACCATCGGCTCGACCAGGACCCGCCCCCGGAACGCGAGGTTTTCATCCGCATAGGCGACCGGCTTCATCGCCATGGGCGCGAACTCCTCGCGCGCCACGCTGCCCATCGCGTCCAGCAGGGCCTCATTCGCAACCCGCCCGGCACGCAACTGGCACTCCACCATATTCGCCCTTTGAACGACATATTCGCTCATCGACGTCCGCCCGCTTCCTGCTTTCGTCGAATATAGCCCGTCTCGCGGGCATGACAACGCCGCCGGCCCGGCAGCTGCACTGGCTGGCGAAGCGGCGGAAAACACCGGATTTTCCACAATTAGGGGCTATGAGTCGTTGGCAATACGACATGTTGTGATGTAAGGAAGAATCCATGTTTTCACAACGGACTTCCACCGAGACAGGGAACCCTGTCGATTTGGTCGAAGACATCGCCCGGGCGCAGGATTGGGCCTACAGCCGGGATGATTCGCGAACGATTGCAGCCGAATTCGAGGGGAGCTGGGGAGAGACATCGATCTGCGCCGCCTGGCACCCGCGCCCCGCCATCATGCAGATAGCCGCGGCCTGCCGGTTGCCGGTACCGCTGGAGGGGAAGAACGCGCTGCTGGAAATGCTCGCCTACGCCAACGGCATCCTGGAGATGGGGCATTTCTGCTTTGACGCGGATGCCGGGACGCTCTGCTTCCGCCATGCCGTTCCGCTGCGCGGCGTGTCGGCCTCCCGGGAATTGCTGGAAGACGTGCTGTTGACCGCCACGAACGGGCTGGACCAATTCTATCCCGCATTCCAACACGCATTGTGGGGCGGCAAGCCGCCGGCCAAGGCTGTCGCCGCCGCAATGATCCATCCGATAGGCGAAGCATGAGCACTCCTAATCTGATCCTTGTCGGCTGCGGCAAGATGGGCGGCGCCTTGCTGGCGGGCTGGCTGGAACGGCGCTTCGCCGATCAGGTCGTGGTCATCGAACCGGATGAGGCCGCGACACGGGAATTCCAGGGCATGCCTGGCGTCCACATCACCACAGCGCTGGAAAACGTCACCGACCGCGTACGGCCGGATGCGGTGATCTTCGCGGTCAAGCCGCAGGTCATGGGCGAGGTCGCACCGGCCTATAAGCGATATACGGGCCACGGGGCGCCGGTGTTCCTCTCCATCGCCGCCGGGACTCCGGTCGCGTTCTTCGAGGAAATACTGGGCCGGGACGCCGCCGTGGTCCGCGCCATGCCGAACACGCCGGCGGCGGTCGGCCGCGGCATTGCCGCGCTTGCCGCCAACAGGCGCGTCGATCCCGCGCAGATGGCGCTGTGCCAGACGATCTGCGAGGCCGTCGGTGAGGTCGTGTGGCTCGGGGACGAAGCCGCGATGGATGCGGTGACGGCCGTTTCCGGCAGCGGCCCGGCCTATGTCTTCCACCTTGTCGAGGCGCTCGCCGCAGCCGGCCAGCGCGAGGGGCTGCCGGCGGACATGGCGATGCGTCTTGCTCGCGCCACCGTGTCCGGCGCAGGCGAACTGCTGAACCGGTCGCCGGAGGCCGCGGACGCGCTGAGGCGCAATGTCACCAGCCCGGGCGGGACCACGGCGGCCGCGCTGGATGTGCTGATGGCGGACGACGGCCTGGCTGTGCTGATGCGCCGGGCCGTGGCGGCCGCCGCCAACCGTTCGCGGGAGCTCGGCGGCTGATACGCAGAGGCGCTTGACCGGAGCAGGCCGCGTCCTTATACAGCCGCGTTCCGAGCGAGACGGATTCCGGCAGGGAGTGAAGAGCGATGTCGCGGCGCTGCGCGATCACCGGCAAGGGCGTGATGACCGGCAACAATGTCAGCCACGCCAACAACAAGACCCGCCGGCGCTTCCTGCCGAATGTGCAGTCGAGGACGCTGCTGAGCGAAATTCTGGGCGAGCCGGTGCGCCTGCGCATTTCCGGCCACGGCCTGCGCACGTTGGAGCACAATGGCGGCCTCGACGCCTTCCTGCTGGGCCGCCCCGACTCGAGGCTGACGGTGGAGGCCCGCCGCATCAAACGGCGCATCGAGAAAGCGAAGGCGAGACGCGAAGCCCGCGAGGCCGCCGCCTAATCGGCGAAGGGGTCGTACATCGCTATCGTGTCTTCGCGATCCGGCCCCGTGGACAGCAACGTGACCGGACAGCCGATCAGTTCCTCGACGCGCCGGACATATTTGACGGCCGTGGCCGGCAATTGGGCCCAGCCCGTGGCACCGGCCGTGCTCTCCGACCAGCCTTCCAGCCGCTCGTAAACCGGCTCCACTCTGGCCTGGTCCGCCTGACTGGCGGGCAGACGCGTCAGCAGGCGGTCGCCGAGCCGGTATCCCGTGCAGACCTCCAGGATCTCCAGGCCGTCGAGCACATCAAGCTTGGTGAGCGCGATACCGTCCATGCCCGAGACGCGTACCGTCTGGCGCACCGCCGCGGCGTCGAACCAGCCGCAGCGCCGCGGCCGGCCGGTTACGGTGCCGAACTCCCTGCCCCGCTCGGCAAGGCGCCTGCCTGTCTCGTCCTGCAATTCTGTGGGAAACGGGCCGCCGCCGACGCGCGTCGTATAGGCCTTGGCGATGCCGAGCACATAGCCGACCGCCCCTGGCCCCATGCCGCTGCCGACCGCTGCCGCCGCTGCAACCGTGTTCGAGGAAGTTACGAATGGATAGGTGCCGTGGTCCACGTCGAGAAGAATGCCCTGTGCGCCTTCGAACAGGATTCGCTTCCCCGACCGCCGCAGCGCATCGAGGCGCTCCCATACGCAATCGACATAGGGAGCCAACGGGTCGCGAACCTCCTCCAGAGCGGCAATGAGCTCGTCCGGCGCGATTTCCTCTGCGCCCCAACCGCGCAGCAAGGCGTTGTGATGCTCCAGCAAATGGCCGATCTTGTCCCGAAGCGCCGTATCGTCATACAGGTCGGCCACGCGGATCGCCCGCCGCCCGGCCTTGTCTTCATAGGCGACGCCGATGCCCCGACCGGTCGTGCCTATCGCGCCCTGCCCCCGCCGTTTTTCGCGAAGCCGGTCCACATGCCCGTAAAAGGGCAGGATCAGCGTCGCGCTTTCCGCAAGGCGCAGCGTTTCGGGCGCAACCGGGACGCCCTGCCCGCGCAGGCGCTCGATCTCCTCGAGCAACGCCCAAGGGTCCACCACCACGCCATTGCCGATGATCGACAGTGTGCCCCGCACCACGCCGGAGGGCAGCAGGGACAGCTTGTAGGTTTCGCTGGCGACCTGAAGCGTGTGGCCGGCATTGTGCCCGCCCTGGAAGCGAACCACGACATCGGCCCGCTCGGCGAGCCAGTCCACGACCTTTCCCTTGCCTTCATCGCCCCATTGCGCGCCGATCACCGCCACATTGGTCATTTCGGGTCTCCGTCCAGGGCTTCGAGGCCGTCCCTTCCCAGCAGGTAGCTGCAACCGAGGCGGCGCGCCTCGGCCGCCGGGTCGGCCGCCGGCGCGAGCGCCTGCACCGTAATCCAGCCGTCGGCCTGCCAGCGCCGGCGCTCCACGCCGTCCGCGCCGTAAGGCAGGAACAGGCGCGACCGCGATGCAGGCGGCGTCAGCAGACGGTGGATAGCGTCGAGATAGAGCGTCACGCCCGTGCCCGTCTCACCCTCGGCGCGGTAGCGCCCGCCGCGTCCCACTTCGCCGCGACCGCCGCTTGCGAACAAGCTGAAAGCGGCGCCGGAGTAGTACTGGAACCCGCGATGCTCCACGGGGTCGATGGTAATCCGGAGGCCCGGGGCCGCCGCCGATACTGCCGCCACAACTTCCAGCAGTCGGTCCCGCAAGGCGGCGGCTTCGGCCGGCAGGTCGAGCGAGGCGAGCGCCGGCGCTGTCGTCTCGCAAGGCCCGGTAGCGGCCATCAGCGCCGAAAAGCGCGGCCCGCCCCGCGCCGCGACCGCCGCCGTGTCCTTGCGGTCAAGCGCATCGGCGAGCGCCGTGTCGTCTTCCAGCCCTGCATCGGCGAGAAGCGCGCGCACCAGCGCCGGCATGCCGAGGTCCAGGCTCACTCCCGGCACGCCCAGCGCCTCCAGCGCCTCGAAGGCGAGCCGCGCGACCTCGGCATCGGCGGACACGCCTTCCGCACCGATCAGCTCGACACCGGCCTGGGCCACCTGGCGCTCGGCATGGAGTTGCGAAACACCGACCCGCAGCACCTGCCCCGCGTAGGCAAGACGCAACGGGCGCGGCTCGCCCGCAAGGCGCGTGCGCGCGATCCGGGCCACCTGCAGCGTCATGTCAGAGCGCAGCGCCAGCATGTGCTGCGACACCGGGTCCATGATGCGAAAGGTGTCGGCCGCGATCGCAGCGCCCTCATCCGCGAGGAAACTTGTCTCGAACTCGGCGAGCGGCGGATCCACCCGCTCATAGCCGTTCAGCGCGAACAGCTCGAGCAGGCGCGCCTCGACGGCCGCCTCGAACGCGGCATCGGGGGGCAGGACATCGCGCAGTCCCGCCGGCAGCAGGGCTTTGTCGGTCATGATGCGTACTGCTTGCGGCCGCCCCAAGGCTACACGGTTTAGTCGGAATGTTGCACGCCGGACCGCCCCGTTCAAAACCGCAGGACCAGCGGGCGGGCGATGGTGTCCGGCAGGGCGGCGATGCGCTCCAGCACGCGCTCCGGGCAGTCTTCGTCGATTTCGATCAGCGCGAGCGCATACTCGCCGGCGGCCGGGCGGCCGAGATGGAAATTGGCGATATTGACGCCCTCCTCGCCCAGAATGGTGCCGATCTTGCCGATGACGCCCGGCCGATCGTGGTTCCGCACGAACAGCATGATCGGTCCGAACGCCGCCTCGAAATGAATGTCCTGCACCTGCACAAGCCTGAGCCGGTCTCCGAAAAGCGTGCCGGCGACGGTGCGGCTGCGCGCGCCCATGGCGGCGCGGACCTCGATCAGCGCCCGGTAGCCGTCGGCTTCGCCGATCGAGGTCTCGCGCAGGTCGATGCCGCGTTCGCGGGCGATCAGCGGCGCATTCACCATATTGACCGAGTCGAGCTGGCTCGACAGCACACCCTGCAACACCAGGCCGGAGAGCGGGCGCGTGTTCAGCCGCGCCATGTCGCCCCGCCAGGCGATGTCGATGCCGGTGATCGCGTCGTCGCAGATCTGCCCGACAAAACGGCCGAGCGCATCCGCCAGGCCCATATAGGGCTTGAGCCTCGGCGCCTCCTCGGCGGTCACGGACGGCGCGTTGAGGGCGTTCACGACGGCGCCGGTATTGAGAAAGGCCGCAATCTGCTCCGCCACTTCGACCGCCACATTCTCCTGCGCCTCGGCGGTGGAGGCGCCGACATGAGGCGTGGCCACGACATTGTCGCGCCCGAAAAGCGCGCTCTCCCCTGCCGGTTCCACCTCGAAGACATCGAAGGCCGCGCCTGCGACATGGCCGCTGTCGAGCGCGGCGCAGAGGTCCGCCTCGACGACGAGCCCGCCGCGCGCGCAATTGACGAGGCGCACACCGGGTTTCATCCGCGCGATCGCGGCCGCGTCGATCATGCCGCGCGTCCGGTCGGTCAACGGCGTGTGCAGGGTGACGAAATCGGCTTCGGCGAGCAGGGCCTCGAACTCCACCTTGGCGGCGCCGAGATCGCGCGCCCGGCTCTCCGAGACGAAGGGGTCGAAGACCAGCACCCGCATCGCGAGCCCGCGCGCCCTCTGGCAGACCGCAGCGCCGACATTGCCGCAGCCGATGACGCCGAGCGTCTTGCCGGCGATCTCGCTGCCCATGAAACGGGACTTCTCCCACCTGCCGGCCTGGGTGGAGCGGTCGGCCGCCGGTATCTGGCGCACGAGCGCGAACAGCAGCGCAATCGCATGCTCGGCCGTGGTGACGGTGTTGCCATAGGGCGTGTTCATCACCACCACGCCGCGTCCTGTCGCCGCGGTGATGTCGATATTGTCCACACCGATGCCGGCGCGGCCGACCACCTCCAGGTCGGGCGCGCAGGCGAGCAGCTCTGCGGTGACCTGAGTGGCGGAGCGCACCGCCAGTCCGTGGACGTCCTTCATCCGCGCCGCCAGCGCTTCCGGCGCGAGGCCCGGCGCTTCCTCGACCTCCAGCCCTGCCGCGCGCAGGATTTCGCCGGCGCGGACGCTCAACCGGTCGGCGATCAGCACTTTCTTCATCGCCGGGCTCAGAGCATCCCGACTTCGGCCTCGAAGGCCCAGTCGAGCCAGGGCATGAGCGCCTCCAGGTCGGCGCGCTCGACCGTGGGACCCGCCCAGATGCGCAGGCTCGGCGGCGCGTCGCGATGGTTGGCGATGTCCCGTCCGGCGTCTTCGGCGTCCAGCCGCGCCGTCAGCGCCTGCACGAAGGCCCGGCGCCGATGCTCCGGCAGGCCGGAAACCCTGGGGTCGGCGAAGGCGAGGCAGATCGAGGTCGGCGAGCGCGACGCCGGATCGCGCGCGAGGAAGTCGATCCAGTCCGCGCCCGCCACCCACTCCGCGATGACGGCGGCATTGGCCTGCGTCCGCGCGGCGGTCCCGGCAAGGCCGCCGACGCTCTCGACCCAGGCCAGCGCATCGAGCGCGTCCTCGACGCAAAGCATGGACGGCGTGTTCAACGTCTCGCCGCGGAAGACGCCCTCGATCAGCGCGCCATTGCGGGTGAGCCGGAAGACCTTCGGCAGCGGGTGCGGCGGCGTCCAGGCCAGCAGCCGCTCGACCGCCCGCGGGCCGAGCGCCAGCATGCCGTGCGCCCCTTCGCCGCCGATGGCCTTCTGCCAGGACCAGGTGACGACATCGAGCCGATCCCAGGGTATGTCGATACCGAACACGGCGGAGGTGGCGTCGCAGATCGCGAGGCCGTTGCGGTCCTCGGCGATCCAGTCGCCGTCGGGCAGGCAGACGCCCGAGGTGGTGCCGTTCCACACGAATACGAGGTCGCGGTCGGGGTCCGCCTCCGAGAGGTCCGGCAGGCCGCCATAATCCGCTTCGAGAAGGCGCACATCCCCGATGCCGAGATGGGTGCGGACATCGAGCGCCCAGCCCGCGCCGAAGCTCTCCCACGCCAGCACATCGACCCCGCGCGCGCCGAGCAGGGACCACAGCGCGATCTCGACCGCGCCGGTATCGGAGGCGGGCACGATGGCAAGCCGCCAGTCCTCCGGCATGCCGAGCAGCCGGCGGCTCCGGTCGATGACCTCGGCCAGCTTTTCCTTGCCGGGCGCGGAGCGATGGGAACGCCCCACCAAAGCGCCGGCGAGGACGGTCGGGGACCATCCCGGACGCTTGGTGCAGGGCCCGGAGGAGAAGTTCGGATTGGCGGGGCGGACAGTCGGCTTCATCATGTCTCGCACTGTCTGGCTTATGCCGGGAACCTATGCTTGGCGCCGCCGCATTCAACGCGGCTGCGAGTCGCGGCGGCGCGCCGCCGTTCCGGCGTCAGCCCTTCGGGAAGTAGTCCTCGCAGCCACCCTCGCGGCGCACATCCGCCGTGGCGCAATGGAGGCCGCCGCCGAAGGCATAGGCATCGCGGAAGCGAACCGGGACCACCTCCATGCCCAGCCTGTCGATCTGGTCCATCTGGTGGACCTCGCTCGCCTCCACGCACACCGTCTTCGGGTCCAGCACCAGCACGTTCATCGACAGCCACACGCTGGAATAGCAGAGCGGCGGCGGGCTGTTATGCGCCGGGCGGGCGGCATCGACGATCTCCCAGCCATTGCGGTTGAAGACCTCGCGCTGCTCTTCCGGGAGTCGGCGTTCCGGATTGTTGAGGATGAGGCCGGGCCGGAGCGGCGTGAAGCTTGCGTCGATATGGATCGGATAGGGGTCGCCCGGAAAGTTGAGCGCATGAACGCGGTGGTCCGGGAAATGCCGGCGCAGCCACTCGATGCCGGTCAGATTCGTCGTGAACCCGTGCTGGACGAAGAGATCGCGCCCGAAGCGCAGCACGTCGGCCGCGTCGAACAGCGGCTCCGCCTCGGTGGTGACGAAATCCTTCGCCGCCACCATCTCCAGACGCTCCTCGATGGTGATGTCGTCGGAGAGGTAGTGCGGCTTGTAGGAGGCGTCCGTGAGGCGCGGTTTCGGCGCCGCCTCGTGGCGCATGTCCGGGTCCTCGTCCCAGAAGCGCTTCAGCAGCGGCCGGTAGCAGAGATATTCGAACCAGCGCGAGCGGTAGGACATGGTCGCTTCGAGCATCTCGGAGCCGACCGTCAGCAGCACGTCGCGCGGCGGCTGGCAGCCGAACATCGAGCCGTGGGTCCAGTCCGGCGTCCCGACGGGCCGGTTGAAGTCTATGGGGTCCGGACGGTCCACCCGGATGCCGCGCGCCTCCAGCATGGCGGCGAAGGCGTCGAGCTGCGCATTGGCCCTGTCCACCGTCTCCTGCGAGCGGGGCCCGTGAACGCCTCGCATGTCGCTGTCCAGCGGGATTTTCGGATCGCTGGCGGGCTCCGGCGGCGGAATGCAGCAGCCATCCGCCCGCCCGACGATTACATGGCGCAGCGGATCCCACTCGTTCCAGCTATTGACGACCGTCTTCACGCTACACGCCCCTTTCCAGTGGCGGTTACCGGCCGCCTGTGACGTCAAGCGTCGTGCCGCTCACATAGGCGGCCTTCTCCGACATCAACCACGACGCCGCTTCAGCCACTTCCTCGACAGTGCCGAGCCGGCCCATCGGCACCCCTGTCAGCAGCTTCTCGATATCGCGTCCCTCGGCCATGTCGGTCGGAATGAGCCCCGGTGCCAGCGTGTTAACCCGTACGCCCTCAGTCCCGAGTTCGCGCGCGAGCCCGATGGTCAGCGAGGCAATCGCCCCCTTGGTCGCTGCATAAGCAACCAGTTCGCCCGGATTGCCCAGCCGGAAGGCCGGCGAGCCCATGTTGACGATGACGCCGCCGACTCCGCCGCGCGAGCGCATCATGCGCCGGGCCGCCTCGCGCGCGACCAGCATGGCGCCCGTGACATTGATCGAAACGACACGCGCCATCGCCATGTCGTCGATATCGGTGAAGTTGCCGAGCGGGGAAGCGATGCCGGCATTGTTCACCAGCCCTTCCAGACGCGGCATTTCCCTGTCGATGTCGGCGAACAGGCGGCGCACATCGTTCACGTCGGACACATCGGCCCGAATCGTGCGAACCCTGCCTCCGGCCTTCCGGATACGGTCGGCAGTCTCATCGGCCGCAGCCGCGCGAGCGGCATAGTTCAGAGCGACCGACCAACCGTCGCGGGCAAGTCGATCGGCGATTGCCGCGCCGATGCCCCGGCTTCCGCCGGTGACGAGCACCGTCCGTTCCGCCGATCCATCGAAAGTCATAGGAGACATTATCCTTTCGTCCTCGCCCTTTACTGTTCGAGCAGCGGCGGTTCGAGCAGGCTTTACCGCAGCGGACCCGCTGTCTAGCGGCGGACCCGAACCATCTCGATGATCGAGGAGAAATCGCGCGGACCGTTGCCGCCGGCCACATGGAGGGCCATCAGCGCCTCCGCGAGCGCGCCCATCGGCGTGCCGGTGCCGCTCTTCATGGCGGCGTCTCTCGCGAGCCTCAGGTCCTTGACCATCATGTCGGCGGTGAACCCGGGCTGGAAGCCGTTGTTCGCCGGCGAGGCCGGGACCGGGCCGGGCACCGGGCAATAGCCGGTCACCGCCCAGCTCTGGCCGGAAGAGTTGGCGACCACATCGAACAGGATCTGCCGGTCAAGCCCCAGATTGTCGGCGAGCGTGAAGCCCTCGGCGACGCCCAGCATGTTGATCGCCAGCATCATGTTGTTGCAGACCTTCGCCGCCTGGCCGTTGCCGGCCGGGCCGCAATGGACGATCCGCGCGCCCATATGCTCCAGGATCGGCTTCGCCTTTTCGAACGCCGCCTCCGGCCCGCCGACCATGAAGGTGAGCGTGCCGGCAATGGCCCCGCCCGTGCCGCCCGAAACCGGCGCATCGACCATCTCCAGGCCCCGCTCCGCGGCGGCAGTCGCCACATCGCGCGCCGTCGCTACATCGATGGTCGAGCAGTCGATCAGCAGGGTTCCCGGCGCCACCGCAGACAGAACCTCGCCCGCGCCGAGATAGACCTCGCGCACTTCCGGCCCCGCCGGGACCATGGTTACGACCGCGTCCGCGCCCTCGACCGCCGCCGCCGCCGAGGCCGCCTGAGAAGCGCCCGCCTCGACGATGCCGGCGAGCGCCGCCTCCACCGGATCGTAGGCCATCACGGCATGCTGGGCCTTCATCAGGTTCCGGGCCATGGGGCCGCCCATATTGCCGACCCCGATAAATGCAATCCGCGCCATTGCGTCAGTTCCTCATGTCGCTGCGTAGCGGCGAACGGGATTGTCGAACGCCAATTCCTCGTCCGCCGGGGAGAAATAGCCTGCGATCGCCTCCGCCGTCACCTCGGAAAGCGCCGCCGGTCGCCAGGCCGGACGGTTGTCCTTGTCGAGGATGAGCGCGCGGACGCCCTCGAAGAAATCGTGGCCCCGCATGAAGGCCTGCGACATCCGGTATTCCAGCGCAAGCGCGGCGTCGAAATCGAGGCTTCCGCCGCGCCGATATTGCTCGAACGCAACCTTGAGCGAGGTCGGCGCCTTGGCCAGCATGGCCTTGCGGGTCTTCTCCGCCCATTCGCCGCCCTCTCCTTCCAGCGCCTCCAGCACCGCTTCCACCGACGCCTGCGAAAAGCAGCGCTCCATCGCCGCGCGCACCTGCGCGATCGGCGGCGGGCCGGGATTTTCGGAGAAGCGGTCCAGAACCGCACTCACCTCGGCGTGATTGACCTCGATATCCTCGCCGTCGAGCGGCGCGGCAGCGAGCGCGGCCTTCAACTCCTCCAGCCGCGCGCTCGGCACATAATGGGTCGCGACGCCGGCGTGGTAGCTGTCGGCCCCGCCCAGCCGGGCGCCCGTGAGCGCGAGATAGAGCCCGAGCCGGCCCGGCAGGCGGGGCAGGAACCATGTCGCGCCGACATCGGGAAAGAAACCGATGCCGGTTTCCGGCATGGCGAACACCGTGCGTTCCGTGGCCACGCGGTGCGAGCCCAGCACGGATACGCCAACGCCGCCGCCCATGGCGATGCCGTCGATCAGCGCGACATAGGGCTTCGGATAGTGGAAGACGCGCCAGTCGAGGATGTATTCGTCCCAGAAGAACGCGCTTGTATAGGGGTCGCCCGTCCGGCCCGCCTCGCAGAGCCTCTGGATGTCGCCGCCGGCAGCGAAGGCGCGTTCGCCCGCCCCTTCCACCACCACAGCGCGGACCGCATCCTCCTCCGCCCAGGACAGCAATTGGCGGTCCAGCGCGTCCACCATCTCAAGGGTGAGCGCATTCAGCGCCTTCGGGCGGTTCAGCAGAACGAGGCCGAGGCCGCCCGTGCGGTCGAACAATATGTCGTCTGTCATCGCTCCAGCAGCTTGCGCGCAATAATCAGGCGCATGATCTCGTTGGCGCCTTCGAGAATCTGGTGGACCCGCGTATCGCGCACAAAACGCTCCAGCGGATAATCCTTCAGATAGCCGTAGCCGCCGTGGAGTTGCAGCGCCGTATTGCAGATCTCGAAACCCGCATCCGTGGCGAACCGCTTCGCCATGGCGCAATGGCGGGTGGCGTCCGGGTCTCCGGCATCAAGCGCCGCCGCCGCCCGGTGGGTCATCAGGCGCGCGGCGTCCAGATCGGTCGCCATATCCGCCAGCTTGAACTGAAGCGCCTGGAAATCAGCGAGCGGCCGCCCGAAGGCCTTGCGTTCCCTCATATGGCCGATGGCCGCCTCCATCGAGGCCCGCGCCGCGCCGATGGAGCAGGCGGCGATGTTGATCCGGCCCCCGTCCAGGCCCGCCATGGCGATCCGGAAGCCATCGCCCTCCCTGCCCACCCGGTTCGCTGCGGGCACCCGGCAGTCGTCGAACAGCACCATGGCCGTCGGCTGCGAGTTCCAGCCGAGCTTCTTTTCCTGCGCGCCGTAGGAGAGGCCCGGCGCCCCCGCCTCCACAGCGAGGCAGGTGATGCCGTTCGGCCCCTCGCCGCCGGTGCGCACCATGCAGACGATGATGTCGGTCTCCGACGCCCCGGAGATGAAGGCCTTGGAGCCGTTCAGGATATAATCGTCCCCGTCGCGCTCGGCGCGGGTGGCAAGTGCGGCTGCGTCCGACCCGGAGCCGGGTTCTGTCAGGGCGTAGCTTGCCAGGGACTGCATCGAGCAAAGACCGGGCAACAGGCGTTCGCGCAGCACGTCATCGCCGAAGCGGTCGATCATCCAGGCGGCCATATTATGGATCGAGATATAGGCCGCGGTGGAGGTGCAGCCGGCTGCCAGTTCCTCGAACACGATAGCGGCGTCGGTTCGCGAGAGGCCCGAACCGCCGACCTCCTCGCGCACATAGAGCCCGCCGAAGCCGAGCGCCGCTGCCTCGCGCAGTTCGGCCTTGGGAAAAATGCACTCCGCATCCCAGCGCGCAGCATTCGGCGCGAACACTTCTTCGGAGAAGCGGCGGGCCGCCTCCTGGAACGCGCGTTGGTCTTCGGAAAGCGCAAAATCCATGGTCAGCCGATCATAGCTGCGTTCGGAGGACCATGGCACGGGGAATCCCGCCGAGGTCCGCGCGAATGTCCTCCACTCGAAATCCCTCCGTTCCGGCAAGCGCGGCAACGGCCTCCGCCTGCCCGAACCCCAACTCCAGCACCGCGGCCGCGCCGGGAGACAAAAGGCGCGGGAGGTCGCGGAGAATGGCGCGGTAGGCGTCGAGCCCGTCCGCCCCGCCGTCGAGCGCAAGGCGTGGATCGTGGTCCCGGACCTCCGGCATCAGCGCCTCGATCTCCGCACTCGGGATGTAGGGCGGGTTCGACACCGCGAGGTCGAATCGTCCCCTCACTGCAGCGCCCCAATCCCCTGCCGCGACAACCGCCGGCAGACCTTCCAGGTTCCGGCGGGCCGCCCGGCAGGCGCCCGGCGAACGGTCGATGCCGAGCCCCCGGGCCCCCGGCCGCTCCGCCAGCAATGCCGCCAGCAGGCAGCCGCTGCCCGTGCCGAGGTCTAGTACGCTGCGAAAGGACGGCGCGGCCGCCAGTGCCGCCTCGACCACGGTTTCGCTGTCGGGGCGCGGGTCGAAAACCTCCGGCGTCAACAGGAAGTCGCGGCTCCAGAACTCCCGCCGGCCGACGATACGGGACAGGGGTTCGCGGGCCGCGCGGCGGGCCGCCAGGGCTTCCAGACCGGAATGCAGGCCGTTCGGCCAGTCCGCGAGCGAGCCTTCTCCGCCGGCCTCGGCCTGAAGCAGCCGAAGCTCGCGACGGGGCTCGGCGACTCCTGCTGCCGAAAGCCGCTCCGCCATCACCGCCAGCCGGGTTTTCACACGCGCAGCGCTCACGACAATTGGGCGATGCGGGCCGCTTCGTCCTCGGCCGCAAGCGCTTCGATGAGCTCGTCCAGTTCGCCCTGGACAACCCGGTCGAGCTTGTAGAGCGTCAGGTTGATGCGATGGTCGGTCACGCGGCCCTGGGGAAAGTTGTAGGTGCGGATGCGTTGCGAGCGGTCGCCCGTGCCGACCTGGCTGCGCCGCTCCGCCGCGCGCTCGGCCTCGGCCTGGGCGCGTTCGTGCTCGTAAAGCCGGGCGCGCAGCACCTTCATCGCTCGCGCGCGGTTCTTGTGCTGGGACTTCTCGTCCTGCTGCTGCACGACGATGCCGGTCGGCAGATGGGTGATCCGCACGGCCGAGTCGGTGGTGTTGACATGCTGCCCGCCGGCGCCCTGCGCGCGGTAGGTATCGACCTTAAGGTCCTTCTCGTCGATCTGCACATCGACCTCCTCGGCCTCCGGCAGCACCGCCACCGTGGCGGCCGAGGTGTGGATGCGGCCCTGGCTCTCCGTCTCCGGCACGCGCTGGACGCGATGCGTGCCGGACTCGTATTTCAGCCGCGCGAACACATCCTTGCCGGCGACTGACATCACCGCCTCCTTGCAGCCGCCGAGAGGCGTCTGCGAGTGCGAGAGCATCTCCACCTTCCAGCGCCGCATCTCCGCATAGCGGCGGTACATCGCCAGCAGGTCGCCGGCGAACAGCGCCGCCTCGTCGCCGCCCGTGCCGGCGCGCACCTCGACAATGGCGCTGCGTTCATCCGCCTTGTCGCGCGGCAGCAACAGCAGTTGAAGCGCGCGCTCCGCCGCCGCCAGCCGGTCGCGCAACCCGGGCAATTCCGCCGCCGCCAGCTCGCCGAGTTCGTCGTCTTCCAGCATCGCTTCGAGATCGGCGGCCTCGCGCTGCAGGCCGCGGCGCTCCCCGATGGCCGCCGCAACGGTGGAGAGGTCGGAATATTCCTTCGACAAGGCCGCGAGTTCGCCGGATGGCACCTCGCCCGTCGAGAGGCGCGCGCCGACCTCCTCATGGCGGGCGAGGATGGCGTCGAGCTTGTCGTCGAGGCTCATGGCACCAGCGCCGCCGCCAGCCGGTCTATCGGGACCTCCCGCTGCTCTCCGCTCGTCATGTCGCGAACCGTTGCAACGCCCCTGGCGAGTTCATCGTCGCCCAGCAGCACCGCCGTCCGGGCGCCGGTCCGGTTCGCCTGCTGCATGCGGCGCTTGAGGTTTCCGGAAAGGCCGAGATCGACGGCGATGCCGGCCCGCCGCAGCGCGTCGGCGAGGGGCGGCGCCTCCTTTTCGGCCGCCGGCCCGACCGGCACAAGCGAGACGACCGGCGGCGTTTCGGGATAGTCGGTCGTCAGCATAGCCAGCCGCTCGATACCGCCGGCCCAGCCTATGCCCGGCGTCGGAGGCCCCCCCATCGTCGAGATCAGGCCGTCATAGCGCCCGCCGGCTATGACCGCGCCCTGGGCGCCGAGGGCGTCGGTGGTGAACTCGAAGGCCGTGTGCCCGTAATAGTCGAGCCCCCGCACGAGGCGCGGATTGCGGACATAGGCAATGCCGAGCGCGTCCAGCCCTTCGCAAACCTCGGCGAAGAAGTCCGCTGAGAGCGCATTCAGATAATCGTCGAAACGGGGCGCATCCGCGGAGACGGCCCTGTCGCGCCCGTCTTTCGAATCGAGCAGGCGCAGCGGATTGCGCCGCAAGCGGCTCCGCCCCTCCTCGGAAAGCTCCGGCTCGCGGCGGGTGAAATACTCCACCAGCGCCTCGCGATACGCCGTCCGGCTTTCGGGGTCGCCGAGCGTGTTCAACTCCAGGCGCGTAAGGTCCCGGACCCCCAGGGCATCGAGCACGCGCGCGCCCGCCTGGACGACCTCGATATCCGCAGCGGGTCCCGGAACGCCTAGCACTTCGATGCCGATCTGGTGGAACTGGCGCAGTCTTCCCTTTTGCGGGCGCTCGTGGCGGAACATCGGCCCGCTGTAAAAGTATTTCAGCGGCAATTGCTGCTGGAGATTGCCGGAAATGAACGCCCGCGCCACGCCGGCAGTGTTCTCCGGACGCAGCGTCAGGCTGTCGCCGCCCTTGTCGGCGAAGGTGTACATCTCCTTCGTTACGACATCGGAGGTTTCGCCCAGAGTGCGCGCAAAGACTTCCGTGAATTCGAAGACCGGCGTCGCCACGCTTCGATAGTTGAACAGCGCCGTTACGCGCCGCGCCGTTTCCTCGACATGGCGATGGCGCGCCCAGGCTTCGGGCAGTAGATCCTGGGTGCCGCGAACGGCACGAAGCTTCGCCATCAGGCCGCCTCTTGCGCCTGTTCGGCTTCGATTTCCCGGGCCTTTTCCTCGATGAGCCCGACGAGATGATCCACGATATCCGTGTTCTGTATGCGGTGGTGCGGCAGGCCGGCCACATAAACCATATGCGTGCCCTTGCCGCCGCCGGTGATGCCGATATCCGTTTCGCGCGCTTCGCCCGGCCCGTTGACGACGCAGCCGATGACCGAAACCGTCATCGGCGTCGTGATATGGGCGAGACGCTCTTCCAGCACGGCCACCGTCTCGATGACCTCGAATTGCTGCCGGGCGCATGACGGGCAGGACACGATGTTGACGCCGCGGTGACGCAGGCCGAGGGCCTTGAGGATCTCGAAACCGGCGCGCACCTCCTCATCCGGGTCCGCTGACAGCGACACCCGCAGCGTGTCGCCGATTCCCGCCCATAGCAGCGAACCGAGGCCGATGGCCGACTTGACCGTCCCGGTGCGCAGGCCGCCCGCTTCGGTGATGCCGATATGCAAGGGATAGTCGCAGGCTTCCGCAAGCCCGTGATAGGCCGCCGTCGCCAGGAAGATATCGGAGGCCTTGACGCTAATTTTGAACTCGAGGAAGTCGTTGTCTTCCAGGATGCGGGCATGTTCGAGCGCGCTTTCGACCAGCGCTTCCGGACAGGGTTCGCCGTATTTTTCGAGCAGGTGGCGCTCGAGGCTGCCGGCATTCACACCGATCCGCATTGAACAGCCGTGATCCTTGGCCGCCTGCACCACTTCGCGCACGCGCGCCGCGGAGCCGATATTGCCGGGATTGATGCGCAGACAGGCCGCCCCCGCCTCCGCCGCTTCAATGGCCCGCCGGTAATGGAAGTGGATGTCGGCCACGATGGGAACACCGGCCTCCGGCACGATGTCGGCAAGCGCCGCCGTGCTTTCCTCGTCCGGGCAGGAGACGCGCACGATATCCGCACCGGCCAGCGCGGCCGAGCGCACTTGCGCGATTGTTGCCGCGACATCGCCGGTGGGCGTGTTGGTCATGGTCTGGACGCTGATAGGCGCGCCGCCGCCTACCTCGACCGTCCCCACCCGGATTTTCCGGGAGGTCCGGCGATAGATGTCACGATAGGGACGAACGCTCATGAGTACCTTCCGGACGCCTGTCCTTGCGAGCCCGCTTCCTGCTTCGGAAGGGTCCTGTCAGCCTCCGGCCCGGCCTCGCAGCAACAGGTCGCCGTCAATCGGGACATGGCGCATTACGACGCCGGCCGCGCCGAGAGGCGGAATCCGAACGCCGTCCACTGTGATTTCCAGCCCGCCGGCGTCGCCCACGCTCAGCGACAGCCCCCGGCCGTTCGGCGCCCGATAGCGCTCGCCGGCGCGCAACATCCGTTCCACCAGCACCTCGCCCGTTTCGAAAGACCGCACCTCGATATAGGTGGGCCGGACGGCATGGAACACAATCCCCTCGGAAACGGATGCCGCGCCGCTGCGCGTCGTCCGTTCCCGTGCGGAGGCGTCCCCCGGTGCCGGCGCGGCGATAGCCGGCAGGCCCGAACTAACCCCGGCCGCAACACGGTTTCCGGCATCAGTCGAAGCGGAGGCTGCCCGGTCGACTTCCGGGGCCGGCTCTGGGTCGAGTTCCGGCCCCGGCGCCCGCAGCAACGGTCCGGGCGTCTCGGCGACGGGCGCAAGCGACGCACGCTCCGCAGGCGCAAGCTCCGTCAACAGCCGGTCGGGCAAAGCCGCCACGACCCGCTCGTCGCGCAATTGCTCCACGCTGAAATAGTACCAGCCTGCATAGACCGCGATCGCCAACAACACCGAGGCCCCTATCAGGGCGCCGCCGGGCAGGGACCGGTCGCCCACAGGCAGCGGCGGCAGCGGCGTGTCCGGTCCGGGTCGTGATTCCAGCGCCGCTTCCACCCGGGTCAGCAGCCGGTCCGGGTCCGCCTCGACATGAATGGCGTAACTGCGAAGAAATGCCCGTGCATAAACAGAATTCGGCAGCGACCGCCAATCGTCGTCTTCAATCGCTTTAAGATAGGGCAAACGGATACGCAATGCTTGGGAGACATGATTCAGCGTCTCGTGCCGCGACTCCCGCCGGCGCCGCAAAAAGGCACCTACGGTCTCCTCGTTATGAGGCTCATACACTTCCGACGACGCGCTGCGCCGCCCTTTCGCCCGGATGCGAATTGCGCGCAATCGCGCATGCCATCCATTAGAACTTTGCATCGCCGCGCGAACTTTCTCCCCTTTCTAAAAATATGTCAGAGAAACACGCCCAAAATCAAGCGCGAAATCCACCTTCACAAGGGAATATCGTGGTCGAGCGCATAGGCGCGCAATTTGTCGCGCACCGTCCGGTCCGGAAGCGCCGCCAGCGAGCGGACATAGTCCGCGAGCGGCGCCACTTCGGTGGCGCGCAGCATGGCCTTGACCGGCCCGACCGAAGCAGGCGCCACGGAAAGCCTGCGGAATCCCAGGCCGATCAGCGTCATCGCCTCCAGCACTCCTCCGGCCATCTCTCCGCAGAACGCTATGGGACGGTTTGCGCCCTCGGCACTGTCCACGATATGGGCGAAAAACGCCAGAACCGCCGGCGAAAGCAGGTCGTAGCGCGCCGCCACCCTCGGGTTCGCGCGGTCGGCTGCGAAAAAGAATTGCAGCAGGTCGTTGCTGCCGACGGAAATGAAATCCGTCAGCCGCAGCAGGGCCGGCAATTGCCAGACGAGCGCCGGCACCTCGAGCATCGCACCGGCGAAAACGGAGGCCGGAACATCCCGCCCGCGCCGGCTCTGCCGGTCGATTTCCGCATCCAGAATCGCCCTGGCGCGCGCGAACTCCGAGATCTCGGTCACCATCGGAAACATGACATGCAGGTCGCGGCCGGCAGCCGCCCGCACCATCGCCCGAAGTTGCTGGCGAAGCATTTGCGGCCGGTCGAGCGTCAGCCTGAGCGCCCGCCATCCCATTGCCGGGTTTTCCTCCTCCGCCAGCCGCCAATAGGGCAGGACCTTGTCGCCGCCGATGTCCAGCGTGCGGAAGACCAGCGGCCGCCCGTTCGCAAGGTCCAGCGCCCGGCTGTACAGCCGTTGCTGGTCCTCCGCATCGGGAAAGCGCGACCGGACCATGAAGGGAATCTCGGTCCGGTAGAGGCCGACCCCGTCGGCGCCGACCGCGGCGACCTGCTGAATGTCGATCAGGAGGCCTGCATTGATATTGAGCGACACCTCCACGCCGTCGGCCGAACGCGCCGCCTTGTCCCGGAGCACGGCGAATTGCGCCCGGCGCTCCTCCCGCATCTGCATCGCGTGGCGGAAATTCTGCTCCACCTGAATGCCGGGCCGGATGAACACCTGCCCGTTCTCGCCATCCACGGCGACGCGGTCGCCGCTTTCGGCTACGGCGGAGATGTCCTTCAGGTCGCCGAGAACCGGAATGTCGAGCGCGCGCGCGACGATGACGACATGCGCCGTATGCGATCCTTCCTCCAGCAGCAGGGCGCGCAGCCTTTCGCGCGGATAGTCGAGCAGTTCCGCCGGCCCCATGTGACGGGCCACCAGCACCGCATCGGCAGGAAGCTCTTCCTTTTGCATCCCGCCGGCTTCGCCAGCCAGATGCTCAAGCAACCGATAGCTGAGATCGTCGAGGTCGTGCAGGCGCTCCCGGAAGAACGGGTCACGCATCTGCCGCATGCGGGCCCGCATCTGTTCCTGGATCCGCGCCACCCCGCCTTCGGCGCTCAACCCTCCGCGCACGGCTTCGCGAATCCGCGACAGCCAGCCCCGGTCTTCGGCGAACATCCGGTAGGCCTGCAACACCTCCCTGTGCTCGCCCTCGCCAGCGAGATCGGCCGCATGGAAGCGGTCGTCGAGCGCACGGTGCATCTCTTCCAGCGCCTGATCCACCCGCGCGATCTCCGCAGCGGCGTCGCCGCCGGACACCATGCTCTGCACGGGCAGCCTGACTTCGTGCATATAGGCCGTGCCAAGCGCAACGCCCGCGTTCAGCACCCTGCCTTCCAGACGCACCGGACGCAGGTCTTCGCCGATGTCGTCTCCCGGCGGCTCGTGCGCCGCGGCAACCTCCGCGACGAGCATGGCCACCGTTTGCAGCGCATCGACCTCATCCCTGGCGTAGCGCCGGGGTCGAACGTTCTGCACGGTCAGCACGCCGACAACGAGGCCGCCGCGCAGCAGCGGCACGCCGACAAAGGAGTGGAACGCCTCCTCGCCGGTCTCGGGCCGATGGGCGAAGTTCTTGTGCGCCGCCGCTTCGGGCAGGTTTACCGGCCGCGCGCTCTCCGCAACCAGTCCGACCAGGCCCTCGCCAACCGCGAGAGCCGTATTGTGAACCGCTTCGGCATTGAGGCCCCTGGTCGCTGTCAACAGCAAGCGGTTGTCGCCATGGCGGATATAGATGGAGCAGACCTCCGCCCCGATGATATCCGCGATTTCCGCGGTTATCCCGTCCAGACGGTCCTGCTTGTCCACGACCGTCGCCGCCACCTCGCGGACGCGCTGCAGCAGCAGGCGCGAGGCGTCCGGGCTGACGGCCTGCGTCACAGGCGGCCCCGTTCCGCCAGCATGGCGAACGCCTGCGCGCGCAACTCGTCGAGGATGGCCGACACCGGTTCGATCCGTTTCACCATGCCGACGCTCTGCCCCGCCATGACCGACCCGTTCTCTACATCCCCCTCGATAACGGCGCGCCGCAATGCGCCCGCCCAGAAATGTTCGATTTCCAGCCGGGCTTCCCTGAGGCCGAGCTCGCCGGCCCGGTGGCGGGCGATGACCTCGCGCTGGAATACGCCGAACCGCCGCGACGCATCGTTGGCGAGCGCGCGCACCGGAACCACGGGGAAACGGGGATCCACCTGCTGCGACAGCACGGCATCCCGCGCTTCGCCGCGCAGGAACGCCTGCTTGAAGCGCGGATGGGCGATGGACTCCTCCGCCGCCGCGAACCGCGTGCCGATCTGGCAGCCCGATGCGCCCATCTCCAGAAACGCCAGAATCGCCTCGCCCCGCCCTATGCCCCCTGCCACGAAGACCGGAACATCGCGAATCAGCGGCAGAATTTCCTGGGCCAGCACCGCGGTCGCGACCGGCCCGGTATGCCCGCCCGCCTCGGCGCCCTCGACGATCAGCGCGTCGGTCCCGTCGCGCACCAGTTTACGGGCGAGCGGCAGCGCCGGTGCGAAGCAGACGAGCCTGGCGCCCCATCCTTTGACCCGGCGCATAGCGGCGCGGCCGGGCATTCCTCCCGCCAGCACGACATGGCTGACGCCCATCTCGCCGCAAACGTCGATCAGCGCATCCAGCCTCGGATGCATGGTGATGAGGTTGACGCCGAAGGGCCTGTCCGTGAGCGCCCGCGTGCCCGCGATCTCGAGCGCCAGCCGGTCCGGCTCCATCGCGCCGCAGGCGATCACGCCGAATGCCCCTGCCTCGGATATCGCGGAGACGAGGTTCCGCTCGGAGACCCAGGTCATCGCGCCGCCCATAATGGCGGCCTCGCAGCCGAGGAACTCCCGTCCCCGCGCCCAAAGCCGGTCGAGCTGCGCGCGGGCGTCCATCTCAATCGTCGCCGTCGAGTCCATAAGCCGTATGTAGCGCCCGCGCCGCCAGTTCCGCATATTCCTCGGCGATCAGCACGCTGATCTTGATCTCGGAGGTCGAAATCACCTCGATATTGATGCCGCGCGCGGCAAGGCTTGCGAACATCTTCTGGGCGACGCCGGCATGGCTGCGCATCCCGATACCGACGACCGACACCTTGGCCACATTCGGGTCCGGCGCCAGCGAGGCGAACGAAAGCGAGGCTTCCCTCAGCAGAGCCGTGGCGCGCGCAAGGTCGGGTTTCGGGACGGTGAAGGTAATATCCGTATGCGCGCCGCCATCGGCGACGTTCTGGACGATCATATCGACATTGATCTCGGCTTCCGCGAGCGGGCCGAAGATCGCCGCAGCGACGCCCGGGCGGTCCTCCACGCCAGTCAGGGTGATCTTCGCGTCCTCGCGCGAGACCGCCACCCCGGTTACCACCTGTTCTTCCACTATCTCATCCTCGCCGACGATCAGGGTTCCCGGCCGCTCCTCGAAGCTGGAGAGCACCTGGACTCGTACGCCGCACCGCATCGCCATGGCAACCGAGCGCGTTTGCAAGACCTTGGCGCCCTGGCTCGCCATTTCCAGCATTTCCTCGAACGCAATGCGTTCGATCTTCCGCGCTCTCGGGACCACTCTGGGGTCGCAGGTATAGACGCCGTCCACATCGGTATAGATGTCGCAACGGTCCGCCTCCAGGGCCGCCGCCAGCGCTACCGCCGTCGTATCCGACCCGCCGCGGCCCAGGGTCGTGACCCGCCCGTCGGGAGAAAGCCCCTGGAAACCGGCCACCACGGCGACCTGGCCGGCAGCCGCCGCGCCGCGCAGCGGTTCGCTCTCGACATGCCGGATGCGCGCGCGGCCGTGTGCGCTGTCGGTGCGGATAGGAAGCTGCCAGCCGAGGAAGGATCGCGCCGGCACGCCCATTTCCTGCAGGGTCAGCGCCATCAGACCGCTCGTGATCTGCTCGCCGGAGGCGACGACCGTATCGTGCTCGGCGGCGTCGTATAGCGGCGCAACGGCGGCGACCTGGCCGACGAGATCGTTGGTGACTCCCGACATTGCGGATACCACCACAGCCACCTCATGCCCCGCCGCCGCTTCGCGCGCGACGCGCTCGGCCGCATTGCGGATACGATCCCGGTCAGCGACGGAGGTGCCGCCGAATTTCAAGACGAGACGCGCCATGAAACACCCTTCGACCGCCTGCAACCGCTTGCCGCCGGCGGGCGGGCGCAACATATTCCGGCCTCCCGGCTGGAACAAGTTGCGATGACAGAGGCCCGCGCGACCGTGGACATGGAGGAAACCCGTCGTTTTGCCGCCATGGCGGATGAGTGGTGGGATCCCGAGGGCAAGTTCAGGCCGCTTCACGCCATGAATCCGGTCAGGATCGGCTGGGTGCGGGACCGGATCGCCGACCGTTTCGGCCGGAACCCGCTGGCGCTGCGCCCGCTGGCGGGCCTCAGCCTGCTGGACGCCGGTTGCGGCGGCGGCCTCGCGGCGGAGCCGATGGCGCGGCTGGGCGCGGCTGTCACCGCGATCGATGCGGAGCCCGGGACGGTGGAAATTGCACGCGCCCATGCCGAGGTGGCCGGCCTCAAGATTGACTATCGCTGCGCCGCGGTCGAATCGCTGTCCGGCGAATGCTTCGACGCCGTCCTCGCGCTGGAGCTCGTCGAGCATGTGCCGGACCTGGATGCGTTTGTCCGCGCGGCGGCGACGCGGCTCAAGCCCGGCGGGCTCATGCTGTTCTCGACGCTGAACCGTACGGCGGCCAGCCTGCTCAAGGCGAAGATCGGCGCGGAATACCTGCTGCGCTGGCTGCCGCCGGGCACGCACAGCTTCCGGCGCTTCGTTAAGCCTTCGGAGCTGGCCCGCGCGGTTCGCGCCGCGGGTTTGCGTCCGGCGGCGGTTTCGGGCATGAGCTATGCGCCGCTTTCCGGAGCCTGGTCCCTCTCCCGCGATCTTTCGGTGAACTATCTGATGGCTGCAACCTCCCCCGACGCCTCCGGCCTTGTCAGCGATTACGGCGGGCGCGAAGCCGGCCCGGTCGAACGCGACGAGACGCCGCCAGACGAATTCGGCAAGCGCGTGGACGCCATGAAGGTCCTGCTTCAGGACTACGACCCGCGCCTGACCAGCGACAGCAGCCGGCGCGCGCAGGAAGACCTGCCGCAGCCGCTCTATGACGGACTCAGCTACTATCGGCGCTGGCTGCTGGCCCTCAAGGCCAATATCGTCGAGCTCGGCATCCTCGGGGAAGAGGAGATCGCCGAGCGCCTTGCCCGATACGGAGAAAAGGACACTTCCGACACATGAAAACCGGCGTCTTCATCTTCCCGACGGACTATTCCATCGACATCACCGAGCTCGCCATCGCGCTGGAAGAGCGGGGCTTCGAGGCGCTTTTCGTGCCCGAGCACACCCACATCCCGACGAGCCGGCGTTCGCCCTTCCCGGCCGGCGGACCGCTGCAAAAGCGCTATGCGCACACCCACGATCCCTTCGTTGCGCTCTCCTTTGCGGCCGCTGCGACGGAGAAACTCACCATCGGCACCGGCATCTGCCTGCTGGCGCAGCGGGACCCCATCGTGACGGCCAAGGTCGTGGCGAGCCTGGACAGGCTCTCCGGCGGGCGCTTCGCGTTCGGCCTCGGCGGTGGCTGGAATGTCGAGGAGATGGAGGACCACGGCGCGACCTACCGCACCCGGTTCGCAATCGTGCGCGAGCGCGTGCTGGCGATGAAGAAGCTCTGGACGGAGGACGAGGCATCCTTCTCCGGCGAGCATGTATCGTTCGAATCCTGCTGGTCCTGGCCCAAACCCGTCCAGACGCCCAACCCGCCGATCCTGATGGGCGGGGAGACCGACTACACGCTTCGCCGGGTGGTGGACTATTGCGACGGCTGGCTGCCGCGGCCGCGGCCGGGCTTCGACCCCCAGGTCGAGATGGACCGACTGCGCGCTCATGCCGATGCCGCCGGCCGGGACATGTCCAGCCTGCAGGTCACGCTGTTCCGCGCGCCGCCGGACAAGGAGAAACTGGTCGCCTGCCGCAACGCCGGCATCGACCGCGTGCTGTTCGAGATACCGGATGTCAGCCGCGACGAGGCACTCAGGCTGCTGGACGACTACGCCCCGCTCGCCGCATCCTGACCTCCGCCGGCTTCTGGAGGCCGGAGGATGCAGTTTTCGCTGTTCGTGCATATGGAGCGGCTGACGCCCGAGCGGGACCATGCCGAACTCTACCGGGAGTCCCTGGAGCTCTGCCGGATGGCCGACGAGGGCGGCTTCGAGGCCATCTGGACGGGCGAGCATCACGGCATGGATTTCACCATCACGCCGAACCCGTTCATCACGCTTGCGGACATCGCCAACCGGACGAAGCATGTCCGCCTCGGCACCGGCGCCATCGTGGCGCCCTTCTGGCACCCGATAAAGCTGGCGGGCGAGGCGGCGCTGGCTGATATCGTGACGGGCGGGCGGCTGGAGCTCGGGATCGCGCGGGGCGCCTACAGCTTCGAATATGAGCGCCTCTCGCCGGGTCTGGACGCCGCCTCGGCGGGGGCCGCGCTTCGCGAGGCGGTGCCGGCGGTGAAGAAGCTCTGGCAGGGCGACTACGAGCATGACGGGGAACGCTGGCAGTTCCCGAAGACGACCTCCTCGCCGAAGCCGGTCCAGCGCCCGCACCCGCCGCTCTGGATCGCCGCCCGCGACCCCGACAGCCACAAATTCGCCGTCGCCGAGCATTGCAATGTGCAGGTAACGCCGCTCTGGCAGGGCGATGACGAGGTGGAGTTGCTGATGCAGCGCTTCGAGGACGCCTGCACCGCGCATCCGGAGGTCCCGCGGCCGCGGATCATGCTGCTGCGCCACACCCATGTCGGCGCGGATGAGGAGGCGGTAGCCGCGGGAGCGCAGGCGCTCAGCCGGTTCTACTGCCATTTCGCCGCCTGGTTTCGCAATGAGCGGCCTGTTGACCAGGGCCTGATCCAGCCGCTGACGGAAGAAGAGATGGCGGAGCTCGACATGTTCTCGCCGGCGAAGATGCGCGCCAACAATGTTGTCGGCACGCCGGAGGAGGTTGTCGCGCGGCTCAGGAACTATGAGACGATGGGCTTCGACCAGTACAGCCTGTGGATCGACAACGGGATGCCGTTTGCGGAGAAGCGGGAGTCGCTTCGCCTGTTTATCGACGAAGTGATGCCTGCCTTCGCATGAGCGCTTCTGCGACCGGCGGTCTCCCGATTGCCGTCCTCGTCCACGGCGTGGGTCTGGACCGGCGCATGTGGGACGGGGTCGCGCGCAGCCTCGCCGGCCGGCTCCGCTGTGTCGCCTTCGACATGCCCTGCCACGGCGAGGCGGCTACGCCGGAGGGCGCGGTCACGCTGGCAACATTTGCCGAGGCGCTGGCGAACATTGTGGACGGCCTCGGCAGCGCCCCGGTCGTCGTCGGTTTCTCCATGGGCGCGATGGTGGCGCAGCGCTTCGCGCTCGACCGGCCGGACGCGCTCCGGGGGCTGGTATTGATGAACGCCGTATTCGACCGCGACGCGGGCCAGCGCGCCGCGATATTGCAGCGCCTCGCCGCAGTCGAGCGGGACGGCCCCGCCGGAATGGCCGAGGCGGCCATCGACCGCTGGTTCACCGGGGATTTCCGGAAAGGCTCACCGGAGCTTGTCGAGCCGGTGCGCCGCCGCTTGCTCGCCAACGACCCGGCGGCCTATCTCGCAGCCTACCGGGTGTTCGCGACGGCGGATGCCGAACTTGCGCGCGAAGCCGCCTGCATCGCCTGCCCCACCCTCGCCATGACGGCCGAGCAAGACATCAACTCCACCCCTGCGATGAGCCACGCCCTCGCTGAGACCATTCCGGACGCCAGGGCCCTGGTGCTTGACGGACTCGCCCACGGCGCTCCCATAGAAGCGCCGGAGCGGGTTGCGGATGCGATATTCGATTTCGCCGCCCGGCTATAGACTCCAAGGAGTTTCGCGACATGGAAGTGACCCTGTTCGGCATTGGCACCAACCGCAGCGCGCGCTGCCAGTGGACCCTGCAGGAAGCAGGGATCGAATATGCCGCGATCGACCGGCGCGACATGACGACTCTGGAGGAAATGCGCCGGTATCATCCTTTGGCGAAGATACCGGCGGCGGTCATAGACGGACGGGCGCTGTTCGAGTCCGCCGCCATCTGCACTTACATCGCCGACCGCGCGCCGGCTGCGAAGCTGATCGCCGCGCCCGGCACATTCGCGCGCGCCGAGCACGACCAGTGGGTAGCGTTCTGCCTCGCCGAGATGGAAGCGTGGCTCTGGAACAACGCCGTCAACCAGTATGTGCTGCCGGAGGAAAAGCGCATCACTGCCGCCTTCGAGCAGAACGTGAAGATGTTCAAGCGCAGCGCCGCGGTGCCGGAGGCACATCTGGCACAGCGCGACTATCTCGTCGAAGACCGGTTCACCGTGACCGACATCATCGTCGGCTGGTGCCTCAACTGGGCCCGGCGGCTCGGGCATCTCGAAGAATTCCCGGCGCTCCGCCGCTACGTCCAACGCCTCCTCGCCCGCCCGCGATGCGCCCTTGCGCGCGACTGAGTGCGGTCCACTTCAACTGAAATGGCAGCCTTTGCCTGGCAGCATCCTGCTTTGACCTCATTCGTCGCCCCGGACCGCGATCCGGGGCCCAACCCCAATCGGTTCAGCTTGCTGCAAACGCCGGGAGATGGACCCCGGCTCTCCGCTCCGCTCCGGCCGGGGTGACGGCTGAGGTTCTACGGACGAGTTTGTTTCGACCCGAACGGATCGGGCTCTACGAGGCCACCATCCGCCATTCCAGGCGTTCGCCCGAGCGGAAGGGAAGGATGGTGTTACCGCCGGCGGCGAGGGGGCCGGGGGCTTCATTGGGGTGGCGTTCCAGCAGCACGCGCTCCTCGTTGGGCGCGAGGTCGTAAAAGGCGGGGCCGTTGAGGCTGGCGAAGGCTTCCAGCTTGTCGAGCGCGCCTTCCTCGTCGAACACCTCCGCATACACCTCCAGCGCCGTCGGCGCGCAGAAGATTCCGGCGCAGCCGCAGGCGCTCTCCTTGTCGCCGACGGCATGGGGGGCGGTGTCCGTGCCGAGGAAGAAGCGCGGGCTGCCCGAGACCGCCGCCCGGCGCAGCGCGTCCCGGTGGCGGCGGCGCTTGGCGACCGGCAGGCAATAGAGATGCGGGCGGATGCCGCCCACCAGCAGGTCGTTGCGGTCGATGACGAGATGGTGCGGGGTGATCGTGGCCGCGGTCGGCCCGTCCGCCTCCTCGACGAAGGCCGCGCCTTCGGCCGTGGTGACGTGCTCCAGCACGATCTTCAGTTCCGGGAAGTCGCGGCGCAGCCCGGCCAGCACCGTCTCCACGAACACCGCCTCGCGGTCGAAGACATCCACTTCAGGATGCGTCACCTCGCCGTGGATGAGCAAAGGCTTGCCGATCCGCTGCATCCGCTCCAGCACCGGGCGCAAGGCCGCTATGTCGGTCACGCCATGGGCGGAGTTGGTGGTTGCATGGGCCGGGTAGAGCTTGGCGGCGGTAAAGACCTCGTCCTCCATCACTGCCGGGTCCAGTCCGTCCGTCAGGTAGCAGGTCATCAACGGCTCGAACGCCGTGTCCGGCGGCAGCGCGGCCACGATGTCGTCGCGGTAGGCGCGGGCGCGGGCGCCGTCCGTCACCGGCGGCACGAGGTTCGGCATGACGATGGCGCGAGCGAATTGCCGCGCGGTGAAAGGCACGACCGCGCGCAGCACCTCCCCCTCGCGGAAATGCACATGCCAGTCGTCCGGGCGGCGTATCTCCAGTCGGTCCATGGCGTCTCATCCCTTGCGCGCCGGGGCGGGAAAGGCGACAAAGGCGCCCATGATCCCCGCCCGCATCCCCTTGCCCCACCGGGGCGTTCTGGCGCTTTCGGGCGACCACGTCCACGGCTTTCTGCAGGGGCTGCTTTCGAACGACATCGAACGGGTGCGCAGCGGCGATGCCGTTTATGCCGCGCTGCTGACCCCGCAGGGCAAATTCCTGCACGATGTCTTCGCCGTCGAAATCGGCGAGACCGTTTATCTCGATGCCGAGGCCGACCGGCTGGACGACCTGGCGAAGCGGCTCAAACGCTATCGGCTCAGAGCGAAGATCGCCATACAGGACGCGAGCAACGATTGGTCGGTCGAGGCGGTTCCGGAAGGAGCTGCGCAGTTCGACCTTGCCGGAGCCGGCCCCGGCGCCAGCGCGCGCTTCGGCGGCGGCGTCGCCTATGTGGACCCGCGCGACGGACGGTTCGGCGTGCGGCTGCTGCGCCCGGCAAAGACGCCCACCGGCCTGCCGGAGGGCAATTTCGAGGACTACGAAGCGCTGCGCTACCGGCTGGCTGCGCCCGACGGCTCGCGCGACATGCCCGTCGAACGGGCCTTCCTGCTGGAGAACAATTTCGAGCGGCTGAACGGCGTGGACTGGCAGAAGGGCTGCTATGTAGGCCAGGAGGTGACGGCGCGCACCCATTACCGCGGCTCGGTGCGTAGGCGCCTCGTGCCGGTCGCCCTCGACGGACCGGTCGCTTCCGGCGCGCGAATCGCGGTTGCCGGCCGGCCGGTCGGCGAAATGCGCTCGAGCCTGAACGGGCTGGGCCTCGCACTCCTGCGCCTGGACCGCATCGGCGACGGCGCGGAACTGGAAGCGGACGGCGCCCGCCTCCGCCTCCTCGAACCGCAGGAGTGACCTCGCGCCGGAGCGGTCAGCTCGTTATCAGGCCGCCGTCCACATTCCAGGCCTGCCCGGTGACATTGCGGGAGCCCGGCCCGGTCAGGAACACGCAGAGCTCGGCGATATCCGCGGGGTCGTTGCCTCGCCCGATAGGAATTGGGGCCTCCATGTTGCGGCGCATCTCCTCGGCCGAAATGCCGCGCGCGGCCGAGCGGTCGCGGACAAGCTGCTCCACCAGCGCGGTGAAAGTCACGCCCGGACAGACGGCGTTCACATTGATGTCGTAACGCCCCAATTGCTGGGCGGCGGTCCTGGTGAGCGAGATGACGGCGCCCTTGCTGGCAGCGTAGGCGGCGTTGGAGGTGCCCTTGAAACCGCGCCCGGCGATGGACGCGATATTGACGATGCGCCCGCCCCGTCCCTGGGCGATCATCCGCCGCGCCACCGTTTGCAGGCAGAAGAACACGCCCTTCGCATTCACCCGGTGAATGCGGTCCCAGTCCGCTTCGGTCAGCTCCATGATGTCGGCATGGCGGGTGACGCCCGCATTGTTGACCGCGGCATCTATGCCGCCGAGCGCCTCCACCGCCGCGTCCACCATCGCCTCGATGGAGGCGACATCGCCGCAGTCCGCCTGGATAACCGTCGCGCCGCCGCAGGCCGCGGCTACGCGCTCGGCTGCCGCCTTGTCGATATCGGCCAGCGCGAGCCGCGCTCCGGCCGCCGCGAAGGCATGCGCGCAGGCCTCGCCGATGCCGCTGCCCGCCCCCGTAATCAGAACTGCCTTGTCCTTCGCCATTGTTCTTAGTTCTCCAATTTTGCGCGCAGAATCTCGTTCACGACTTTAGGATTGGCCTTGCCGCCGGTCGCTTTCATCGCCTGCCCGACGAAGAAGCCGAGCAGCTTGGTCCTGCCTGCGCGGTATTCGGCTGCCTTGTCGGACTCGCGCGCCAGCAATTCGTCCACAAGGCTCTCAAGCGCGCCTGTGTCCGAAATCTGCTTCAGGCCCCGCTCCTCGACGATGGCGGCGGCCGGCCTTCCGGTTTCCCACATCGCCTCGAACACCTCGCGGCCCATGCGGCCGGAGAGCGTGCCATCGGCGACGAGGTCGATGAGTTGGCCGAGCCCGGCGGCGGGAATGGGCGCGGCCTCGATCTCCAGCCCCTCCCTGTTTAGCCGCCCCAGAAGTTCCCCTGCAACCCAGTTGGCGGCCTGCTTGGCGTCCCGGCCCGAGGCGGCGGCTTCGAAATAGTCCGCCCGGGCGCGTTCGGCCGTCAGAAGGTCGGCATCGTATTCGGAGAGGCCGAGTTCCCCGGCGAAGCGGTTGCGGCGCGCTTCCGGCAGTTCCGGCATGGCGGCGCGGATTTCCTCGATGAATTCCTCGTCGAGTTCCAGCGGCAGCAGATCGGGGTCCGGAAAATAGCGGTAGTCATGCGCATCCTCCTTGGTGCGCATGGCGCGGGTCTCGTCCCGGTCAGGGTCGAAAAGCCGCGTCTCCTGCTCGATCTCGCCGCCGGCCTCGATGACATCCACCTGGCGCCGCCCCTCGAATTCGATGGCCTCGCGCAGAAAGCGGATGGAGTTCAGGTTCTTGATCTCTGTGCGCGTCCCCAGCGCCGCGCCGGGACGACGCACCGACACATTGGCGTCGCAGCGCAGCGAGCCCTCCTGCATGTTGCCGTCGCAACTGCCCAGCCAGCGCAGCAGCGCGCGCAGGCGGGTCAGGAATTCGGCGGCCTCCTCGGGGCTTCGCAGGTCCGGCTCGGTCACGATCTCCATGAGCGCCACGCCGGCGCGGTTCAGGTCTATCAGGGTCCGGTCCGGGTCGCGGTCGTGAACGCTCTTGCCGGCATCCTGCTCCAGGTGCAGGCGGGTAATCCGCACCGTTCGGCCGGGAATCTCCACCGACCCGCCGGACACGATGGGCTGCGTGTATTGCGAAATCTGGTAGCCCTGCGGCAGGTCCGGATAGAAGTAGTTCTTGCGGTCGAACACCGAGTAGCGGGCGATTTCGCCGCCGAAACCGAGGCCGGTTCGCACCGCCTGCTCGATGCAGACCCGGTTGATGACAGGCAGCATGCCCGGCATGGCGGCATCGACGAGGCTGACCTGGGCGTTGGGCTCCGCGCCGAAGGCGGTCGGCGCCCCTGAAAACAGCTTCGCGGAGGAGGCCACCTGCGCATGGACCTCGAGGCCGATGGCGTATTCCCACATCCCGTCCCGGCCTTCGATGAGGGCGCTCACCGTACGAACTCCGGTTCTGCATCGAAGCCGACAGCGGCCTCCAGCGCCTCCGCCGCGCGCAGCACGGTGGCTTCGTCGAAGGGGCGGCCGATAAGCTGCAGGCCGAGCGGCAGGCCCGCGCCGTCGAGCCCGGCGGGCACCGAGACCGCCGGCAGCCCCGCCAGGCTCGCCGGCACGGTGAAGACATCGTTCAGATACATCGCAATCGGGTCGTCCATCTTCTCGCCGAGCGGGAAGGCGGCGGTCGGCGCGGTCGGCGTCAACACGACATCAACCGTCCCGAACGCCTGCTCGAAATCGCGCGCGATCAGCCGGCGCACGCGCTGCGCCTTGGCGTAGTAGGCGTCATAGTAGCCGGCAGACAGCACATAGGCGCCGATCAGCACCCGCCGGCGCACCTCCGCCCCGAAGCCGGCGCGGCGGGTGCGCGCATATTGCGCCCCGATAGCGGCGGCCGGGGCGCGGAGGCCGTAGCGCACCCCGTCATAGCGGGCGAGGTTGGACGACGCCTCAGCAGGCGCGACGATGTAATAGGCCGGCAGCGCATAATGCGTATGCGGCAGCGCGATATCGACGATCTCGGCGCCGCCCTGCTCCAGCCAGCGCGCGCCCTCGCGCCAGAGCGCGTCCAGTTCGTCCGGCATGCCGTCCACGCGGTATTCGCGCGGGACCCCGACGCGCAGCCCCTTGACCCCGCCGCCGAGCGCGGCCTCGAAATCCGGCACATGCTCGCGGGCGCTGGTCGAGTCCTTCGGGTCGTGGCCCGACATGGCGGCGAGCAGAATGGCCGCGTCGCGCACGCTGCGGGTCAGCGGGCCTGCCTGGTCCAGCGAGGAGGCGAAAGCGACGATGCCCCAGCGCGAGCAGCGCCCATAAGTGGGCTTGAGGCCGACAATGCCGCAAAAGGCGGCCGGCTGGCGGATCGAGCCCCCCGTATCCGTGCCGAGCGCGGCCGGCACGACGGACGCCGCAACCAGCGCCGCCGAGCCGCCGGAGGAGCCGCCCGGCGCGCGGGGGCGGGGGTCGCCCTTCGCCTTCCAGGGATTGGCCGTCGGCCCGAAATGCGACGTGACGGTCGAGGAGCCCATCGCGAATTCGTCGAGATTGGTCTTGGCGACAAGCGCCGCGCCCGCGGCAATGAGATTGGCGGTGACCGTCGATTCATAGGGCGGAACGAAGCCCTCCAGCATGGCCGACGAGGCTGTGGTGCGCACGCCCTCGGTGCAGAACAGGTCCTTGACGGCGATGGGCGCGCCGTCGAGCGGCAAGGCCGACTCGCCCGCGGCGCGCCGGCGGTCAGCCGCCCGCGCCGCGTCCAGCGCCTGCTCGGGCATAAGCGTGACCGCGCCGTTCAGTGCCGCCGCCGCCTGCAGCGCCTCCAGCCGGTCCTCGACCAGTTCGACCGCCGAGAATTCGCCGCCTGCAAGGCCCGCGCGGATGTCGGCAAGGCCGAGGCGGCGCATCATTCCACCACCTTCGGCACGGCGAAGAACGCGCCTGCGGCATCGGGCGCATTGGCGAGGATACGGTCCGGATAGCCGCCATCGTCAACCTCGTCGTCGCGCCAGGGCAGACGATGGCCGCCGACCGAGGTCATCGGCGCGACATCGTCGGTATCGACCTCGTTCAGGGTTTCCACCCAGCCCAGAATCGCGCCGAGCTCGGCGGCGAGCGCATCCGCCTCATCCTCGGCGATCTCGATGCGGGCGAGCGCGGCGATGCGCTCGACAGTCGCGCGGTCCAACGCCATCGGCGCCAGCTCCCCCGGAGAATCCAGCCGCACCGATACCCCGTCCGCAGACAGGCTTCAAGGCGGGCGGGTGGCATGGTGAGGCTTATTTTTAGTTTCCTACAAAATGGGATATAAGAGTTGACACGAGATATTGTTAGCACTATATTCTGCTTATCTAGGGAGGACAATATTCATGTACCAAATAGTTCAAGAGGAATTTACATATGAAACTTGTAGGCCGACACCATATCGACGCAGCAATCCAGAAACATCCCGATTTGGTCGGGCCACTGCGGGCATGGGCAGCAGAGGTAGAGAACGCGTCGTGGGAAATGCCGCTCGACATCACGTCGCGTTATCCAAGAGCATCTATCCTGACCGGAGGCCGGCGGGTCGTTTTTCGGATCAAGGGAAATCGTTACCGGAGCCTCTTGCAGAACCGTCGAGCGGACATGGTTTCTGCGCTGATCTGAGATGATTTCGGTGTAGCTGTTTTCGGTTCCGGGGTCGCCTGGCGGTATTTTGGGTTTGCAACAGCCACAAGTGACCGCGGAGGCGACCCC
>JAJECF010000118.1 GCA_022822125.1 Alphaproteobacteria bacterium
TCGACGATCTCGCGCAGCCCCGAGCCCTCGCGGCCGGCATCGGCGCGCAGCAGCGCATAGTGGGTATAGGCCCGGCCGAACGGGTCGCGCACGCCCGGCACATGCCTGAGGGCCAGGTCGATGCCGAAGCGCCCGATATACTCGAAGGCCGAAACCTGGTCGCCGGTGGCGGCCCGCAGGCGCGAGAGCAGCTCGATCACATCCGGGATCGAGCGCAGCGCGGCGAAGGCCGTCACCTCCTCGCGCGGCCGGGGGAAGAGCTTGACGCAGGCCGCGGTCACGATGCCGAGCGTGCCTTCGCCGCCGATGAAGAGCTGCTTCAGGTCGTAGCCGGTATTGTCCTTGCGCAGGCGGCGCAGCCCGTTCCAGACGCGCCCGTCCGGCAGCACGGCTTCCAGCCCCAGCACGAGTTCGCGCATATTGCCGTAGCGCAGCGTGTTGATGCCGCCGGCATTGGTGGAGATATTGCCGCCGACCGTGCAGCTTCCCTCGGCGCCGAGGCTGAGCGGGAACAGCCGGTCGGCGTCGGCCGCCGCCGCCTGGACATGCTGGAGGATGCAGCCCGCCTCGACCGTCATGGTGTAGTTGAGCGCGTCCAGGTCCCGGATGCGGTTCATGCGCGCGAGGCTCACCAGAAGCTGGCTGCCGTCCTCCGCCGGCATGGCCCCGCCGCAAAGCCCGGTATTGCCGCCCTGCGGCACGATGGCGACGCCCGCCTCGCGGCAGAGCCGGACGACGGCCGCCGCCTGCTCCGTCGAGGCCGGCCGGGCGACGAAGGGCGTGCTGCCGCGATAGAGACCGCGCGGCTCGACCAGAAGCGGCGCCAGTTCGTCCGGGTCGGCGGAGAGCCCGCGCTCGCCCAAAAGCGCCCTCAGCGGCTCCGCCAGTGCCTCGGCCCGTGCCATCTCCCGTTTCCCCCTCAAGCGAATCGGACGCGCTCACATAAGCGCCGGCTGCGGCGGCGGCAAGGGCCGGCCTTTGACAGGGGCGTGCCCTGTTGCTAGAGACGGGCGCCTTGGGCGAACGGGTTTCGATATGGCGAGCAGCTATACAGCGGTTGTCGAACATTGCGCGGAAACCGGCCTGTATGTCGGCTATGTGCCCGGCTTTCCCGGTGCGCACAGCCAGGGTGAAACGCTGGAAGAACTGAATGAAAATCTGAGAGAAGTCATTTCGATGTTGCTGGCGGATGGCGAGCCTGAAATGGAAGGGGTTTATATCGGCACCCAGACAGTAGTCGTCGCATGATGTCGCGTATCGGCCAAAATACAGGGCAAACGAACCGGACTTGATTTTCCGTTTAAGAGGAATGGTTTGTGAGTCTTCCGGTTCTCAGGCCGAGAGAAGTGATCTCGATACTCGTTGCTCTCGGTTTCCGGGAGGTCCGCCAGAGAGGTTCCCACAAGCAGTTCCGGCACGAAGACGGACGAACGACGACCGTGCCGGTACATGGCAGCCGCGATATTTCGCCGATATTGCTCCGGCAAATTGCGCGGGCGGCAGGATTGACGGTCCAGGAGTTTCTCGGGCGGCGCCGATAGCCCGCAGGGGCCTTTAACCCGATGCCTCGGCGAGCTCCCAGGCGCGTTCGGCCATGAGCAGGCCGAGGCGGCCGACCTCCTCGGCATTGTCGGAGGCGGCGTTGCCGGCGAGTCCGCGGGCGCGCACGCCGTCCAGGATCGAGGCGAAGCGGAACATGGCGTGGACGTTGTGGACCGGCGTGAGGCCGTCTGCGCGGCCGGCGGCCAGGCGGTAGGCCTCGACGAATTCCTCCTGCTCCGGGATGCCGAGCGCGTGGCGGTCGAGGTCGCGCACGCCCCAATATTCGCCCGAGGTGGTGTTGAACAGGATGCAGAGATAGGCGAGGTCGGAGAGCGGGTGGCCGAGCGTGGCCAACTCCCAGTCGAACACAGCGACGATGCGCGGCTCGGTGGGGTGGAACATGATGTTGCCGACCCGGAAATCGCCGTGCGCGACGCGCGTCTCGTCGCCCGCCGGCATGCGCGGCGGCAGCCAGTCCATGAGCCGGTACATTTCCGGTATCTCGCGCGTGGCCGTCTCGCGGTAATTGCGCGCCCAGCGGTTGAACTGGCGCTCGAAATAGTTGCCCGGCCGCCCGAAACCGCCGAGGCCGACCGCGTCCGGATCGACGCGGTGCAGGGCTGCCAGCGCCTCGGCGAGCGCGCGGTACATCTGCCGGCGCTCCTCCGGCTCGACGCCCGGCATGGCGCTGTCGGTATAGACGCGGCCCTCCATCCGCTCCATGACATAGAAAGGCGTGTCGATGACGCTCTCGTCGTCGCAGAAGAGATATTGTTTCGCCACCGGCACAGGCGTGTCGGCCAGCGCCTTCTGCACCCGGTATTCCCGGTCCACCGCATGGGCCGAAGGCAGCAATTCGCCGGGCGGCTTCTTGCGCAGCACATATTCGGCATTGGGCCAGGCGAGCACGAAAGTCGGGTTGGACTGTCCATAGCCGAACTGGCGCACCTGCAGCCGGCCTTCCGTGTCCGGCAGCCGGTCCTTCAGCCAGGCGTCGAGCGCCGCCTCGTCGAAGCGGTGCGCCTCGCGCACATCGGCAAGCCGCGTGCCTTCCCCCGGATCGATCGCCATGGCCGTCCGCTCCCTCACGATGCGCCCCGCTGGCCACGATAGGGACCCCTGCCACTACCCGCAACGCCGCCCCGGCAGGCTCGCGCGAACGGCGCCGTTGGGGCATGATGGCGGCCCGGGCAGGGAGGCAGGACGCATGAAAATCGCAGCAGCGCGCGACTTCCACGAGCGGGTGCAGGCGGCGGCGGAGGCCGTTCGCCCGGACATCGAATGGGCGCTTAGCGACGAGACCGGCGCCTGGACCCGGCCGCCGGAGGGGGCGGACGCAATCATCTATGCCGGCACCGCCTATACGGACAGCTTCGTGGACGACATGCTCTCGATCACGCCGCCGAAATGGGCGCATACCGAAGACGCCGGCATAGACGGACGTTTCTATGACGGCATGCGCGCCAAGGGCGTTCCGGTGACGCACAGCCCCGGGGCCAATGCGCCGGAAGTGGCGGAGCTCGCCTTCGCCGGCCTCATGTGGGGGGCGAAGCGCCTCGGCGAATTCCGGGCCGGCCAGCATGCGCATCGCTGGGACAAGCTGATGCTCCCGGGGCTCAGCGCCACGACCGTGCTCATCGTCGGGCTCGGCGCCATCGGCAGCCGCGTCGCGCAATACGCCAGGGCGTTCGGCATGACCGTCCACGGCATCAGGCGCTCGCCCGAGCCGGTGCCGGGCGTGGACCGGCAGGGGGTGCTGGCGGACCTTGCGAACTTCCTGCCGGATGCCGATTTCGTCGTGCTCGCGCTTCCGATCTCGGACGACACGGCAGGCATGATCGACGGGGCGGCGCTGGCGCGCATGAAGGACACGGCCGTGCTGGTCAATGTCGGCCGCGGCGCGCTGGTCGATATCGACGCGCTTCGGGAGGCTCTCGAAGCCGGCGGCATCGCGAGCGCATTCCTGGACGTGCTGCCGGTCGAGCCCTGGCCCGCCGACAGCGACCTCTGGGACGTGCCGAACCTGTTCATCACCCCGCATAACGGCTCGCTCAGCCCCCTTTACGCCGAGCGCGTGGCGGAAATCTGGCTGGAGAACCTGAAGCGCTTCACCGCCGGCGAACCGCTGCTGCACCGGGCGTTCTGAAGACCCGCCCTACCAGAAGGGCGTTTCGCTGACCGTGGAGACATGCGCGGCCACGACCTTCCAGCCGAGGTCAGGGAATCGCGCCCAGGTCTGGCTCTGCCGGCCGATAAGGTCCTTGCCGCGGACCTTGAACTCCAGATTGACCACGGCCCAATCGCGCCCGAGCGTCAGGATCTCGAGCCGCCGGCGCTCTTCCTTGATGCCCGGCCCCGGCGGGCGGGCGACGCGGTGCGCATGGATTTCGTCGAAGCCGTAGCCGTTTTCGTGCAGCGCATAGCGGATGGTGTGCGGGCTCTCCCAGAAGGTGGCGCCCAGCACCGCGACATCCTTCGTCTCCAGCGCCGCCTCATAGGCTTCGAAGCGGGCGCGCACCTCTTCCACGACTTCCGGGATATTGGGCGTCATGTCGGTCATTGCGTTCGCTCCATTGCGAGCGCCAGCGCAACGAGGCTGGCGTCGGTTCCGTGTCCGCCGACGACGGACAGCCCGACCGGCAGGCCGTCCACCACCGCGCCGGGCAGGCTGACCTGCGGCGCGCCGGTAAGCCCGCCATGGCTCGCCAGCACGGAGATGCGGGTCCGCAGCGCCTCCTGCTCCGAGACGGAGAGGCCCCTGGGCGGGGCGGGGAAGGGCGTGGTCGGCAGGCAAAGCACCGTGCCCGGCGGCAGCAGGTGGACCAGCCGGGCCCGCGCCTCCGCCCGCAGCATCGACGCCCAGAGCCGGTCGGCCTCGGGAATGTCCGCGCCGCGCACGAGATTGCGGGCGACCGAATACGCCATGCGCGGATTGCGCCGGTCGAGCCAGTCGCGGAAGGTGAGCCAGGCCTCCCAGGGCTGCAGCGTGCGCTGCGCTCTCGCCCAGGCGGAGAGGCCGGGCGGGGCCATCGTCACCTCCTCCGACTTGCCGACGACCCGGCCGAGCCGCTCGATCGCCGGCCCGAGCGCGCGGCCGACCCCCGCATCCGCGAAGCCGAACGCATCGACGGCGATCAGCAGCCGGCTCGGCAGCGCCTCGGGAATGGCCTCCTGCAACAGCGCGGCGGAAACGCGGGCGAAGGTCTCCGCGTCACGCGCGAACCAGCCTGTCGTGTCCGAACTCGGCGCCTGGGCCATCATGCCCCGGAGGTCGAGCCGGCCCCAGCTCGGACGGATGCCGTAAAGCCCGCAGAAGCTCGCCGGCACGCGGACCGAGCCGCCCGTGTCGGTGCCGAGCGCCGTGTCGCACAAACCCGAAGCAACCGCCGAGGCCGACCCCGAGGAGGAGCCGCCCGGCACACGGTCCGGCGCGGCCGGGTTGAGCGGCGTGCCGTAGAAGGCGCTCTCGCCCAGTATGCCGAGCGAGACCTCGTCGGTGACGGTCTTGCCGATGAAGGCGGCGCCCGCTTCCAGCAGCGTCTCGACCGCCCAGGCATGGCGCTCGGCGGGGGCGTCGGCGCCCGGCCAGTCGGGGTTGCCGCCGCCGGTCGGCAGGCCGGCCACGTCGAACAGGTCCTTCGCGGCGAAGGTCAGCCCGTCGAGCGGCCCGCCGGCGCGGCCCTCGATCCGGCGCTCCGTGCCCGGAACGAAGGCGCCGCCGTCCGCCACCGGCTAGTCCCGCTCGATGAGCTGGTAGAGCACGCCGTGGCCGTCAGCCGGGTGGACGAAGACCATGCCGGTCGCCTCGATCAGTCGCGCGCCGTTCGCCGCCATCTGCGTCTTTGCGGCCTCAAGGTCGTCCACGGCGAGCGCGACCAGATGCAGCCCCTCGCCGTTCTTTTCGAGGCTGCGCGCGATCGCGCCGTCGCCGAGCGGCTCGGCAAGCTCGATGAAGCGGCCGGAGTCGCCGAGCGGCAGGATCGCGCGCCGAAGCCCCAGATGCGGCTCTTCCTCCGGCGGCGCTTCCGCCTTCAGCCCGAGCTTGCCCTCATAGTCCTCGAGGCTGCGGTCGAGGTCCTTAACCCGGACGACGATATGGTCGATCCACTTGTGCATGGCTTGCTGCCTTCCTTGCGTTGCGTTCCCCGCGCCCAACCGGCGAGGGCAGGGGCGTTCCAATGTGTCATGTTCTGCCAATTGGGGCCAATATGGAGATATTTAACGCTATATAACAGTGAGTTAACAATTATGGGTCTAAATGAGTCTTCATAGCGCAAGCGGATTCAATCAAATTTCTGACGCTGCTTATCGGTAAAAGTTCCGTCGGGCCGTGGAAGTCCTCCGGCTGACTGAACAGGAAGCCCGGCGCCAGAGAGGATTTTACCGATTGAGGGCGCGCTGCCAATCGCGTCGGAGGGGCCGGAGCCAGACGTCCTTGCGGGGCTTGTCGTAAAGCTTGTCGCGGTCGTAGCGCCCCCGGCCCTGGGTGGTGCCGACATGGAGCCAGCCGGACGCCCTGTAGACGGCGCCGGTGTAGCGCGGGGTTTCGACGAAGGTCTCGATGAGCATCGGAGTGACGTTGTAGCGCTCGGCCCAGTCCAGAGGCAGGCGGCGGCGGACGATGGCGAGGATGTGCGAGCCGAGGTTGGGGATCTCGATCCATGGCAGGATCAGGAAGCGTGGATTGTCGACGACAAGGGAGAGGTTCTTCTTGCGCAGTTCGGGCGTCCATCCGATGAACTTGTCGCGCGGGGCCAGCTTCCAGGCGGCGGTGGAGAAGCCGAGCATGGCGACGGGCCAGCCGTTGCGGTCGTGGACGGCATAGCGCATCTGGGCGCCGACCAGGGTCTTGAAGCCGAGATAGTGGTAGCGGGCGACGAACTCGTTCCAGAGCCG
>JAJECF010000164.1 GCA_022822125.1 Alphaproteobacteria bacterium
CGCTCGCCTCAAAACCGACCGCAGACACGACCCGCGACCCAATCAGGCCAGCCGCAGCGCCCCAAACGCAACGCAAACCTAAAACCGCATCCAAAATCTCAGCCGCTATTCCTCAGAACCTCAATTCTGCAAGTGCCTCCATGCCGTCAATTGGTTGCTATTTCCGAAAGCGCGCGTCGTCGTGGGCGCGGTCGAACTCGACTGGGCGGCGGGCGAACCCTGGGGCTGGACGGTGGTGCCGGAGCTTTATGTTCGCGAGCTCGGGCTCTTCCCGAAAACCGAGCGGGTGGCGGACGGCGACGAGGTGTTCCCCGGCGTGACCGCGCATCTCGCGCCGGGACACACGCCGGGCTGTCTGGTCTTCCGGCTCGTGGGCGCGAAGCGCGACGTCGTGTTCACGGGCGACGCCGCCAAGAACCGCGCGGAGCTGGTCTCGGGCGATGTGGACATGACCTTCGATGCCGCCGTCTCGCGCGCCTCCATAGAGATGATCCACGGGCTCTGGCGCGCGCGGCCCGGCACGGTGCTGATTCCGGGCCACGACCTGCCGATGATTCTGGGCGGGGACGGTGCGCCCGTCTATCTCGGCCGCCGCGTGGCCGCCATCGACGCCTGGTTCGGCGAGAGCATGGACGAGGTGACCCGCTTTCAACTGACCCTTCAGGAGACGCCATGACCCCGCTCCATCCTGAATTCGGCGTGCGGCTTGAAAGCCGGCCCATCGGCAAGCTCGATATCGAAGAGGTGCGAACGGCCATCGATCGCTATTCCTTCGTGCATGTGCCGGGCGCGGCTGGCGGCGACGAGGCGCATCTCGCCTTCACCCGCAAGCTGGGCGAGCCGGAGGCGAACCATGTCGTGCTCGGCCGCGAGGGGCGCATCGAGCATTTCGGCACCATCGGCAATGTACTCGATGACGGGACCGTGGCCGGCAACGACCACAAGCGCACGATCTTCCAGACCGGCAACAATATGTGGCACTCGGATTCCTCTTTCCGCGCCGTGCCGTCCTTCGTCTCGATCATGTGCGCCTATGAGACGCCGGACGAGGGCGGGGAGACGCTGTTCGTCAGCCAACGCGCAGCCTGGGACCGGCTGGATGAGGACAAACAGGCGCGGCTCCGCCCGCTGGTCTGCATCCACGACTATGTGTTCTCGCGCTCCAAGGTCGCCCCGGATGCGGTGACGCCCTCGCACGCCGCCTCGCTGCCGCCGGTGCGCCAGCGGCTGGTGCGCCGCAACCCGGGGAACGGGGCGCGGAACCTTTATGTCGGCTCGCATGCCCGTGAGATCGAAGGCTGGGAGTTCGAGGACAGCCGGGCGCTGCTGGACGGGCTGGTGGAAGAGATGACGGCGGAAGAGCATGTGCTCGCCCACCGCTGGCAGCCCGGCGACCTCGTGATCTGGGACAATCGCTGCCTGCTGCACCGGGGCGCGGGCTACGACGCCGACCGCTTCCGCCGCCGCATGCGCCAGACCCGCGTCGCCGGCGCCGGCCCGACGCTGGAGGAGTAGAGTCGGGCCCTTGTCACCCCGCATGACCGAAGTTTCTGTGCAAGAGACAGTCTCCGGGAGAGTCCCGGACAAACAACGAGCGGAGATAGAAGCCCTGGCCGCTCTCTCCGACAAGGAAATTGACACGAGCGACGCGCCCGAGATGCTCGATTGGCCGGATGCTCGTCGCGGTCGGTTCTACAGGCCCGTCAAGCAGCAGATTACGCTGCGGCTCGACGCTGACGTCGTGGCCTGGTTCAAGGCGGCAGCTCCCGGCGGCCGGGGCTACCAGACTGAAATCAACCGCGTGCTGCGGGACCACGCCCGCAAGGCCGCGAGCGGGTAACGGCCGTTTCGCCGCCCCGCGCCCCGGAAGGCCTACGACCTTCCGTTCCGCTCCTGCCGGTTTCTGGCGAGCCTCCTGGCGACCTGCCGCTTCTCCCAGCCGTCGCCGAACAGGTTGACGATCTCGAACACGCTCAGGCCGTGGACGGCGAGCCCGACGCCCCAGCCGAACGCGGCCCAGAGAAACCAGAGATAACCCGGGCTGGTGAAGAGGTTGACGACAGCCAGGCCCGTTATGACGACGGCATACTGGATGGCGTGGACGTAGAAGGACCGGATATCCCGGACATATTCCATGGCCTGTTGTTCATCTTCGGGAAGGTCCGGGAGAGGAATGTCGGTTGCGGTTGTCATGTCTTGCCCGTTTCTGAGTGCCGAAAAGTCGGTTTCCAGAACGGCGGCGAGGCATTTGAGCGTTTCCGAACTCGCATTCGCGCCGCGCTCGATACGCTGCAGGGTGCGCACGCTGATGCCGGCCATGGACGCCAGCTGCTCCTGGGAGAGCCCCTGTTCGATGCGCAGCTTCCGGACGATCATGGATGCCCCTCCGGCCGTTCCTGCCGGGTGCTATCGCCCGTTATGAAGACGGAGACCACGACAGGAACACGACATTTCCGCGACAGCGACGCCCGCGCCCGCGGAAACCCGGGCCGGGTTACGCCGGCGGAGCCGCCCAGGCGACCGCTTCATGGCCCGGCACGAAGGCGTTATTGGTGACGGCCGGATTGCGGTTGACCAGCGGGCGCCCGTAGATCGGGTGGGTCATGGAGCGCACCTCGTGCTCGATGCGGAAGACCGGCTCGGCCGTTCCCGGATCGACGATGTCGAGGAAGCGGTATTGCCACTGATTGCTTTCCTCGGACACCAGGCCCCGCTCCTCCAGCCAGCGATGCGGGCCGGAAAAGTCAGCGACATAAATCGCGATATGGTGGCCGTCATAGTCGGGCTGCGCCCCGGCGGTCTCGACGAAACGCAGCTCCTGGCCGCGCCCGACCGAGGCATGGGCCATGCCCTCGCCGTCCACCCAGGCCGGCGTTCTCCAGACCTCGCGGTAGAAGGCCGCCGCGGCTTCCGCCGTGCCCTCGGGCACGTCGAAGGCGACATAGTCCATGGCGAGCGTCCGCCCGGAGCGGGGCCCGTGGATGCGCAAGCGGTTGCCCCAGGGGCAGACGGTGTCGATATGCCCGTTCTCCCGCTCGCAGGGCATGCCGGCAGCGGCGAGCCGGGCCTGCAGCGCGTCGAGGTCGGGCATGACGAGGCCCGTCCGGCCCCGGAGGCATTGCGGCTCGCCGACGGGCAGGTGGAACTGGCTCTGCCCGACATTGATCCACATATTGTCCGTGCCGGTCACCAGATAGGGGTCGCGCGTCAGCCCGAGCGCGGTGACATAGAACTCCGTCGCGCGCACCTGGTCGGGCACCCGGACATTGACATGCTCCAGCGCGACGATATTGCCGACATCCTCGCCGGCGCGGTCGAATTGCCCCATGGCGCGGACCCTTTCCCGGTTGGTTGCTATGCCTGTCCAGCCTACACCCGCGGGCCAGCGTTAGCGAGACGCCCCTAAGCCCTGGCGGTCGGCAGCGGCGAGCGGTCGGCTGCCGCGATCTCTTCCCTGAGGAGCCGCTCCATCAGCCGGGCCTTTTGCGCGGCGGCTTCCGGCGCGTCCCAGAGGTTGCGGAACTCGCCGGGGTCGGCTTCGAGGTCGTAAAGCTCGCCCCAGTCCTGCCGGTCGAAGATTGCGCCAGGCAAAGTCCTGGAGAGGAGGATGCGATGAACTGAAACCTCTCGTAGCGATCCAGCGGGTTCGACTCCCGCCCGGCAAAGGCGCAGCCAGCCAGCCGGAAGCGAGTCTTGCATGGCGTGCGGCAACGCCCGT
>JAJECF010000163.1 GCA_022822125.1 Alphaproteobacteria bacterium
CGGGCGTTGCCGCACGCCATGCAAGACTCGCTTCCGGCTGGCTGGCTGCGCCTTTGCCGGGCGGGAGTCGAACCCGCTGGATCGCTACGAGAGGTTTCAGTTCATCGCATCCTCCTCTCCAGGACTTTGCCTGGCGCAATATCCGTTCGGCTATCCGGCGGGCGTTGCCGAGCGCCTGACCGGCCGGGCCTCGGCGCCTGCGCTCCGGGACTGGCTGACGGCGCGTATCGCGGACAGGCCGGACAATGGCAACAACCGCTTTGCCGTAGCCGAGGAAATGAACCGGTGCTGGCCGGGCCTCGGGCCGTTCTGGGGCCGTCCGTCGGTATGGCGCTACCCGGAAATTCCGGTCAGGGCGCGCGACCGCACCTGCCGGGACGGGCACCCGCCGGAGCGCCGCATCGCCGACCTCCGGGCATCGGGTGCCAAGACCGTCTGGCAACTGGCCTATGCGGGCTCCGTCGGCTCGCAGGTGCTTGTGGGCTTGCCGGCTCTGAAACGGCTGCTGGAGGACCCGCGCATCGGCGGTCGCGGCGCTGTCTGGCCCTTCGATACTGGGCTACGAACGCCGGACACCGGCAAGGCGCCGCTCGTCCTCGCGGAAATCTATCCGTCTCTGCTGAGGAGAGAGATCGCCAGGCGCCGACGCGACAACGAAATCCTCGACTGCGCCCAGGTTCGCGTCAATGCAGCGGCATTTGCGCGGCTGGACAGGGAAGGCGGCCTTGCCCCATTGTTCGAGGGAGCGTGCGACCTTAACCCGGACGAACGCCATCTAATTGAAAGAGAAGAGGCTTGGATCCTCGGCCTCGGTTACGAGGACGGGATTCGCGACGCTGTGAGAACGGATTGCCATGAAGACGGATAACCCCGCCTGCCGCATCGGCGTCGATGTCGGCGGGACCTTTACCGATGTCGTGATCGACCATGCCGGCGGGCGGACCTCCGCCAAGGTGCCGACGACGCCCGATACGCCCGAAACCGGGGTGATTGAGGGCATCGGCGCGGCGCTCGAACGCGCCGGCGTCGCGCCAGGAGCGGTCGATCTCGTCATTCACGGCACCACGCTCGCCACCAATGCGCTGATCGAGCGCAAGGGGGCGAAGACCGCGCTGCTGACCACCGAGGGGTTCCGCGACTCCATCGAGATGGCCTATGAGCACCGCTTCGAGCAATACGACCTCTATATGGAGCGCCCGGAGCCGCTGGCGCCGCGTGAGCTTCGGCTCGGCGTGCCGGAGCGGCTGGCCGCGGACGGCTCCCTGCTTCTGCCTCTCGACGAGGCGGCGGTCGCCGCTCATGCCGCGTTTTTCCGGGAACAGGGCGTCGAGGCGGTCGCCGTCGGCTTCCTGCATTCCTATGTGGACGACTCCCATGAGCGCCGCGCGGCCGCGATCCTGGAGCGGGAACTGCCGGAAGCGACGATCTGCCTGTCGTCGGAGGTGTCGCCCGAAATCCGCGAATACGACCGCCTCTCCACCACGGTCGCCAACGCCTATGTCCGCCCGCTGATCGCCGGCTATGTCGGCCGGCTGGAGGCGGCGCTCCGGGAACGCGGCCTTGCCTGCCCGCTGCTGCTCACCATGTCGAGCGGCGCGGTAACGACGGTGGAAACGGCCAGGCGCTTTCCGATCCGGCTGGTCGAATCAGGCCCGGCCGGCGGCGCGGTGCTGGCCCGCAATGTCGCCGCCGAACACGGCCTCGACAGGGCGCTCTCCTTCGACATGGGCGGCACCACGGCGAAGATCTGCCTGATCGACGACTACCGCCCGCAATTGTCCCGTAATTTCGAGGTGGCGCGGCAATACCGTTTCCTGAAGGGCAGCGGGCTGCCGCTGCGCATCCCGGCCATCGAGATGGTCGAGATCGGCGCGGGCGGCGGCTCCATCGCGCGCGTCGATGCGCTGCGCCGCATAGCCGTCGGCCCCGACAGCGCGGGCGCCGATCCGGGGCCGGCCTGCTACGGGCGCGGCGGCGGCGCCCCGACCGTGACCGATGCCGACCTGATGCTGGGCCGCATCGACCCGGCCCGGTTCGCCGGCGGGACCATGACGCTGGACGGAGACGCCGCCCGCCATGCCGTCCGGCGCGATGTGGGCGGCCCGCTCGGGATGACGGACGAGGTGGCCGCGGCCGGCGTCAGCGAGATCGTGGACGAGGCCATGGCCAATGCCGCGCGCGTCCATGCGATCGAGAGCGGCAAGCCGCTGGGCGGCCGGGCGCTCATCGCCTTCGGCGGCGCGGCCCCGCTCCATGCCGCGCGGCTCGCCGTCAAGCTCGGGATCGACAGCGTCGTCGTGCCGCCTGGGGCCGGGGTGGGCTCGGCCATCGGCTTCCTGTCCGCGCCCATCGCCTATGAGGTCGTGCGCTCGCGCTTCGCCGCGCTCGACAATTTCGCGCCGGCGGTTGTGGATGCGCTGTTCGACGAGATGCGCTTGGAAGCGGAGGCTGTGGTGCGGCTGGGCGCGCCCGACGCCGAGCTGGAGGAAACGCGGACCGGCTATATGCGCTATCGCGGCCAGGGCCACGAGATCGCGGTCGAGCTGCCGGAGCGCGCCGATGCCGGGGAATATCGCCGGCGCTTCGACGAGGCCTACCGGCGCCTCTACGGCCGGACGATCCCGGCGCTGGAAGTGGAGGCGATGTCCTGGAGCCTGGCGCTCGGCGCCGCGGACCGGCTGCCCGAGCGCCTGCCCGCCGCGCCCTCTGCGGACGCCGGCGCGCCTTCCGGCCGGCGGATGCTTTACGACACTGAATCTGGCGTTGCTGCGGAGGCGGCTGTGCATGCGCGCGCAGACCTCGCGCCGGGCGTCCGTCTTGCCGGCCCGGCGGTCGTGGTAGAGGATGAAACCGCTACCGTCGCGCCCGCCGGCTTCGACCTCACGGTCGCCGCCTCCGGCGCGCTGGTGCTGACGCGGAGGGGGACAGCATGACCGCAACATTCGACGCCGTGCGCCATCAGGTGATGTGGAACCGGCTGCTTTCGGTGGTCGAGGAGCAGGCGCAGACGCTGGTGCGCACCGCGTTCTCGACCTCCGCGCGCGAGGCCGGCGACATATCGGCGGGTGTCTTCGACCTCACCGGGCGGATGCTGGCCCAGGCGGTCACCGGCACGCCCGGCCATGTCAATTCCATGGCGCTCTCGGTGGAGCATTTCGTCGAGAAATTCCCGCCGGAGACCATGCGCGAGGGCGATGTCTTCATCACCAACGACCCCTGGAAGGGCACGGGCCATCTGAACGATTTCACCGTCGTGTCGCCGACCTTCCGCGACGGGCGCATCGTGGCGCTCTTCGCCTCCACCAGCCATGTCGTCGATGTGGGCGGCCTCGGCCAGGGGCCCGACGCAAGGCAGGTTTATCAGGAAGGGTTGTTCGTGCCGCTCATGCCGTTCGCCGAGGCCGGGCGGGTGAACGAATGGTTCCTCGAGATGGTGCGGGCCAATGTGCGCGAGCCGCGCATGGTGATCGGCGACCTCTACGCGCTCGCCGCCTGCAACGACACCGGCAGCGAGCGGCTGCTGGCGATGATGGATGAATACGGCCTCGACGACCTGTCCGCGCTGGCCGACTTCATCGTGGACAGCAGCCGGCAGGCGATGGCCGATGCGATAGCCGACCTGCCGCAGGGAAGCTGGACCCATTCCATGACCATCGACGGTTTCGACCGCGAGGTCGAACTGGTCGCCCGGCTGACCGTCGGCGACGGCGTCGTAGAGGTCGATTTCGACGGTACTTCCGGGCTCTCGGACTTCGGCATCAACTGCCCGCTCTGCTACACCATCGCCTATACGAGCTTCGGCGTGAAATGCATCGTGGCGCCGGAACTGCCGAACAATGCGGGCGCGCTCGAGGCCATCCGCGTGACGGCGCCCGAAAACTGCATCCTTAACCCGCCGCATCCCTGCGCCGTCTATGCGCGCTCGAATATCGGCCACATGCTGCCGGATGTGGTGTTCGGCTGCCTGCACCAGTCCATCCCGGACCGGGTGCCGGCGGAGGGCTGCTCGGCGCTCTGGACGCTCCGGCTCGGCGCGGGGCAGGGGATCACGGCGCGCGCCGGCTCGCAGTCCACGCCGTTCCAGATCATGAGCTTCCATTCCGGCGGCGCGGGCGCCCGGCCGGGCCTGGACGGTCTTTCCGCGACGCCCTTTCCCTCCGGCGTGCGCAATGTGCCCGTCGAGGCGACCGAGGCGATCACGCCGCTCGTGTTCTGGAAGAAGGAACTGCGCCCCGACAGCGGCGGCCCGGGCCGCACGCGCGGCGGCCTCGGCCAGACCATCGAAGTCGAGAACCGCGAAGGCGCGCCCTTCGGCATTTACGCCACCTTCGAGCGCACCGTGCATGCGGCGCGCGGACGGGGCGGCGGCGGACCGGGCGCGCTCGGCCGCCTCAGCCTGGCTTCGGGCCAGAAGCTCCGCAACAAGGGCTTCCAGGTGATCCCGGAAGGGGAGCGGCTGGTCGTCGAGATGCCCGGCGGCGGCGGGCTCGGCGAGCCGGCCGCGCGGGACCCGGCGGTGGTCGCGCGCGACTTGCGGCGCGGCCTTGTCAGCCCTGAAGCGGCGCGGCGCGACTACGGGTTCGATCCGGGCTCCAGCCGGACCTCGCCCAGCCGCTGACCGGAGCGGCGGTCGAAGGTCCAGAACAGCACCGCGCCGTCCTGCTCCAGCCGGACGACAAGGTCGTCGCCGGCCACGCGCCAGTCCCCGATCTCGGCGCCCGGCGGCAATTGCCAGCGGGTCTCGCCGGTCGCTTTGGGCGCGACGGAACGGTTGACGATGGTGACCAGGACGACGGCAACGCCGGCGACGATCAACACGCCCATGCCTAAGACCAGGGCTTTCAAACCCATCGATTGCTCCCCGCCGCTCGCATCGGCCGCGGATTTGCCATAGTTGTGCGCGGGAGTCATGGGCAGGGAGACGATTCCATGACAAGGGGCGAGGACAGCACGGTCTTCGAGGCCACCGCGCCGCCGGAAGCCGACGGCGAGCGGCTGGACCGCATGCTGGCCCGCGCCATACCGGAACTCTCGCGCTCCCGCATCCAGGCGCTGATGGCGGAGGGAAATGTAACGCCTGCGGCGCGCAAGGCGGTCGCCGGCCGGACTTACCGGGTCTGCGTGCCGCCGGCCCGGCCCGCCGCGCCCGCGGCCGAAGCGATCCCGCTTGCGGTGGTCCACGAAGATGCGCATCTGATCGTCGTGGACAAGCCGGCGGGCATGGTCGTCCATCCCGCCCCCGGCCATGACGGCGGCACGCTGGTGAATGCGCTGCTGGACCGTTGCGGCCCGGAACTGACCGGGGTGGGCGGCGTCGCCCGGCCGGGCATCGTCCACCGGCTGGACAAGGACACTTCCGGCCTCATCGTGGCCGCCAAGACGGAAACGGCCCATGCGGGGCTGCGCGCGCTGTTCGAGGCGCACGATATCGACCGGGGCTATGTGGCGCTGGCGCAGGGCCTGCCTTCGCCCGTTGCGGGGCGGATCGAAGCGCCCATCGGCCGCGACCCGCGCCACCGCAAGCGCATGGCGGTCGTCGAGCGCGGCCGCGCGGCCGTCACGCATTACCGGGTCGAGGCGGCCTACGGCACGCGGGCGTCGCGCGTCGCCTGCCGGCTGGAGACCGGGCGAACGCATCAGGTCCGGGTCCATATGGCCCATATCGGCCATGCGCTGCTCGGCGATCCGCTCTATGGCCGGCGCCGCCGCGGCCTTCCGGCCTTCCCGCGACAGGCGCTGCATGCCGCCCGGCTCGGGTTCCGCCATCCGGCGACGGGGAAGGAAATGCTGTTCGAAAGCCCGCCTCCGGCGGACTTCCGTGAACTGTCGGTAATGTTGCAAGGCTTGAATTTTCAGCAGTAGTTCTTTATATTCCGGCTGTGTGGAGAGGGCTCCGAAATGGCCGAAAACATCGCTGTCAGCCGTAACATTCCCGCGCTCGGAAGCGGGGGCAATCTCGCCCGCTACCTGCATGAAATCCGCCAGTTCCCCATGTTGGAGCAGGAGGAGGAATACATGCTGGCGAAGCGCTGGGTCGAGCATCAGGACGTGGATGCGGCGCACCGCCTGGTCACCAGCCATCTGCGTCTGGTCGCGCGCATCGCCATGGGCTATCGCGGCTACGGCCTGCCGGTGAACGAGCTCATTTCCGAAGGCAATGTGGGCATGATGCAGGCGGTGAAGCGTTTCGATCCCGAAAGGGGCTTCCGGCTTGCGACTTACGCAATGTGGTGGATCAGGGCCTCGATCCAGGAATACATCCTGCATTCATGGTCGCTGGTGAAGATGGGCACGACCGCGGCGCAGAAGAAGCTGTTCTTCAACCTGCGCCGTCTGAAGCACAAGATCCAGGCTATAGAGGACGGCGACCTGTCGCCCGAGCATGTCACGAAGATCGCCGACGAGCTCAGGGTGTCCGAAGACGAGGTCGTGCAGATGAACCGCCGCCTCGCCGCGCCGGACCGCTCCCTGAACGCGCCGATGCGCATCGAGGGCGAAGGCGAGTGGCAGGACTGGCTGGCGGACGAAAGCGAGAGCCAGGAGACGCTTTATGGCGAACGCGAGGAGCTGGAGCGCCGCCGGCGCATGCTGGCCGGCGCGATGGGGGCGCTGAACGAGCGCGAGCGGCGCATCCTGCAGCAGCGCCGCCTGCGCGAGGACCCGGCGACGCTGGAGGATCTCAGCCGCGAGTTCGGCGTGAGCCGCGAGCGTATCCGCCAGATCGAGGTGCGCGCTTTCGAGAAATTGCAGCGCGCCGTCCGCGACGCCGCCCTGCAGGACCGGCTGCAGGCGGAACGGGCGCTCGGCGCCGGGGCGTAGGCGTTTTACCCGGCTCTGGAGAATTCTCCGCCGGCCGGATCCATCACCCACAACTTCCCGTCGGCGATGTCGAACCAGGCGCCGTGCAGGCTGAGGCCGCCGCGGCTTTCCAGACCCGACACCCAGGGAAACGTCCTGAGATTCGCAACCGACCGGCGGACCGAGGCCCGTTCGAGCGCGGTCTGCCGTTCTGCATCGCTCAGTTCCCCGCGCCCTGCCATCTCCTCGGCGGCGGGGCGGAGCGGGTTCATCCACTTGCCGATGAAGTCGTCCGGGGAAAGCGGTTCCGCCGCCGGGTGGAGCGCCGCACGGATGCCGCCGCAGCGGCTGTGGCCGAGTACGACGATATGCCGGACCTTCAGGCCCTGCACCGCGAATTCGAGCGCGGCCGAAGTCGAATGGCAGGCTTGGTCCGACCCGCAGGGCGGCACGAGATTGGCGACATTGCGGACCGTGAAGATCTCGCCCGGCGCGGCATTGAAGATCGTCTCCGGCGCCGCCCGCGAGTCGCAACAGGCGATGACCATGACCTCCGGCGCCTGCCCCTGTTCGGCAAGCCGGCGGTAGCGGTCCTGCTCCCGTGCATACCGGTCGTTCCTGAAGCAGCGGTAGCCCTCAAGGAGCGGTTCCGGGAAAACGGTCATCGGCGGATAACCTCCCTGGGCGCCGGTTCGTTCGCCGGGCCTCACCCGGCCCGGCTTGAAGCGGATGAAGGGCGCTCCATATCGTCTGCGAACGATACTGACAACCGATGGACCCGAAACCGTCATGCCATTCCGGATCGGCCTTCTTCTTTTCCCCAACCTCACCCAGCTCGACATGACGGGCCCGTACGAGGTGTTCACCAAGGTCCCGGACTCCAGGGTCCATCTCCTATGGAAGACCCTCGACCCGGTAACGGCCGCCGGCGGCATGCGGCTGCTGCCGAGCACGACATTCGCCGACTGCCCGCAGCTCGACCTCGTCTGCGTGCCGGGCGGGGCGGGCATGAATGCGCTCATCAACGACGAGGAGGTGCTCGACTTCCTGCGTCGTCAG